>JBPYFA010000362.1:0-7128 GCA_051986585.1 Vicinamibacterales bacterium | reverse complement strand
CGAGACCAAGGAAATCCGCAACATCACCAACGACAACTTCGGCGACTATGCGCCGACGTGGGCGCCCGACGGCAAGTCCATCATCTTTCTCGCCCGAGTCAGCGGCAACGACAAACTGTTCAGGGTCGACCTCGCCAGCGGCAAGAAGACGCAAATCACTTTCGGTACGCACGACGATGGCGGCGCGCAGTTCCTCGACGAGAACACGATCGTGTTCCCGTCGACGGCGACCGATCCCAATCAGCCGATCGATCCGGAAGTGGCGCGCAACGGCAACATCTACAACATCTGGACGCTGAACCTGAAGAACGGCGAACTCAAGCAGTACACCGATACGCTGACCGGCAACGTCTCCCCGATCGTGCTCCACGATCAGAAGCCGGCGAAGATCGCGTTCGTGACCTACTACAAGGGCGAGTACGGCATCCACACGCTGCCTCGCGAGGAGGCGCTGCACACGGTGGCGATGTCCGATTTCGGCTCCGCGGACGCGGGAGAGCCGATCGATTTCACGCCGCCGCAATCGCACACGCTCGTGCCTTCCAACATTCATAAGAAGGGCACCTTCGAGAAGTTGTTCCTTGAAGGCCGCCCGCCGGTGGCGCTCGGCGTGACCAGCGGCGGCGACGTCTTCGGCGGCACCGAGGTCACATTCAGCGACGTCCTCGGCGACAAGCAGTTCAGCATGTTCGCGTCGTCGGTCTCCCAGTACCGCACGCTGAACTTCTCGTATGTGAACCTGTCGCGGCGGCTGCAGTACATGGTGCAGGCCTACTCGCAACAGCAGTTCTACTACGGCTACGACCCAGGGTTGTTGTACGGGTCGGAGTACGCATTTGTGAGCCGCGATCAGGCGATCGCGACGCAGACCGCGCGCGGCGCCACGATCTTCGGCATTTATCCCTTCAACCGCTACGGCCGCGTCGAGTTGTCGGCCGGCGTCTACAACTTCGAGCAGTCCTACAACGATCCCAACCTCCAGCAGGTTGCCAATCAGTATCAGCAGGATCAGTACGGCCGGCTGCTGTTCTCTTCCGGCAGTTTCATGCCGTTCGGTGCCGCTTACGTTCGCGAAACCACCGTGTTCCGCGAATACGGGCCGCTTGCCGGCGACACCATGAGACTCGGATACGAGTACGCGCCGCCAGTCGGCAGCTTCCTGTCACGGCAGACCCTGGATGGTGACGCGCGCTATTACTTGCGGCTCGCGACCAACGGTGTGCTCGCGTTCCGGGCGCGTGGCTACAAGAGCTGGGGCGACTTCCCCGGGTACATGTATTTCGGCGGAAACTCGGAACTGCGGGGATACGACTATCTCGAGTTCCTCGGCAACAAGGCATTCTTCCTGAACGCCGAACTCAGGTTCCCGCTGATCGAGGCGGCGCTGACGCCGATCGGCGTGATTGGTGGCCTTCGCGGCGTCGCGTTTGCGGGCATGGGGGCCGCGGGATACGAAGGGATCCCGATGAACGTCTGGTCCAGCAATCCCCTGACCGTGACGCCTCTGCTCGGATTCAAGCCCAACTACGAGACGTTGACCTACGATCCTGTTTACGGCCCACCGGCCACGATCAACGGGTTCAAGCTCGTCGATGGCCGCGCGTCGTACGGCCTCGGACTCGAAACGTTCGCGCTTGGCTTCCCCATTCACTTCGACTGGTCATGGCGAACGCTGATGAACCGGGATTACGAAGACTACGTGTTCTCGTATCAAGGCATCCAGGAAGGCGAGTCTGGCAGCAAGTGGTTCAGACACCCGCGCTTCACGGTTTGGATCGGCTACGACTTCTAAGCTGATCGCACGGGGGGCGTGAACGAGGTTTCAGTTTTCAGGTTTTCCGGTTTTGGGTTAGGGTAATTCAAGGACCCAAACCCGGGAACCTGAGCTGATTACGCCTCGTGACTCAGAAACGCCGCTGCCACGATCTCGTCGGTCTCCTCGCTGATTTCGTCGAGCACCATCTGCCGCCTGGCGTCCACGCCGAGCTCGAGCGGCATTTGGCGGCCTGCCCCCGCTGCGTCGCGCAGCTGAAGACGTATCAGTCCACCGTCTCGCTCCTGCATTCCATCAAGGAAGATGACCTTCCGCCAGAACTCCGCTGCACGCTGAAGGCGTTCGTCGACCGGAACTGCAAAAACTGACTTACCGCGTCCGGCCCCCCGCTGCTGCCAGCCTCCAGCTCCGAACCGCGAACCGCGAACCGCGAACAGCGAACGGCGAACCGCGAATTGCGAATTGCGAATTGCGAATGTTGGCCACCTCCCTGCCGTTGAAATACAGTACGGCCCGATGCCTGAGAACCCGTCCTCGAAAAAGCCGGCAGAGTCCCTGACCGAAATGGTGCAGGTCGTACTGCCGAACGACGCCAATCCACTGGGTTTCATTCTCGGCGGCACGGTGATGCACCTCATCGACATCGCCGGCGCCATTGCGGCCCTTCGCCACACGCGGTCTCCGCTCGTGACGGTGGCGGTCGACGGTCTCCAGTTCCTTCATCCGATCAGAGTCGGCGACCTGATCATTCTGAAAGCCCGCGTCAATGCCACGTGGACGACGTCGCTCGAAGTGGAAGTGGAAGTCTTTTCCGAAGAGACGCTCACCGGCCGGCGGCAACTGACCAGTCTGGCTTACGTGACGTTCGTGGCGGTTGACCAGGAGCGTCACCGGGTCACGATTCCGCACCTCATTCTCGAGACCGACGATGAGCGGCGGCGCGCCGCCGAGGCCGAAGTGCGCCGGAGCGCGCGTTTGCAGGCGCGTCAGGCGCTCGAGCAACGGCGCCGCCAAATAGAAGCGCCATGAGTGACACTGCCGGAGCGCGTCACCGATCGTCGTACGTGCTCTTCGGTCTGGCAGCCATCGCTGCAGCGGTCTCGTCGATCATCCTTCTATCGGGTGGCTTCTCGATTCGGATCGGCGGCGTTCGCGTGTCCAGTCACGGAGCGCTGCGGCCGGCCCTGTTCGCGCTCTTGTTCGCGGCGATTGCGTATAAGCGGATGCCTCAATGGCAAAGGGGCACCCTCGCACCCCGCCTGGCGAATGGTGTTCGGCGGCTCGTGCCCTGGGCGGCGCCAGTGGCTGCAGCAATCGTCCTCGCCCTCTGCTTCGTCTTTGGAGCTCGCGCGGCCGGCGGCTCCGACTCGTACGGATACGTCAGCCAGGCGCAACTCTGGCTGACCGGGAATCTGCACGTCCATCAGGACTTCGTCGCGTCAGTACCCTGGCCGGATGCCGACCGGACGTTCACACCGCTTGGCTATCGTCCTGCCGAACATCACACCATCGTGCCGACCTACGCGCCAGGACTGCCGCTATTGATGGCGATCTTTCTGAAGGCGGCAGGCAACTGCGGACCGTTTGTCGTGCCACCGCTGGGCAGCGTGTTGCTCATCCTGCTCACCGCGTCGCTTGGCTCGTATGTATCGGGACACACCGCAGGCGCGCTCGCGGCGCTGCTGACCGCGACCAGCCCCACGATCCTGTTGATGTCGCTCTGGCCGATGAGCGATGTGCCTGCGGCTGCATTGTGGCTGATGTCTTTGGTCGCGGCGTCGCGACCGGCCTCGCTCAGATCCAGCGCGCTCTCGGGAATCGCCACTGGCGTCGCCATCCTGATTCGGCCAAATCTCGCGCCCTTGGCTGTCTTCCCTGGAGCAATCGTCGCATGGCGCACGACTGGTCAGGCCGCTCGTCGTCGCCAATGCCTCTTGGCATTCGCGCTCGCATGCGTCCCGTTGATCGCGGTGGTCGGCGGGCTGAACCACCGCCTTTACGGATCGTTTCTCACGTCGGGATACGGCGAGGCATCATCGATCTACAGCTGGCAGAACCTCGGGCCGAATCTCCATCGCTACCCGCGCTGGCTATGGGAAACGCAGGGCGCGTACGTCTTTGTGTTCCTGTTCGCGCTCGCACTTCCGCCGGGTCCAAAACCCGAGAGCCGGACGCTGCGATGGATTCTGTTCGCGTACATCGCGGCTGTATTCGGATGCTACGTGTTCTACCGGCCCTTTGACGACTGGTGGTATCTCAGATTTGTGATACCAGCCATGCCGGCGATGTTCGTCTTGAGTATTGATGCCATCAGCCATGGCACCCGGCGGTACGGCTCGATCGTGCACGCGATCGCACTGATCGTGTTCACCACGCTGAGCGTCGCGCATGCGATTGGCTACGGACGGCAACACGCGATTTTCGAGATCGGCGAAGGAGAACAGAAGTACGCCGACGTCGGCCGATACGTGGGCCGCGAAGTGCCGCCAGGAACGGTCGCGATCGCCGGGCTCCACAGCGGCAGCCTTCGCTTGTACGCGCACCTGAAAACGTTGCGGGTGGACTTGCTCGATCGCGCATGGCTCGACCGCGCGATCGCCTACTTGACGTCACAGGGTCCGAGCCCGTACCTCGTGCTGGAGGGATCCGAGGTCGCAAATTTTCGCCAGCGTTTTGCGAACCAGAAGGCGGTGGCGCTCGTGGATCGACCTGCGGTGGCGGTTCATTCGCGGGAGGTGTACGTGTTCAGCACCGATCCGATGCGTCCACCAGAAGCGCCGCAGACGATCCCGCACACCGAAGGCTGTCGTTGAAGAAGCTTCCAGCTTCCCGCTTCCAGCGTCCAGCTAGCGCGTTTGAGTTGACGAAGCTGGGAGCTGGGAGCTGAAAACTGGGAGCTTATTTCTGGTAGTACTTCGCGTTCACGGGAATGTAGTTCTTCCATTTTTCCGGGGTCTCGTCGAGCGCGAAGATCGCTTCCACCGGGCACGCCGGCACACAGGCGCCGCAGTCGATGCACTCGTCCGGGTGGATATACAACATTTCCGCCGTCGCAAAATCCGGTTCGTCCTTGCGCGGATGAATGCAATCAACCGGGCACACATCAACGCACGCCGCGTCCTTCGTGCCGATGCAAGGCTCACAAATGATGTAGGCCACTTTCTGTCTCTCCTCCTCAGTAACTCAGTCGGCGCCCGGCGTCCCCTCGCCAAAACCTCGGCGATTGCTGCATTCCACTATGTGGAACCACATTCCAAGCGGTAAACTTCGGTTATATACGCAGGCCGCGAATCAATCAAGGTCCGCGGCACCGGATCCCGGTTCACTGAATGCTGATCCGGCCGGCAAATCCGTCGTCGTACCCGTGGTAATGCGTGATGGCGGGCTCGGGATAACTCCAGCAGTAATACCCCTCGCCATTGTCGAAGTCGACGAGCCATAAGCCCTTGGCTTCAAGGCCGAGCGCGCGAACTTCTTCGACCCAGCCGGCGACGACATCGCGGAGCGCCTCGGAGAGGATCGAATGTTCCGGGTTGTCCTCCGCCAGTCCTCGAAGCTGTTCGGCGAGCGACTCCGCACGCCGGACCGCGTCGGCAGTCAGGTGCTTCACTTGCGGCAGCAGCTCCGATGCCTGCGCGAGCGTGAAGATCGGAGAGTCATCGGAAGTGGGTGCCATTCCGACGATTATAATTGTCTGGTCCCCGAGTTGGTCTGCCGTTGTTGATTCGACGATTCATCCGGTGTCTGGTGATCGTGCCACTCGCGCTCTTGGTGGACGCCGGGAGCGTACGCGCTCAGGCTCTGCCGGAGGGACCGGTCCAGGCATTTGACGGCAAGGTTTCGGTGGGCGCCGAGGTCATCGCGACCGGAGGCAACGCCGACGAGATTGCCTTCTTCAACTACACCGACTACGAGCACAACGCCTTGCGCATGTTCCGGGTCGGGATATCGGGCATGTACCACCCCGCGTCCTGGCTGTCGTTTGTCGGCGAACTGCGATCCGAGGATCTCGACCAGCCAACCGCCTATGCCTGCTACGTCCGCGTCCGCCCGTGGCGCGACCGTCAGTTCGACATTCAGGCCGGCCGGATTCCACCGGCGTTCGGCGCCTTCGGCCGTCGTCAGTACGAAACCGGCAACCCCGTCATCGGCTATCCGCTGGCGTATCAATATCTGACCTCGCTTCGCACCGATGCGATTCCCGCGACCGCCGACGACGTGCTGCGGATGCGGGCCCGCGGCTGGCGCTCGACCTACCCGATTGGCAATCCGCTGCCTGGTCCGGGCATTCCGCTCATCAGCGGCTTCCAGTGGGATACCGGAGTGGAAGGCAGCTGGCGCGTCGGCATGCTCGATGTGGCCGGGTCCTTCACCAATGGGTCGCTGGCGAGTCCTCGAGTCACCGACAACAACAGTGGCAAGCAGGTCGCCGGCCGCATCGGCCTCACGCCGGTTGTTGGTCTCGTGCTCGGCGTGTCGGCCGCTCGCGGCGCCTGGCTCGATCGATCCGTCGCCCCGGACTCCGCGCCCGCGCAGCAGTCATTCGGCGCCGACGTCGAGTATTCGCGCGATCACTGGATCGTCCGGTCGGAGCTGGTCTGGAGCCGGTTCGGCTTTCCGCACGCGCTCGCTCCGTCGAATACCACCAAGCTCGACGCGCTCGGCTCCTGGGTCGAGGGCCGCTATCGATTGACACCGCGCATCTTTGTCGCCGGTCGCGCCGATCGTCTTGGCTTCTCGACATTGACGGGCGCCACGATTGGAACGAAGGGCCTTCCCTGGGACGCGCCGGTCCGCCGAATCGAAGGCGCAGTCGGATATTACGTTCAGCGCAATCTCGTGCTCCGGACCAGCGTCCAGGCAAACTGGCGCGACGGCGGCCGCGATCGGTCGCGCACGTATCTGTCGGGTCAGCTGGTGTACTGGTTCTGATGCCAGCAAAGTGGGTTGCCGTCATCGTCGCCAGCCTGATTGGGACGGCGATCGTCCGCATCGAGGCCGATGCGCGCCAACAGCCGGGACGCTCGACCGGCACAATCAGGGGGCGTGTCGAACTGCGCCAGGGATCCGCCGACATTGGTCCGCGTGTCACGGTAGCGGATCTCGGCATGGGGACCGCGCACGAGCCACCGGACCGCCGCAGCGTGGTCTATCTCGACCCCGCACCGCGCGCCGCCTTCGACAGCCGCGAAGAAATTCGGCCACGGATGGACCAGAAGGATGAAACGTTCGTGCCGCACGTGTTGCCGATCGTGGCTGGAACGACCGTCGATTTTCCAAACAACGATCACACCTACCACAACGTGTTTTCACTCTCCAAGACGAAGACGTTCGACCTTGGACGCTACGCCGCC
>JBPYFA010000361.1:0-13869 GCA_051986585.1 Vicinamibacterales bacterium | reverse complement strand
GAGAAGAACCCGCGCGAACGGATCAGCGACCTGTCAACGGTGCTGTTCGTGCTGAAACAGGAACCGTCGCGGGCGCTCGACTCGCCGACGCTCGGCTCTGCGTCCAGGCTGAAACGCAGATGGCCGCTGGTTGCATTGTTCGCCGCGGGTGCCGCTCTGGGTGTCGGCGCTGCGGCGATCGCGCTCTGGCCGCGTTCCTCTACGCCACTGATGCCCGTGGTTCGCTTTGCGCTGCCAACGGCAGAGGGTCCTTTACTCACGCTGAGCAGACGCGTCGTCGCCGTCTCGCCCGACGGTTCCTACATTGCGTTCGCCGCAGGCGGCCGCCTGTTCATCCGCGCGCTGGCAGAGGGGGTGTCGAGACCACTCGCAGGCGCCGACCCCGGTATTCTCCCCGCGTTCTCCCCCAACGGCCAGAACATCGTGTTCTGGGCGGGCTCCGAGCTGAAACGCATCTCGATCGCCGGCGGAGTGCCAGTCAAGGTATCTGCCGCAAACAATGCGCCGTTCACGCTGGTATGGGATGCCAGCGGGATCCTGTTCGACCAGGTCGACACGGGAATCATGCGCGTTTCTCCCGACGGCGGCGCGGCGGAGCCAATCGTGCGACTGACCGATAAGGATGGCTTCGTCCAGAGGCTGCAGTTGCTGCCGGATGGCGACACCGTCCTGTTCAGTCTCACCCGCACCGACTCGCCGACGGCAGGGGAAGTCGTCGTCCACTCAATCAAGACAGGCGAGCGAAAAACGATTGTCGAAGGAGGGACCGATCCACAGTACATTCCGACCGGCCACCTCCTCTACGTCGTCGGCGGTTCGCTCATCACGCGTCCGTTCGATGTGCGCCGGAAGGAATTCACCGGTGGACCGGTGCCCGTCATCGACGGCGTTTTTCGGTCCGGCGGTGCTAACTACGCGGTATCCGATACGGGCGTGCTCGCCTATCTTCCCGGCCCGGCGCAGTCCGACCAGGACAAGGTCATCGTGTACGACCGCAAGGGGAGCGTGAAGGTGTTGCCCTTGCCGCGCGGCACCTATCAGAACCCGCGCGTGTCGCCCGACGGTAAACGGCTGGCAATCGAGACCAACGACGGCAATCATTCGGAGATCGCGCTCTACGAGTTATCAGGCGGCAACTCGATCACCCAGCTCACCTACGACGGCAACAACCGGATGCCGGTCTGGTCGGCCGACAGCAAGCGCGTGGCGTTCCAGTCCGACCGGAACGGAGATCGCGGAATCTTCTGGCAGTCCATTGACGGCGGCGTCGCCGAACGACTGACCCATCCGGAGCCCGGCACGTTTCACACGCCCGAATCCTGGGCTCCATCCAGCGATCTGCTGCTCTTCAGCCTAACCAACAACACGGAGACGACGCTCTGGACGTTCTCCACCACCAGCCGGAAGGCATCTCGCTTCGACGACGTGATTTCGTTCGGCATGCCGACAGACGCTGTGTTCTCTCCGGACGGGCGATGGATCGCCTATCAAATTGGCGGAGGCCCTCAAACCGGTGATCAGCGGGGAGGGACGTACATCCAGCCGTTTCCGCCGACTGGCATGAAGTATCAGGCTGCAAGTGGTGGGCGGCCATTGTGGTCCCCGAACGGGCGCGAACTGTTCTTCGTGCCGGCGCCCGGTCAGTTCTCGGCCGTCACCATTCGGATGCAGCCAACGTTCACTGTCAGCAGTCCCGTCGACGTACCCCGCCGCTTCACGCTCGCGTTTCCTGGAAACCCGCGGCCATACGACGTGCTGCCGGACGGAAGCTTCGTCGCGGTCGGCGCCGCAACCGGAGGGGAGCAAGGACCGCCGCAGATCCAGGTGGTCCTGAACTGGTTCGAGGAACTCAAGCAAAAACTGCCGGCCGCGAAGTGAGTGATTTCCGTCCCACCTACACACAAAGGTAGTTACATCCTTTCTTCTCCGCTGAAACAATTTCGGAGTCCGTTCGCGGGCGTCCGCTCTTCTCGGCAGGACCCACGGGCGCGCACGACGACGGCTCCACAGTGAAGGCAGGCGTATGCAGAAACAGGTGACCGGATTTGCGCTGGCGGCCACGACGGGAAAGGAACGCTGGTCGCCATGTCGCTGATTTCCGATACCATTCAGAGCGACTTTCATCTCGACGCCTGGCTCGTGCAGCCCGCTCAGTGCCGGTTATCGAAGGATGGCGGGACGCGACAGGTACGACCGAAGGTCATGGACCTGCTGACGTATCTCGCCGCGCATCGCGGTGAAGTCGTCGCCAAAGACCAGTTGCTTGATCGCGTGTGGGGAGCCGAGGTCACCGAATCCGCGCTCACCCGGACGGTCACCGAGCTTCGTCAGGCCCTCGGCGACGACGCCGACGACCCACGGCTGCTCGAGACGATTCCCAAGCGCGGCTATCGCCTGATCGCGTCCGTTTCTGTCGTCGCTTCCGATGTCACCGTCGTTGAACAGCCTGCCTGGGCACGAGCTGATGCGAGACCGTGGCTTGTCTTGGGCAGTGTCGGGCTTGTCCTCATCGGCTTTTGGATCGCGCGCTTGGGTTTCAACGATCAGTGCGCAGCTGAATAACGCCGCCTCTACTTCACGTCCTTGCCGAATTCCGGCCCATCGATCTGACGCACTTCGCATTCGATGTCCCACTCGTCGCCATGGACCTGCAGAAATCGTTTCGTCATTTCGATCGCCTCCTGCTTCGATTTGGCTTCCAGGAGTGCGAAGCCGCCGATCACTTCCTTGGTTTCGGTAAAGGGGCCATCGACAACGGACTGCTTTCCGTGGCGCTGTCGCACCCGGGTCCCTTCCTTGGTCGGCCGGAGTCCCGCCGTGTGAACGAGCGCGCCGGTTCGGGTCATCTCCTCGATGAGCTTGCCCATGTCTCGCATCAGCTGCTCGCTCGGCACCTGACCGCTGTTCTCGTTGATTCGGATCATCGACAGAAATCTCATTCGCTTCGCCTCCTGCGCCGTTATCGGCGCTACTACTGATGGTCGAACGGGCGCCGGCACGATCGACATCAGACAGAACTCGACCGGTCGTATTTCCCACAAGCAATTCAATGGCCCGAGGTTGCACCGGGCTCGACCTGCAATTTGCGTGCATGGCGCGCGCTCTTTCGGATTTTGCCGCTGGCCGCGCATTATGATTGAGCCTTCCTGGACCTATTCCTGGGAGGCGAAGGGTTGATGGCAGCGAACAAAGTGATTCTGGTGACCGGCGCCACAGGCAAACAAGGCGGAGCTCTGATCGGAGAGCTCGCCGGCAAGGGCTGGACGCTCCGCGCAATGACGCGTCACCCCGATGGAGAGGCGGCGCAGAAACTTCGCGCCAAGGGCGTCGACATCGTCGCGGGCGATCTGGACGACGCGGCATCGTTGACGCGAGCGCTGGCGGGAGCGTGGGGCGTCTTCGGCGTCCAAAACACGTGGGAAGCTGGCGTCGAACGGGAAGAGGAACAGGGAAAGCGGCTGGCGCAGCTGGCAAAAGAGGCCGGCGTCCAGCACTATGTCTACGCGTCAGTCGGTTCGGCGCATCGCCACACGGGGATCCCCCATTTCGACAATAAGGCGCGCGTCGAAGAGACGGTCCGTGCCCTGCGCTTCCCGTCCTACGTGATTTATCGTCCTGTGTTCTTCATGGAAAACCTGACGACGCCCTGGTTTCTCAACGGCGACACGATCTATTCGACGCTCGATCCCGCAACCGTGCTGCAGATGATCGCGGTTGCCGACATCGGCAAGTACGCGGCGAAGGCGTTTACCGAGGCAGAGCGCTTGAACGGGCGCGCCTTCGACATTGCCGGGGATGCACGGACGCTGCCCGAAACGGCCGAAGCGCTCGGCCGCGCCTTTGGCCGGAAGATCGGCTACGTCCGCATACCACTCGAAGAAGTCCGCAAGAACAGCGAAGATTTCGCCATGATGCTCGATTGGTTCGATAAGGTCGGGTACGACGCCGACATCGACGGAATGGCGCGCGAATTCGGGATCGCGCCGACACGGCTCGAGCAGTGGGCACGCACGCAGCACGCGTGACCGCCGGGTAGCCGCGTTTGACCCGCACGCGTGCTCATCGCGCGTGACACCAACAAAATCGAAGGAGAGCTCGTGGACATCGCCCGGACGCTGCTGGCGACCATAACCGTGCTCGCGGTGATCTATGTCGTGCGGTTGGGGCGCGCGTTCTCCCGATCGCGCTCGCTGCCGGATGGAGCATTGGAGCGTGCGGCCGCCCCCGGACCGATTCACATCGCCATCGGCTTCATCACAAACTTCTTTGACACGCTTGGCATCGGCTCCTTCGCAACGACGACCACGATCTACAAACTGGTGCGACTGGTCCCGGACGAACGGATCCCTGGCACGATGCTGGTCGGCCATACCTTGCCGGTCGTCACCCAGGCGTTCGCCTTCATCACCGTGGTGCCGGTCGACCCCCGGCAGCTGGTGTTCCTGATCGGCGCGATGATGGCCGGCGGCTGGCTCGGCGCAGGCACCGTGTCACGGCTGCCGCGCCGCGTGATTCAGCTCGGAATGGCTGCGGCGTTGCTGCTTGCAGGGCTGTTCATGGCGATCGGGATGCTCCACCTTTATCCGCCCGGTGGCGATGCGCTGCGCCTTACGCGTTCGGGTTTCGCGATTGCGCTCGCCGCGAACTTCATCATGGGCGCGCTCGCCACGCTCGGCATCGGCAACTATGGACCGAGCCTGATGCTGTTCAGTCTGCTCGGCATGGATCCTCGCGGTGCGTTCCCGATCATGATGGGCTCGGGCGCGTTCACGGGCATGACCGCGGCGATGCGTTTCGTGAGCACCGGCCGCTACGTCGCTCGCGCCGCGTTGGGCCTGACGCTTGGCGGCATCCCCGGTGTGTTGATTGCCGTGTGGCTCGTCAAGTCGTTGCCGCTCGACATCGTGCGATGGGGGGTCATCGTGGTCGTGCTTTACACGGCCGTGATGCTGTTACGTTCAGCGATTGAAGAACGGCGCGCCGTTGCCGGCGCGCCTCCTGCAGTTCCGGCACCTCTCTAGAACAGATTCCAAACCGATCGGACAAAGAGCGCGGAGGATCTCGCACGAAGATCGCAGACATCGCACGGCGTTCTTTGCGATCTCCGCTTTCTGGAGAGTGATGCCCCTCAGGCGTACATCACTCTCCCCTCGCGCAGTGCGAGCCAGCCGCGCGCGATTCGGTATACGAACCACAGGCTGACGATGCCGATCGGCACCCAGACGATCAGCAGGCCGATGCCGAGCGTCATGACGACGAAGATGATGCAGAGCGAAACCCACAGCAACCCGTACCAGAACGTCCGGATCTGCCATCGGAAATGGGACTCGAGCCACGTGCCTCGCGCCTCGCTCCGTTTCACGTAATTCAGGATCACGGCGATGAGCGACGGCCAGCCAATCAGAAACGCGCCGACAATCGTCGCGGCGCCGAGAATGCCGATCAGCAGGCTGAGCGCGTGCAACGCATAGATCGCCTGCGTCCAGTTGAACAGCGGACCCGAACTCTGATTCGTGTTCATTTTCCGCCCGACTTGCAGCTGTCGAATTTGAACGCCCCGACGCGAGTCGCCCAGTTGAAGCTGCCGCTCGAGACGTAATACTCCTGCGTGTACCAGAACGTGCAGTCGTCCTTGGGATCGACGGTCATGCTGCTGTAGTCGCCCCAGCGTTTGTAGGAGTTGAACTGCACGCCGCTGCCGATCGCGAGAATCAGCGGGCCCGACATCGAGCCCAACGGATCGGACGGTTTACGCCCGGCGACGTAGACACTCGAAAAATCGCGCTTGCTCATCGCGTTGAACCCGACGGCGACGTTTCCCGCCCGATCCATCGCAATGCTGCCGAGCCAGAAGTCCGTGTCCGGATCGACGATGGTCCCCTGCTGAAATACCACCGGTGTCCCGCCGGGGTTACGGATCTCGTACCATCGCACGCCGCCGAGCGCTCCGCCTTGCACGGTGTGATTCACCACCAGTGCCTCGTGGTCGCCGAAGTTCCGATAGGCGAGCCGGAACATGACGCGATCGGAAAGGCCATCTACTTTCTCGCCAGGCTCCGGCTCGGGAATGCACGCCACCGTGTTGGCGCGGGCGCAAATCTCATTGAACGGTGCAACGCTGATCGACACCGGATCGCTGAACGTCGAAGCCGTCGGATTGGCGAAGTCGACGTGAAACCGGAACAGGTTCAGGTGTGTGGCGTCGGCGAGACCGACGAAATAGTTCGGCGCGCCGGCGGGCGGCGTCGCTCCATCGAGATCCGCCGGCAACAGGCTCGACACCGAGGGGGGCTGCTGGAAACAGATCGCTTTTGCGGCCTGGCCCGCCAGCATCGCGGCCCGGTCAAACGCACACGCCTGCGCGCCGGCAAACTTCTTTCCTGGAAAGACGTTGATCGAGTTGTAATACGCGTCCGGCCAGATGCCGAACTTCGGGTAATCCGGAAAGTTCACGCCAAAGTCGAACTCATACCGATTGTACGAACCGGTGGC
The DNA here is from genome assembly GCA_051986585.1 of Vicinamibacterales bacterium. Classification (GTDB taxonomy): domain Bacteria; phylum Acidobacteriota; class Vicinamibacteria; order Vicinamibacterales; family 2-12-FULL-66-21; genus JALZOC01. The sequence continues at coordinate 7,377 of JBPYFA010000361.1, read as the reverse complement.
ATCCGACGAGGTCGAGATGGCGACGCACTGCGCCGTTTTGGTGAACGTCTCGTCGAACTGCAACTGGCTCACCAGCCATCGATCGGCGAGGTGATCGTAGAGGACAATCGGATCGCCGCCATCGGAGTAGACGGCGGTTTCGCCGCCGTTCTCGCACAGACCGCCGAAGCCGTCCCACAGAGAGTGGATGGGCGCCGGTCCGAGCTGCAGCGTTCCATCGCGCTTGCTGTAGACGGCAATGGTCACGTTGACCATCTGAACGTATTGCGACGCGCCGACGGCACCGTTGGTGTCGGGCGGCACCAACGCGAATCCAAAGACGCGGCGGTTGTCGTTCGCCGACTGACCGTCGAAGTTGACGACGGTGGACACGCCCTGCAGTGGTGAATCGAGTGTCTTCGCGACGTCGTCCGCGCGTCCGCTGGCCAGCGCGCCTCGAGTCGCGCGCGGTTCGGCCATCTCGCGATCCGGTTGCTTTGCTGGCATCCGCCCGCGGCCTGCCAATTGAGTCAGCGGAAGCGAGGTGTCATGTCGGGCATTGTTCAACACATTGGGACCGGCAGCGAACGCCGACGTTGCGGAAAAGGTCATCAAGGAACACAGAATAAGACGGGGCGCGCGAGCAAGATTCGGCATGGGTGAGCCTCCGTACCCTCGGACTGGTAATTTGGAGGATCTTACACCTCGCCCGAGAACCCGCGGCGGATTGTGAATCGGATCCGCGCACGTCCACAGAGACGGCGAACGGATACGGGAGGTTTCGTCATGATCGATCGAAGGACGTGGTCGGCTCTAGCCGTAGTGCCGTTTGTCGCGATGGCAGTGATATCGGCGGCCGGCGTCGCGAGCGCTCAGTCGACTTCAAGCCAGAAGCCGTCACTCGACGACTTGAAACGGCAGCTCGCGGACTTCGAGCGAACGACTGCGGCCCAGATCGCCGCATTTCGCGAGCAGATTGCCGCACTTGAACCGTCGGGTGCCGGCAGCGCAACCCCATCAGTTCAGGCCAGCATGCCGACCGCGCAAGGGCCGGAGACATTCGCACGGGATCCCGAAACCGTAGCCCGCGTCAACAATGCGCCGCTCGATCCGTCGCTCCAGGGCTTCATCCCGATTCCCGGTACACCGGCGCGAATGAAAATTGATGGCTACGCCAAGCTGGACACCATCGTCGATACCAAACCGGCGGGCAATACCGATCGCTTCATTCCGAGCACGATGCCGGTTGGGTTGACTGACGCCGAGCAAACACCAAGCACGACGCTGCACATTCGTCAGACGCGCATCAACGTCGACTTCCGCAGCCCGACCACTATCGGCTCCGACCTTCGCACGTTTGCGGAGATCGATTTCTTTGGTCCAAATGCGCCGTTCGATCCGCGGCTGCGACATTTCTACGGGCAGCTGGCGAACTTTCTCGTCGGACAGACCTGGACGACGTTCACCGACCCGGATGCATTTCCCGACTCGCTCGACGATAACGGATCCAGCGTGGCCACCAAACTACGACAGGCACAGGTTCGCTACACGCAGCGGTTGAAACCCGGGCACAGCCTGGCATTCGCCATCGAACGTCCATTGATCGAATCGCGGCAACTCAGTTCGACTGGCGCGTCCTACAGCCCGGCGCCGGACATGATCGTCCGCTACCGCTTCGACTCGAGCCACGGACATGTTCAGGCAGGCTCGCTGTTCCGAACGCTTGGGTATCGGATCACCGACCGCAGAGAGACAACGCTCGGCGTCGGCGGCAACGTGGACGGCGTCTTGACGCTTGCCAACGGCGATACCGCGATCGGCTACGCGGCATTCGGGCGCGGCATCGCCCGCTACGTCGAGAACCTGGGGGGAACGAATTCAGACCTCGACCTGAATGATGCCGGCACCGACATCGCCGCCTTACAGGCCTTCGGCGCTTACGGAGCCTATACACACGTCTGGCCCAGGCGACTGCGGTCAACGGGCGTGTTCGGGTACACGCACGTCGACCCAACCAATCCGCAGCCTGCGGCAGCGTTTCTCGATTCCTACTACTGGTTGGGCAACCTCCTCTGGAATCCGGCCGGCTCACTGAACGTCGGAGTCGAGTACTTGTTCGGCACGCACGACATCAAGGACGGCGAAGGGGCACACGCCAGCCGTGTGCAGTTCTCCGCGAAGTACGATTTCTTCCGCAAGCGTCCATTGACACCCTGACCTGCGAAATCGATTACAGTACTGACCATTTGCAGAAAGTGCCTGCAGGTGGGATCACCTGCTCATCGCAGTCGGCTCTCGAGGTGTGGAGTGAAGAACACGGTCGCGTGGCGCGTGGTGGCCTACGGAATCAGTGGCGTGCTCGCCGGTGCCATCGTTTATACGCAAGGAACGTCAGCCGCGCCGCAACCGGCGAGCCAGTCGCCGAATCCGCTTCAGGCGCAAATCGACATGGGCGCCGATTTCAGCGACAAGCCGCCGGTCAAGCGGCTCGATCCCGCTGACGAGCAAAAGCACTTCCAGCTGCCGCCAGGATTCCGAATCGAGCCGGTGCTCACCGATCCGTTGATCCAGGACCCGGTCGGCATTACGTTCGACGGCAACGGCCGTATGTACGTGCTCGAAATGCGGTCCTACATGCGCGATGCGGATGGTTCGAACTCGCGCGAGCCAATCAGTCGCATCTCGCGCCACGAGGATACCGACGGCGACGGCAGCTACGACAAACACACGGTGTTCGCCGACAAGCTGGTGCTCCCGCGGATTGCGTTTCCGCTTGCCGACGGCGAGGTGCTCGCGCTGGAGACCGACAATCGGGATCTCTACAAGCTCACCGACACCGACGGCGACGGCGTCGCCGACAAGCGCGAGGTCTTTTATCCGGGCTACGGCCGCGTCACCAACATGGAATGGCAGCCCGGCGGCCTGACCTGGGCACTCGACAACTGGCTCTACACGACCTACAACCCGTTCCGCCTCCGCATCGCCGGCGGCAAGATCCTGCGCGAGGAGACCGAACCAAACGGCGGCCAGTGGTGGTCGGCGCAGGACAACTACGGAAAGATGTGGTGGGTCGACGGCGGTGGTGAAATCGGACCGGTGAACTTCCAGACGCCGATCATCTACGGCGCGTTCAACGTAACGGACAACTTCGAACCGAACTTTCAGGTTCCGAACTCGGCGCCGGGCGGGATTTCGGACATGCAGGGAGGCATGCGGCGCGTCCGCTTGCCCGACGGGACGCTCAATCACTTTACTGCCGCATCCGGCGTCGAGATCTATCGCGGGCACCGGATGCCGCCCGACATGGTGGGCGATCTTTTCTTCACCGAGCCCGTCGGCCGCATCGTCCGGCGCGCGAAGGTTGTCGTGACCGATGGCCTGACGCAGCTGAAGAACGCGTATCCAGGATCCGAATTTGTGCGTTCCACCGATCCGCTGTTCCGGCCAGTGTCAATCACGACGGGACCTGACGGTGCGCTCTATCTGATGGACATGTACACCGGCATCATCCAGGACGCGCAGTTCGTCGGGCCCAATTCGTACCTGCGCAAGAAGGTCGAACAGTATCAGCTGGACAAGCAGCACAACTGGGGACGGATCTGGCGCATTACGTACGAGGGGATGCCGCCAGACCGCACGCGGCCAAGGATGTACAGCGAGACGCCGGCCGAGCTCGTCCAACATCTGACGCATCCCAGCGGCTGGTGGCGCGACACGGCGCAAAAGCTGCTCGTGCTCCGTCGCGATAAATCGGTCGTGCCGGCGCTGCGGACGATGGCGAGATCTTCGGATAATCAGCTCGCCCGCATTCACGCATTGTGGACGATCGAAGGGCTCGACTCGCTCGACGCGGCGCTCGTCCGCGAGCTGATGAAGAGTCCCGATCCGAAGATCCGCGTGCAGGCGATCCGTGCCAGCGAATCGCTCTACAAGGCGGGAGACAAGTCGTTCGCTGCCGAATACCGGAACTTCCTCGAGGATGCGGACACCGACGTGGTCATCCAGGCCATGGTCACCCTCAACTTGTACAGAGTGCCCGAGAGCGACGCACTGATCAAGAACACGTCGGCCGCAAGGCCGTCACGAGGGATCCGGGAAATCGGGGATCAGATCCTCAAGGGCACATCCACATCGCAGGGACAGCGGCCGGCGCTCAGCGACACAGGTGCCGGTGCGGTGAACCTATCGGTCGATGCCCGACGTTCCGTGCAACGCGGCGAAACGGCATACCGGGAGATCTGCGCAGCCTGCCATGGAATCGACGGCAAGGGAGCGCCGATGGCTGGCGCGCCGGCCGGGACCACGCTGGCGCCACCGCTGGCTGGCTCGCCCCGAGTTCAAGGCCATCGCGACTATGTGATCAACGTGCTGATCAACGGACTGCAGGGTCCAGTCAACGGCACAGACTACGGCGCGGTGATGGTGCCGATGGGGGGCAACACCGACGAGTGGATCGCCGATGTCGCGAGTTTCGTACGGCTGGCATTCGGCAACACCGGCGCTCTCGTCAAACCAACGGAGGTGGGTCTTGTCCGCAAGGTCGTCGATCGCAAGACACCTTGGACAATTGCGGAGCTCGAGCCGACACTGCCCGCTCGCATCGAGGACACGACCGGCTGGAAGGTGACCGCGAGCCACAACAGCGAGGCTGCGGCCAACCCGATCAACGGCAGTGGACGCTGGGATACAGGCATTCCGCAGCAGGCCGGCATGTGGTACCAGATCGAGCTCGCCGCGGCGACGAGGATCAGCGAAGTGCAGATCGACTCGGCGCTGCCGTTTGCGTTTGGCGGCGGTGGACGCGGACGCGGCGCGGCGGGTGGACGCGGCACTCCGCCGCCACCTGGCGGACGCAGCGGCGCGCCATTCACGCCGCCACCACCGGCCTCGGGGCCGGTCGGTTACAAGCTGCAGGTATCGATCGACGGAACGACATGGTCGGATGCCGCACAAGGCGACGGGCAGACGCCAACGACGATCATGGCCTTCGTACCGACCCAGGCGAAGTACATCCGGATCACCGAAACGGCCCCCGCCCGGAACAACGAGCTATGGGCAATCGCCGGCTTGAGAGTCTACCGGGTCGGTGAGCCCAAGTAAGGCTGGAGATACGGCCGCCCCCCTTCAACTCTTAATTCTTTAATTGACACCGCTCCACATACCCTGCTACAGTCCCCTGGCAAGTCTTAATTCTTTAAGAGCAAGTGCCATGGCAAGAAAAAAGTCACCCGCGCTCACCGACGCCGAAGCCCAGGTCATGGCGGCGCTCTGGCGGTTGCAGAAAGCATCGGTCGGCGACGTCGTTCAGGCGATCAGCGAAACGCGTGCGGTGAGTTACAGCACCGTGCAGACGATCCTCAGAATCCTGGAAACGAAAGGCTATGTCACGCACGACAAGGTCGCCCGGGCGTTCGTCTATCAGCCGGTCGTCGACGAGCGACAAGCTCGCCGTCGTGCGTTGCGCCATCTCGTCAGCCGGCTGTTCGAGGGATCGCCGAGCCTGCTCGTGCTCAATGTGCTCGAAGATGAAGAGATCGATCCCGGGGAACGTGAACAGCTCAGGAAACTGATCGAACGCGCCTAGGAGCCGAGATGAACGCTGTGCTGAACTGGCTGTGGCAGGGTTGCGTTGTGGCGATCGCTTCGTGCGCGATGCTGCGCGTGCTCGAACGAGCGCGCGCCAACGTGCGCTACATGGTGTGCTGGGCCGCGTTGCTCCTCGTGGTCGCGCTGCCGCTGCTGCCATCGCTGTCGTCGACACCATCACCGACGCGGGGCTTTCCTCTGCCGTCCGGCGATGTTACGGTCTCGCTGCCGGACTCCTGGTGGATGTCGCCCTTCGTGATGATTGCGGCGTGGATGGTATGGGCAGGCATCGGCATGATCAGGTTCGTATCAGCGATGGCCGCGCTCCGGAGGGCACGGACAGGCAGCCAACCTTTCCCGGCGCAGGTGGAGTCCGCTCTCGCACAGTGGACCCGTTTCCGCTTCGCCAACCGTCGCGCCACCCTCGTGCTCTCGGATTCGGTAATGGCTGCGTCGGTTTTCGCCGGCGGACCTCCGATGATTGCGGTGGCGCCTTCGGTGCTCGACACGCTCGCTGCCAGCGAACTGGATCGCGTCCTGATCCACGAGTGGGCGCACGTGCAGCGGCGGGATGACATCGGTCACCTGCTGCAGATCCTCATCGGCATCGTGGCCGGCTGGCATCCAGCCGTCTGGTGGCTTGGTCGCCGCTTGCACATCGAGCGCGAGGTCGCGTGCGATGAGATCACCGTCGCCATCACCGGCGCGCCGAAGTCGTATGCCGAATGTTTGATCAAGCTTGCCGGCTTCAAAGCTCCAGCCTGCGCGGTGCACGCCGCACCCGCCGTCTATACGGCATCCACCCTTCGTGCACGGGTAACGAAGATCGTCTCACCACGCAGATGGATCGCACCGATCTGGTCCCGCTCGATCGCGGTGGGGATCGTTTCAATCCTGTGTGTGACGGCCGCAGGTGTCGGTGGACTCGAGATTTTTGAGGCGACGGTGATCGCCCTCCCAGTTGCTCCGCTTCGAGTGGTCAGCACGGCAACGGATCGTCAGGCGACTGCCCCGGTGACACGCGTCGCTGGACCGCGCGACACGGAACGCCGACGACGTTCTACCGTCGCGCCGGCTTCGCCGCCGCAGCGTGCGCAAGCAACGGCCGCTGCGCCTGCCGCTCTATCCTCGGCGTCATCGTCACCTTCGCGTTCTTCCGATTCATCTCCACTGTCCCTTCCATATCCACCTCGGCCAGCGCCGAACGCGCAGAGCCCTCCCGCGCCGGCTGACGCTCCTGGATCGTCGTCGCCCCGTGCAGAGGATCGTGAATCCCGCTCCGGTGCGTTGGAGACGTCCGTGGTGCCGCAGGCTCCCGCGGCTCCTCCAACCGAGGTGACCACCGTTGCACCGAAATCTCCCTGGAGCGCCGCCGCCGACGGTGGCACCGCGATTGGCCGCAAGTCGAAACAGGCCGGCGTTGCGACCGCCGGTTTCTTTACCCGATTCGGACGCCGCGTCGCCGGCTCGTATTAGAGTCCATTTATGCGCATTCACCTCGTGAATCCGAGCGACGTGTCTTTCGGCACTGCGGTCATTACGCCGAGATGGCAGTACGTCCTGGCTGCGGCCACGCCGGCCCGTCACGGAACGCCGCTGCTGATCGACGAAACCCTGGAGCCAATGAACGAAGAGTCGGTTCACCCGGGCGACGTCGTAGGGATTGGCATTCACACCGGCAATGCGCTGCGCGGATACCGCATCGGACAGGCGGCACGCGCGCGGGGCGCGTTCGTGGTGTTTGGCGGCGTGCACGCCACGCTGTTTCCCGAGGAGGCCCGGGAGCACGGTGGCGCTCACGCGGTCGTGACC
>JBPYFA010000360.1:0-3917 GCA_051986585.1 Vicinamibacterales bacterium | reverse complement strand
CCGGGTCATGGGATACAGAGGACTTGCCCTGGGCACCGCGCTCGCCGCCATGGTCAATGCCGGCGCGCTGCTGTGGCTCCTGCGGCGACGGCTTCGCGGCCTTGAAGAGCGGCGAGTCGCGATCGCGCTCGCCAAGATCACGGTGGCCTCGCTGCTGATGGGGCTCGCCGCACGGCAAACCGGCGACTGGCTCGCCGCGCGGATTCCCGCGACCAACTCGTGGTGGCGGGCCGTCGAGCTCGGCTCGGCGATCGCGGTCGGTCTCGTGGTCCTGGTTGCTGCCGCTCGGTTGCTACGGCTTTCCGAATTCGACGAGGCGTCCAGCCGTGTGCTCAAGCGGCTGCGTCCGTCGGGATGAGGACTTCACCCTGTTCGCCCCGCTAACGATGATCTCGCGCCTGCGTCTTCACCCGACGATTCTGCTCATGGCGGCCGCACACGTGATGGTGGATGGCTACGGGAACATTTATGCGCCGATGCTGCCGCTGCTGATTCCACGTCTCGGCCTCTCGCTGGCTGCCGCCGGGACCTTGACGATGCTGTTTCAGATGGCGGCGTCGGTAGCGCAGGTCGGGTTCGGACACATCGCGGATCGATGGCGCCCGCGAACGCTCGTCACCGTGGGACCCGTCGTGTCGGTCACCGTGCTGAGCCTGATCGGTCTCGCCACATCGCGCGAGATGCTGGCCGTGATTCTGATCGCAGGCGGCCTTGGTGCCGCGGCATTTCATCCCCCCGCCGCGGCGCTCGCGCATCGGCTGGGCGGAGACCGCCGCGGATTCGCGATGTCCGTTTACATCACCGGCGGCACTCTCGGCTTTGCGCTCGGCCCGCTGTGTTTCGCACCATTTGCGCAGCGTTTCGGCCTCGAATGGACGCCCCTGCTCGCGCTCCCCGGTCTCGCAGTCGTCGCGTTCTTCATTCGACGCGTTCCGGCGATTCCCTTGCATCCGTCAGCGCACCGCGGCTTCGGTGCGCTGAGGCCGTATGCGAAGCCGCTCGCCCTGCTCTACACCATCGTCGTGCTCAGAACGCTCGCGTCGTTGACGTTCGCCACGTTCGTTCCGGTGATGCTGACGCGGCGAGGATTGTCGATCGGTCAAGCGGGCGCGGCGGTGGCGGTGTATCTGTTTGGCAGCGGCGTCGGCGGATTCTTCGGCGGACCTGCCGCCGATCGATTCGGCGCACGTCTGGTGATTGCGCTATCGCTCGTGCTGTCGTGCCCGTTCCTGTTCGTCGCGCCGTTCCTGAGCGGGTCCGCCTTCGTGGTCGTGCTGGCGATCGGAGGACTTTTTTTGCAGTCGACGTTGCCGGTAAACGTGACGTTCGGCCAGTCTCTTGCACCGGTCAGTGCGGCGACTGTGTCGTCGCTGATGATGGGCTTCGCCTGGGGAACCGGAGGCTTGAGCGTGCCGATAGCAGGGTTGATAGCCGATCGAATCGGCATCGAACACACGCTGGCAGGCGTTTCGGTCATACCATTACTGGCGGCCGCGTGTGCGCTCCCGCTTCCGGCGCGTGCCACGGTGGCGATACCATCCCAACCTGCCGACGTCGCCGTTCCCGAGACCGGACGCTGAAGTCGCTGTGGTACGATAGTTTCTTCTTCTCGTCGAGAGTCCGATGACCCGTTATGCACGTCCCAATTCGCTGAGCTATTCCTTCGGTCCCGGCCCCATCACTCCCGCGGTCAAATGGATCATCTGGGCGAACGTGGTGGCGTTTGTGGCGTCGGTCATTCGGCACGACCTGCTGTACGTGCTGGGCGTGGTTCCGGCAGATGTCATCCAGCGTCACTGGCTATGGCAGCCGGTCACGTACATGTTCATGCACGCCGGACCGGCGCATATCCTCTTCAATATGCTCGGCGTCTGGATGTTCGGTGTCGAGCTCGAACGCTTGTGGGGGACGAAGTTCTTCGTCCGCTACTACGCGGTCACCGGAATCGGTGCGGCGATCACGACGATCCTCGTGGCGCTGCTGCCGTTCGAGATCACGCGCAACACCTACAACACGGTGACGGTAGGCGCATCGGGCGCCCTGTTTGGCATTCTGCTCGCGTTTGCGCTGTATTACCCGGACCGGCCGATTCTGATGGCGCTGATCTTTCCCATTCCGGCGAAATATTTCGTCATCATTATCGGCGCGCTGTCCTACTTCTCGTCGCCGGGCGGCGTCGCTCATGCGGCCCATCTGGGCGGATTGATCTTCGGCTATCTCTACCTCCAAGGCGGCCGCGGCGGCCTCACCGCCGAATTCAAGTACCGCTACTTGAAATGGAAGATGAATCGCCTGCGCCGGAAATTCGACGTGTACTCAGGCGGTCGCTCGGACTGGGATCGTAAGGTCCACTAACACAAACCACTGCGGATTGCGGAATGGCGACTGCCGATTTCGCGATTGTCGATTGCAGATTGAGATTGCGGATTGCGGATTGAGACTGCGGATTGCGGATTGAGATTGGTGATTGACGATTTCACCGCGCCTCAATCGACAATCCAGCAATTCAAATCCGCATTTCCAATCCGCAATCCACAATCTCAATCCGCAGTCCACAATCGCGAAATCGGCAGTCGCCATTCGGCAATCCGCAATGTCATTGCCGGTGAAAATACGTATCGGTGTGATCGAGCCAGTCCTGGCGGATTGGACTGAACAGATCGAGCTCGAACGTATCGTCCAGGGCTTCGGCCTGATGCTCGACCCAGGACGGGATGTGCAAGACCTCGCCCTCACGCACCGTGATCTCTTCCCCGTTGATCAGGAACTTGAGCGCTCCCTGCAGCACGTAGGTCATCTGCTCGCTTTCGTGGGAGTGCATGGGCACCAGTGCGCCTTTTTTCAGGTACACCTGAGCGAGCATTTCACGCTCGCCGGTCACGATCTTGCGAGAGATCATTTCGGTGACCTTTTCGAGTGCGATCTCGTCCCACCGATGAAGGCCGACTGCCTGTGTCGCCACGCGTACGCCCTTTCTATGAGCAAAAGCGGCAAAATCGTATGTGCCACGGTTCGAGAGCCGCGTGTCTCGCGGCGCGGTTGACGGCTCCCCGATGTTATAATCTAGTGTTTGGCCAGACGCGAGGGCCAGTCCCCGTGTGCGTGATCGGCGGACCTGGACCAGCGCCCCGGATACTTCACACGAAGGTTGCGCACGAATGAAGGGAACGGCGGTCAGCAACGGCCGAAGCACGCACGCCGATCGCGCAGGCTCGGATCACGCCAGCCTCAGCCGGGACGATCTTCTCAGGGCCTATCGGACGATGGTCCTGTCCCGGCGGATCGACGATAAGGAAATCCAGCTCAAAAACCAGAGCCTGATCTTTTTCCAGATCAGCGGCGCAGGGCATGAGGCCATCCTGGTTGCGGCGGGGCTGAACCTGAGGCCGGGCTACGACTGGTTTTACCCGTACTACCGCGACCGGGCATTGTGCCTCACGCTCGGCGTAACTCCCTACGAAATGTTCCTGGCTGGCGTCGGGGCAAAGAACGACCCGAGCTCGGGCGGGCGGCAGATGCCTTCCCATTGGGGCCATCGAGCGCTGCACATCGTCTCGCAGTCGAGTCCGACGGGAACGCAATGCCTTCAGGCGGTCGGGTGCGCTGAAGCGGGGCAGCTGTTCCAGAAGATCACGGCCATCGAACGGCGATCGGAGCTGTTCCAGGAAGACGAGGTCGTCTACCTGTCGGTCGGCGACGGCGCGACGAGCGAAGGAGAGTTCTGGGAATCGCTGAATAGCGCCTGCCTCGAGCGGGTGCCGCTGGTATGCGTGGTCGAGGACAACGGCTACGCGATTTCGGTCCCGGTCGAAGTCCAGACCGCAGGCGGCGACATTTCGAAACTCGTGTCGTCGTTCCCGTCGCTCTTCGTACAAAGCATCGACGGTACCGATTTCATCGCCAGCCATCGAGCGATG
>JBPYFA010000359.1:0-21039 GCA_051986585.1 Vicinamibacterales bacterium | reverse complement strand
GTCGAATTTTGGGAACGCGATCGAGCCAGAGCGGGACGTGGCGAATCGGCATCACGCGTAGTCTACTTGGCGCGCTGGAAGCCCAGCAACGCGCCGAGGGGGGACGGACCGGGGACGTACCCGGGTCAGACCTGGGACAGACCACTACGGATCCGGGAAAACCAAGGGAAAACGAGCAGAAAACCGGGGGACGGACCCGGGACAGGCCCGGGTCAGACCTGGGACAGGCCCGAGGCTGTCCCGGGTACGTCCCCCCCGTCCCCCCTCGCCCCGTCTCCAACGCAGGCACAAGACTTGCGGCCAGGCGACCAAGGACGAGGAGGCGTATGGCCCTGACTGAACAGCTCGAACGGCTCGCGGCTTTCGAACCGGCACCTTATCCGGTCGTCAGCTTGTATCTAGATACCAGACCCAACCAGCATGGACGCGATCAACATCAGGCGTTCGCCAGAAAGGAGCTGAAAGCCCGCAGCCAAACCTATCAGGCGAACTCCCCCGAGCGCGAGAGCCTCGATCGCGACATCGAGCGCATCACGCGATTCCTTGAAGACGAGCTCGTCCCGGCCAGCAACAGCGTCGCCATCTTTGCGTGTTCCGCCGGCGAACTGTTCGAAACGGTGCAGTCGGCAGGACTGATTCCTGAACATGCGCTTCATATCGCCGACCGACCGCACCTGTACCCATTGGCCCGGCTCGAATCGCAGTCGCCTCGCTACGCAGCGGTCGTGACCGATACAAACACCGCGCACATCTTCGTGTTCGCCGCCGGCGAGGTGGTCGCAGACCGCGAGGTGAAGAACGTGAAGACGCGCGGCACGTCACAGGGCGGGTGGTCGCAGGCGAGATACCAGCGCCATCTCGAGAACTTCCACCTGCAGCACATCAAGGAGGTCGTTGAGGCACTCGATCGCGTGGTCCGAAACGAGGACATCTCCTCCGTCCTCATCTCCTGCGATGAGGTGACGCTGCCGCTTCTACGCGAACAGCTGCCCAAGCATCTCGCCGACAAAGTCGTCGACCACATTCGGGTGGAGGCGCACGCGGCCGCGGCTGACGTGTTGAAGGCCTCGATCGACGCGATGAACAGAGTCAATGACGAGACCGATCGCGAAAAGGTGAACGCGGCGGTTGGCGCGTACCGTGCCGGCGGACTTGGCGTGGTCGGGCCTGAAGAGACGCTGGCCGCGCTCCTGAAGGGTCAGGTCGACGAGCTCCTCCTGACCGCTGACATGCAGCGCATGCAACCAGTATCGATCGGCACAACCGCAGGATCGGCGAACGATGCGGCCATCGCTGAGCCGGTGCTCGAGGCCGCGTCCGCGGGCGAACCGGCGAACGCAGAACCGGAAGTCGTCCGGCTGGCCGATGAACTCGTCGTGAAAGCCAAGCAAACGGGTGCACGGCTGACGTTCATCGAAGATGCGAACCTCCTGTCAGACTACGGCGGCGTCGCCGCACTGCTGAGGTTCAGGATTTGACGCGGCGGGCGGGGCGGGATACGGGGCTGGTTCGAGGAGGCGTTGCACCGCGTTCACGTTTCGTGCTGCGGTAAAGCGCCACCGCCGACACGATCGTCCCGATGATGGCGATCGCCGCCATCGCGGCGACGGTCACGGTGAAGGTGGTTGACTTCATCCATCCGATGATGCCTCTCCCGTAGTGTGCAGCGAGCAGACCTTCGCCCAGGAACCGGAGCGCACGAACACCGGCAAGCGTCACCAGGAACGTCCAGGGATTCATCTGCGCCGCCCCGCTGGTCAGCACGAACGCCGTGAACGGAAATGGCGGCGGGATGATCCCGAGCGCCGCCACTGGCACGGCCGCGCTGCCGCCGACCCGGTCCTGCACGCGTTTGAGGCGGGATGCCTTGACGAACCTCGAGAGGCCGTGTTCCCCGACCTTGCGGCCAATCCAGAATGTGCCGGCGGCGCCAATGACCGAGCCGACGGTGGCCAGAATGGCATACAGCCAGAACAACTCCGGCCTCCGCGCCGCCAGCAGAATCAGGACAAAGTCGATGCCGAGCGGAAGAAAGAAGACCATCGACGAGTCGAGCGCCGCGAGCAGCACCAGACCCGATGGTGTCAGAAAATATCCGAGGAACGAGTAGAACAGCCCGCGCACGCGGTTTGTGTATCAAACGCCGGACCATCGTTTGCCAACACTGTCTGAAAAGACCGTCCGGCAGGAGTAGTAAGCTCAAGCACGGGGCCACATGAAAACCGTCTCTCTCGCGGCGTGCTGCATGGTTGCCGCAACGACTCTGTTTTCCGGCACATCACAACCCGGTCGGGCACCCGCAGCCGCGAAGGATGGCGCGATGAATACGATGGCGGAACAGTACGTGAAGCTCGTGCTTGCACTCGGACAGCACGACAAGGATTACGTCGACGCTTATTACGGCCCGCCCGAATGGAAGAAGGAGACTGAGGCCTCGAAGCTCGATCTCGACGCCATCGCGTCACGCGCGCGGACGCTTGCAGCCGATATTGGCCGTCAGGCTCCCGGCCGGGACGGCGTCAGTGCAGACGACGAGATGATGAGGTTGCGCGCGCAGTATCTCGAACGCCAATTGTCGGCGCTGTCCGCACGCGTGCGGATGCTGAAAGGAGAGCGGCTTTCGTTTGACGATGAATCGCGTGCGCTCTATGACGCAGTCGCGCCGACCTATCCAGAGTCGCACTTTCAACAGATTCTCGATCGCCTGGAAAAGCGATTCCCCGGAAACGGTCCTCTCGTCGAGCGATATGACGCGTTTCGGCGATCGTTCGTGATTCCTCGCGAGAAACTCGACCGGGTCTTTCAACGCGCGATCCAGGCCTGCCGCGAACGCACGCTGCAACACGTGACCCTTCCACCGGAGGAGAAGTTCACGGTGGAGTACGTCACCAACAAATCGTGGAGCGGCTACAACTGGTACCAGGGAGGCTACCACAGCCTCATTCAGGTCAACACCGATCTGCCGATCTTCATCGACCGTGCGATCGATCTTGCGTGCCACGAAGGTTACCCCGGCCATCACGTCTACAACGCGCTGCTCGAGAAACATCTCGTCAAGGATCGAGGATGGGTTGAGTTCACCGTCTATCCGCTCTTTTCTCCGCAGTCGCTGATTGCGGAAGGCACGGCGAACTTCGGGATTGAGGTCGCCTTCCCGGGCGCAGATCGCGTCGAGTTCGAGCGGACGGTGCTGTTCCCCGCGGCCGGACTCGACCCTTCCCGGGCAGCGGAGTATTACGAAATTCAAGCGCTCGTCGACCAGCTTTCGTACGCCGGGAATGAAGCGGCGCGACGGTACATCAACAAACAGATCGACGCCGCGCAGGCTGCCGCGTGGCTCGAGCGCTATGCGCTAATGCAGCACGATCGCGCCGTGCAGCGGGTTCGCTTCTTCGATCAGTACCGAAGCTATGTCATCAACTACAACTTCGGCAAAGATCTGGTCCGCCGGTACATCGAGTCGCGCGGCGGAACGGCCGACGCGCCGGCGAAACGCTGGTCGGAATTCGAGCAATTGCTGTCGTCGCCGCGGCTCCCGTCTGGACTGAAGTGACATCGGTCGAGCCGTGGACGATCTGAACGGCCGGCGCCATCGATCGCTGTCGACGCGGGCGATCTGGTGTGCACTCGTGCTGTGCCTGTCCGGCTACATCTTCGTTTATGCGAGCGGGCGCGCCGAGAATCCGATTCGTTCCGACGGTTTCAGCTACTACGTCTACCTGCCGTCGTGGTTCCTCTTTCACGACAGCACCCTGTCGGCCGTTGCGCGCGACTGCTGCGGCGGCGTATACCCCGCGTACACCGCAATCATCCGTTGGCCGTCCACGCGCAAGTGGGTGAACGCGCATCCGATCGGCGTCAGTCTGCTCCAGTCGCCGTTTTTCGCGGCTGCCCATCTGCTGACCCGATGGACCAACCTGTCTCCGGATGGCTTCACGTTCTACTATCAGCACGCCGTCGGGTTGTCTGGATTGACGTGGACCGTGGCCGGACTGGTCGTGCTGGCTCGAGTGCTCCGCCGGCATTTCACCGACGGCATAACCGGGGCAACTCTCGTCGTGGTGCTGCTCGGCACCAACCTGTACCATTACGCCACGTTTGACAGCTCGTATAGTCATCCCTACTCGTTCTTCCTGTTTGCGGCGTTTCTCGATCTCACCGAGCAGTGGTACGTGCAGCCCGCTCGATTGACCTCGTTCCTGCTGGGGCTTGTCGCTGGCCTGATCGTTCTCACGCGTCACACGAACGTGCTGTTTCTCGTATTCCTTCCGCTCTACGGAGTCGACAGTGTGGCCGCATTCGCTGACCGCGCACGTGTGCTCGGCCGCCGCATTCAATCAGTCGCGGTCATGATCGCGACGGCGACGCTCGTCGTCGCACCGCAGCTCGTCATCTACTACCAGGCGACGGGACACGCGCTCGTCAGCTCGTACGGCGATCTCGGATTCAACTTCGCGTCTCCTCATCTCCTCGAAGTCCTGTTCAGTGTGCAAAAAGGGGTGTTCTTCTGGTCCCCGCTTCTGCTGACTGGTTGCCTCGGGCTCGTCTGGCTCGCGCGATCGGCCGACTCGGCCCGCGCGTTCGTGGCGCCGGCGGCGCTCTTCCTGACGCTGAACACGTACCTGATCGCGAGCTGGTGGGACTGGCAGTTCGGGGGCAGCTACGGCCATCGCGGTTTTGTTGATTCGCTGCCGATCTTTGCGATCGGCATCGCTGCCTTTCTGACGCGCTGTTCGCTTCGGCCGGGATTGCAGCGCGTCGTCTCGATTGCCGTCGTCCTCGCCATCGCGTTGAATCTTTTTCAGATGATGCAGTACTGGAATCACGTGCTGCCGTTCAGTGATACGACGTGGGATCAGTACCGCGCGGCATTCTTGCGCTGGCGCTGATGTCTCCCATGACGCCGCGCTGGCGCGCAATCGCCTTCGCTCTCTTGATGTCGGCTGTCGTCGCGGCGGCGGCCTATCTACGCGACCCGCCATGGCTGCTGTCGATGTCGTCCGGGATGCGGGCGTGGGAGACGGACGAGACGGGAACGCGGGCCAGATGGATGGGCGGACACGCATCTTTTTTCGTACCCGCCGACGCACGATCGATCGAGGTGCCCGTCCGAACGGCCTTCGATCACCCGGATGATTGGCCGATCACTATCACCGTCTCGATTGACGATCGCCCAGCCGATCGGATCGTGCTCGAGAATGCGCGCTGGCAGAAGGTGGTTCTGGTGATGCCGCCGCGAGGCACGCGAAAGGTTCGGCGAATCGACATCCGAGCGGATCGTACCCGCGACGACAATCGAGGTGCGGCGTTGGGTGATGTGGTGATTCGACGCTAATCTTAAGCGAGGGGCTTCGCCCGTCGGACTCCCCGACACGCGCGCTCGCGCCGCTTGTGTTAGCGCTCGCAGATTGTGAGGCAGCTGCTAGTCAGCCAGCGAACGCAGGGCCACACTGCGTTCGACCGCATACGCGCCGTCGCCGCTCAGCGTGCGAACCTGCGGTGGCAAGGCCCTCACGAGCTGCAAACATCCCTCGCGGATTTTGTCGAGTGATGATCGGGCACTGAATCGCTTTCCTTGGCGCATCACCGGTTGCAGCAGCGGGGTCGCTCCGAGTGGGCCGACCTCATTCTCCAGAGCGATCACATCGCCGGATGCGGAATGCGATCGCCACACCTGCTTGGAGCCGGGCCATGTGCCCTTGCCCTCGCTTCGTTTCATCACCGGCCGGACGACTCCGTGCTCCTCGACTTGCACGAGTTTATAGACGCCTCCGAGCGCAGGCGCATCGTCTGACGTGACCAGCGCGGTGCCGACGGCAAACGTATCGATCGGTGCGCGATTGTCGACGAGAGCCGCGATCTTCCACTCATCGAGGTCGCCGCTGACGACGATCTGGGTGGATGTGAGACCAGCTCGATCGAGCGCAGCCCGAACGCTGTGCGAGGCGGCGAGCAAATCGCCGCTATCGATTCGCAGCGCGAATGGCCGCAAGCCGGCGTCGATGATGGCTCGCGTTGCGGCGTCGACATCGAACGTATCGATCAGCAGGACCGTGTTGACACCGAAGAGGTTCGCGTACGACTTGAACGCGTCAATTTCGGAGGGCGCCGCCAGAATCCAGGAGTGAGCCATCGTGCCGACCAGCGGGATGCCGAACGTCCGTCCCGCTTCGACGAAGGATGTGCTGCTGCCACCCGCCAAATAGGCAGCGCGGGCGGCAAGGCGCGCCGCCTCGAGTCCATGGGCGCGGCGTGCCCCGAATTCCATGACCGGCCGTCCGGCGGCTGCGTGCACAATCCGTGCGGCCTTGCTGGCAATCGTCGCCTGAAAGTTGAGGGTCGCGAGGACGGCTGTCTCGATAAGCTGAGCCTCAGCGATCGGCGCTGTCACCCGAAGGATCGGCTCCATCGGGAAGAACGGAGTCCCTTCCGGCATGGCCGAGACGTCGCCGGAAAATCGAAATGTTCGAAGGTAATCGAAGAAGGCATCAGAGACGTGGTGAAATGCGGCCAGCTCACGCAGCCAGTCGATTTCGTCGTCGGAAAAGGTCAGCGCTTCGAGATAATCGAGCACCTGTTCGAGACCGGCGCACACCAGAAACGATCGGTTCTTCGGCAAACGTCGGACAAACAGCTCGAAGGTCGCCCGCACGGGCAGCATCTTCCGCTCGAAATAGCCCGCCATCATCGTCAACTGATACAGATCGGTAGAGAATGCGGAGATCGGCATATGTCTTGCGCTGCCTCGCCGTCGGAGTAAGCCGTGAAAAGCTGGCTCGAAGTCGTTGATGCGCTTTATGAAGGCTCCTGGAATCAGGATCTTCAGCGCTTTCGATCTCCTTACGCGTTTCGCGGCCTCAATTGCGAGCGCCACACGCTTGCCAGTTCTTTGTGGCGATTGGCCGAGCCTGACGCGGACATCTCGCGCCTCGAGCTGGCGCTGCTGCGCAATTTTCGCAAATACGGCCATGGACAGGCCACCGGCGCTGATTCGACCTGGGATTGGCTGGCCCTCGGCCAGCATCGCGGTCTGCCCACACGACTGCTCGACTGGACGTACTCGCCGCTCGTTGCCCTTCACTTCGCGACCGAGAACCCGGCCGAGTTCCACGAGGACGGGATCGTCTGGTGCGTCAACTTCGTCGAGGCCAACAAACGGCTGCCCCTGCGATTGAAACGGATTCTCGAAAAGGAGCGATCCGATACGTTCACTGTCGAAATGCTCTCGGAGTTTTCGTCGCTGCACGACTTCGACGCGCTCAGCCGCGAGCCGTTCGTCGTGTTTCTCGAACCACCAGCGGTCGATCAGAGAATTCTTAACCAGCTGGCGTTGTTCTCGCTGATGTCGAGTCCGTCGGCCAGGCTCGACACGTGGCTCGAACAGCACCCGGACCTGTGCCGCCGGGTGATTGTGCCTTCGGAGTTGAAGTGGGAGATCCGGGACAAGCTGGATCAGTCCAACATCAACGAGCGGGTCTTGTTTCCGGGCCTCGATGGATTGAGCCGCTGGCTCGCACGCTACTACACGCCCGCGGCTCGCAGAACCCGCCGGTCGTTGCGCGAAGTCGAGTCGGCGGCCAGCTCTCATTCACGCCGCCAACGCAGGAAGTAGCCAGAGAACCATGACGAACGTGCCTGAGACGATGAGGGCGATCGAGATCACTCAACCCGGTCCGCCGGACGTTCTGCGCGCCACGGAGCGAGCTGTCCCGCGGCCCGCGTCGGGCGAAGTCCTCATTCGTGTCGCGGCCGCAGGCGTGAACAGACCGGACGTCCTGCAGCGGCTCGGACACTACCCGCCCCCTGTGGGCGCATCCGACATTCCCGGGCTCGAAATCGCCGGCGTGATCGCCGCCACCCACCCGGATGCGGTTCGATGGCATGTCGGCGATCGCGTGTGCGCACTCGTCGCCGGCGGCGGCTACGCGGAGTATTGCGTCGCTCCTGCGGTCCAGTGCCTGCCTGTCCCCGGCCAGATGAACGCCGCAACAGCGGCCGCTATCCCGGAAACGTTCTTCACCGTCTGGGCGAATCTTTTCAAACGCGGCGCATTACGAACCGGCGAGCGCGTGTTGATTCACGGCGGATCGAGCGGGATTGGGACGACGGCGATCCAACTGGCGCACACCCTTGGCTCGATCGTCTTTGCGACGGCGGGATCCGACGAAAAATGCGAGGCGTGTCGCCGGCTCGGCGCGACCATGGCGATCAACTACCGTACCGCTGACTTCGTGGAAGCCATCCGACGTGAAACCGGAGGCAGTGGCGTGGACGTGGTACTGGATATCATCGGCGCGGATTACTTCGCGAAGAACATCGAGTGTCTTGCCCTCGATGGGCGACTCGTTCAGATTGGATTGTTAGGGGGAGCGCGGACCTCCATCGATCTCGGGCGCGTGATGCGTCGAAGGCTGACAATCACTGGCTCAACGCTTCGCGTCCGATCGATTGAGGAGAAGGGAGCGCTGGCGCGGGAGCTCGAGGCCAATGTGTGGCCACTTCTCTCGGCCGGCCGGGTGGCACCGGTTCTGGACCGTACGTTTCCCCTCAAAGCGGCGGCCGACGCACACCGACGGATGGAAGCGAGCGAGCATATTGGGAAGATCGTGCTCACGGTAATTGGTGATTGACGGTCGAGCTTTCGCCAGTGTCACAAATGCCTCGGTGTGGCGATTGCGTAACTCAGCTGATATGCAGCTGGGTTGGGGTATACAGGCTAATTTCTAGAAAACTCGGGTCTTTGGGGGATGGGCCTCAAAAGATACCGGCGGCAATCACATTGCAGCAACGGCGTGTGACTGACACTCTCTCGTGTTTCCAGGAGGCATCCGTGAAGAAGATCGTTCTAGCACTTGCTGTTGTTGTCGCCAGCGCGGCGGCGGCCAGCGCACAGACCGCCGCGACCAAGCCGGCACAGACGAAGCCCGCAGCCAAGGCTGAGCACAAGGCCGAAAAGGCGGCGCCGATGAAGGCAGAAGTCGTTTCGACTGACGCCGCAGCCAAGACCATCACCGTGAAGGATGCGTCGGGTGCGAACGTCACGTTGACTGCGACGGGCGGGGCTGTTGCGGAGCTGTCGAAGCTGAAGGCCGGTGACATGGTGATGGTGACGAAGTCTGAGAACAACGCCACTAAGATCACCAAGGTCAAGACGACCGAGGCGGCGAAGCCGAAGGAGAAGAAGTAAGGCGGAGTCAGCTCGACCAATACAGGGATCGCACGCGGCGGGACTTTCGGAGATACACAATCCATCCCGTCGCGTGCGTGATCGCGATCAGCGCGATCGGCAGTTGATGGCCCGGCGGAACGTCGTGCGGCAGGCGACTCCAGACTAGCGACTGCAGCACGGCAAGCGTACAACACGCGACCGCAATCTCTGCCATTCTCGGAGCACTCGGGTTCCCAATCCACAAGGCCCAGGCTGCAGCAACGGCAATTGCCGTAATGCAGCCGTGTACCATCAATTCCATGGCCCCCGCAGGGCCACGCATGCCCAGGGTTCCCATCGCACCAGTCGCTTCAGCCGCAAACGTCATCGGCTGCCAGAGTGACAGGTAACCACACAGCACGATCAGCCAGCCGCGAGACATCAGTCGTCGGCGCCCGTCTTGTCGTGCGGCTCATCGCGCCCTTCCGTCGCCTTCAATCTGGCTCGGACGCGTTCCTCCCCGAACCGAACGAGTCGCTTCAACGCGGCAACCCGTTCGGATCGATCGATGCCTGCGCGATTGACGGCGGCTCGCAGCACTTCGACAGTCTTGTCGTAGGTCGCGGTGTCGACCGGATACGGAAATCCGTCCTTCCCTCCATGGGCAAAGGAGAACCGCGCCGGATCGCGCGTGCTCGCGGGCGTTCCGTAGATCACCTCAGAGACGAGCGACAACGCTCGAAGCGTGCGTGCCCCGACGCCAGGCATCCCGAGCAGCGTCTCGAAGTTTTCGGGGGCCCGTTCGTAGGTCTTGAGAAGAATCTTTTCCAGGTAGACGGGATTCACGTCGGACAACAGAACGGCGTGTCTCCGCGGCATCGTCAGGACCGGAAGCTTCCTCAACGCGTCGAGCACAGTCGTCGGCGGCTGGCGCGACAGCTCAGCTGACGCGGCACGGACGTTTTCGCTTTCGTGGGCGACGAGGTTCAGCGTCGGAGCTTCCTCCTCCGCGCACACCGCCGCATGCGGTTCGTCGACGTAGCTTCGTAGCGACGCCGACAGCCAATGATACCGGCGGGCCATTCCATTGCCGTCGTTCATGCCCTGTTGAACGACGCACCAGCCGCCGCTCGGGGTGAAGAAGAACGCGTGATGGTACAGCTGATAGCCGTCCTGGACCGCCGCACTGTCGACTTTCGCTGACATACGGCTCGCATACACGAGCGGCTCGGGATTCAGCGACAAGGCGTCACATGCGCTGACGATCTCGGCCGGTGTCTTCCGCGAGGCGGCGCCCTTACCTCCTCCCGCGAAGAAGCCCAGATCGGATTCAAGCCCGCGAATGCCTTCCTTCACCGCGCCGGTGACGGTCGTGGTGACGCCGCTCGAATGCCAATCGAAGCCGAGGACGCAGCCGAAGGCCTGAAACCAGAACGGATCGGAGAGCCTGCGCAGCAGCTCGTCCGATCCATATTCCGAGACGACATGAATGCTGATCTCGCGCGCCAGCCTGACCATCCGCGAAAACAGCCATGCCGGCGCCCGGCCGCCATGAAGTGGAAGCTGCGCGGTCCCTGTTCGTGCGCGCATCCGTTTTTTCCCCGTCCCTCTTTGAGCCGTCGAGCTCGGACTCTTCGGAAGCCGCGTCGCTAGACGTCCAGCTCCTCGGCTGCTTTTCTTTTCCGCTCGTGGGGCCCCACCCCCACTCGCTCTCGCTCGGCGGCTGCGCGCCTCGCTCGGGCCGCGGGCGCTCGCCCGGGCTCTTCGGAAGCCTCGTCGCTAGACGTCCAGCTCCTCGGCTTCCTCCGCTCGATCCATGATGAACCGAAATCGCGCCGACGGATCCTTGCCCATCAGTTCGTTGATCACGCGGTCGGTGACGATCTGATCGTTGATCTCGACCTTGAGCATCCGCCGGGTGCGCGGGTTCATGGTGGTCTCCCACAACACCTTCGGCATCATCTCGCCGAGTCCTTTGAACCGCGTGATCTCCGGATTTGCCCGCCCGTTCGCATGGAGCTTCAGCAGCCGGTCGCGATGCGCGTCGTCGAGCGCCCAGTAGGTTTCCTTGCCCAGATCGATTCGGTAGAGCGGAGGCTGTGCCAGGTAGACGTGGCCGGCGGTGATGAGCCCGGGCATGTGCCGGTAGATGAACGTCAACAGCAACGTCGCAATGTGATGGCCGTCGGAGTCGGCGTCTGAGAGGATGATAATTCGGGCGTACCGGAGCTTCGCAAGATCGAAATTCTTACCGAGCCCGCACCCAAGCGCGACGACCAGGTCGGACAGCTCTTTGTTCTCGAGCACTTTGGCCAGCGAGGCGCTCTCGGTGTTCAAGACCTTGCCGCGGAGCGGAAGAATCGCCTGTCGGGTACGGTCGCGCCCCTGCTTCGCCGAACCGCCGGCGGAATCTCCTTCGACGATGAAGATCTCGCTGTCTTCGCGTCCGGGCGCCGTACAGTCGCTGAGTTTGCCCGGCAACGTCAATCGGCCCGACGTTGCGGTTTTGCGTGCGACTTCCTGCTGGGCCGCTCGGCTTGCCTCGCGCGCACGGGCGGCAAGAATGACACGCGCGACGATCGACTCGGCCACGCTGATGTTCGTGTTCAACCAATGCTCGAGCGCCGGCCGGACTTGCGAGTCGACCGCCGACAGCACCTCCGGGTTGTTCAGCCGATCCTTCGTCTGCCCCTGAAACTGCGGCTCGGCAACGAAGACGCTCAACACCGCTACGAGGCCCTCGCGGATATCTTCGGCTGTCAGCGTGACGCCCTTGGGCGACAGATTGTGGGTCTCGATGAAGTTACGTACGGCTTTGCCGAGGCCGGCGCGAAATCCGTTCTCGTGCGTCCCGCCCGAGCCGGTTGGAATGCCGTTCACGTAGCTGCGCACGTGCTCATCGGTCGATTGCGTCCACTGCAGCGCCAGATCGATCCGCAGGTTCGCTTCGTCGCTGTCTTTCGACAGCGTGAACGGTGATTCATGCACCGACGCCGCTGAACGCTCGCGCAGAATCGTCTTCAGGTAATCAGCGAGCCCCTCACTGTGCTGAAACACCTGTCGGGCCTTCGTCTCTTCATCCTCGAAGACGATCTTCACGCCCTTGTGCAGATAGCTCGAGACCTCCAGGCGCTGCTTGATCACCTCTGGATCGAATTCAACTTTGGGAAAGATCGTGGTATCGGGACGGAAAAACACAGTGGTCCCGGTCCCGCGTGCAGCCCCCAGTTTCTTCAATGCTCCGACCGGATGCCCCTGCTTGAATCGGGCCTCCCACTCAGCGCCATCGCGGCGGACGGTGGCGACCAGCTCTTTCGACAACGCGTTGACGACGCTGGCGCCGACGCCGTGCAGTCCGCCGGCCGTCTTGTAGTTGCCGGCCTCGAACTTACCGCCCGCATGCAGGGTCGTGAAGATGACTTCGACCGCGCTCTTCTTCGTCTTGGGGTGCTTGTCGACCGGTATTCCGCGGCCATCGTCGGCAATCGTGATCGAGCTGTGGTCGCTGTGCAACGTCACGGTGATGTTCGAGGCGTACCCATTCATCGCCTCGTCGATCGAGTTGTCGAGAATTTCCCACACCAGATGGTGCAGCCCGGCGGAGCCGACGCCGCCGATGTACATGCCAGGGCGCTTTCGAACGGGTTCGAGGCCTTCAAGAACGGTGATGTCTTTGGCGGTGTATGACGACATTAGATCTGGGTTCTGCGAGGTTCTGCTTGGTTCTACTGGGTTCTACGGGGTTCGGTTCTTGGGTTCTACAAGGTTCTGGTTCTACAAGGTTCTCGTTCTACAGGGTTCTGGTTCTACCGGTCTCTTCCGATTCGGCGACGATCGTAACACGTCGTCGAATTCGTTCCGCGATGCAGATCGTGCTTCTCGGACGGCCTCGCACGTGCGCTGATTCTGCGATCAGAACGGTTCGCGCACCGAGATTTCTTGGCAATTCTGCTCGGCACACCTCGTGCTCCTGGCGGAACCGTGATGATCGCCCGGCGCTTTGAGGATCTTGTTGTGTGGCAGTTGTCAGTCGAATTGCGCCGACTTGTTTACCGATTCACACGCGCAGGACCGGCGGCAAGGGACCTTCGGTTTCGAGACCAGATCCGCGACTCGGCGGCCTCTGCGCCGCGAAATATTGCCGAGGGATTCAAGCGCTTCGATCCGCCCGAGTTTGCCAACTTCCTGAAGATCGCGCTGGCGTCGTTGACGGAGACGCAGAATCACTTGCTGCACGGCCGGGAGGAAAAATACTTCACCGATGACGAATTCACCGAAGCGTGGCGCTTGAATTGTCGAGCGCTCAAGGCGGGCAATCGACTGCACGACTACCTGCGCCGCTGTCCAAGGAAAGGACCTGGGCCGGCTGCAAGCAACCGTAAAGCCGAGGAGAACGTTGAACCTTGCAGAACCAAGAACCGCGTCGAGCCCAAGAACCCCGTGGAGCCGAAGAACCCCGTGGAACCCAAGAACCCCGTAGAACCCAAGAACCCAGTGGAACCTAAGAACCGAACCCGGCAGAACCCCGTAGAACCTCGTAGAACCTTGTAGAACCCTGTTCTCAGTCGAGAAGCAGCGCCCCAGGGTCTTCCACCAGCTGCTTCACGCGGACAAGGAATTGAACGGCTTCGGCGCCGTCGACGATTCGGTGGTCGTAGGTCAAGGCGACGTACATCATTGGATGCACCACGACCTGGCCGTTGACGGCGACAGGACGCTGCTGGATCGCGTGCAGACCGAGAATCCCGACCTGCGGCGGGTTCAGAATTGGCGTGCTCAAAAGAGATCCGAAGACGCCGCCGTTGGTGATCGTAAACGTCCCACCCTTGAGATCGGCGAGCGACAGCGACCCATCCTCGGCGCGTTTGGCGAACTCCCGGATCTGCTGCTCGATCTCGGCAAACGCCATCCGATCGGCATCGCGAAGCACCGGCACGACAAGCCCTTCGCTCGCGCCCACGGCGACGCCGATGTCGAAGTAGCGCTTCAGCACCATCTCATCGCCCTGGATCTCCGCATTGATTCGCGGAAAGGCACGCAGCGCGCCGATCGCCGCCTTGACGAAGAAGGATGAGATACCCAGGCTCACGCCGTGGCGGTCCTTGAACGCCTGTTTATGGCGCTCGCGCAACGACATCACCGCCGACATGTCGATCTCGTTGAACGTCGTGAGCATCGCCGCCGTACTCTGGGCTTCAACCAGGCGCCTGGCAATCGTGGCGCGCCGCTTCGACATGCGTATGCGCTCTTCGGACCGATTGGCCGCGAGCGGACGAGACTCAGCGACGGGCGCGACAGGTCTCGCCTTCGGCGCCTCAGTCGCGAGCGGTGCCGCGGTCGCGTTCCTGCCGTTCCCGCCGGTCGCCGCCTGCTCCACGTCGCGGCGCATGACGCGGCCGGCATCCCCCGTCCCACGCACGCGAGCCAGATCGACGTCATGTTCTTCCGCAGCCCGCCGCGCGGTTGGCGTTGAACGCGTTTTCTCCGCTCTGCTCTCTTCCGGTGGCCTCGCCGGCGCGGCCGCCTGGGCCGGCGGCGCTTGCGCCGTCGCGCCCGCAGCATCTTCGATCACGCCCAGCACTTCGCCCACTTTGACGTCCTCGCCGTCCTTTCGATCGATCCGCTTCAGCACGCCCCCTTGCGGCGCCGAGACTTCAACATCGATCTTGTCGGTCTCGAGCTCGACCAGTGGATCCCCGACCGCGACGACTTCTCCTTCGCGGCGGAGCCACTTGGCCACGCGGGCGTCGACGATCGATTCTCCGACTTCGGGCACGACGATATTGGCTGGCATCTTGGTCTGCATTCCTTACTGCGCGTGTCGCATCGCACGCGCGCTCGGGCCGCGGGCGGCTTCCGGTTACCTCGCCACTTGCTCCGGCTTGCGCGCGTCAGCATCCGGCGTGCGCGCGCTGGCACGATCCGCGAATGCCTGATTGACGAGTGCCTGCTGATTGAGCGTGTGCCTCGCCGCCGATCCTTCCGCCGGACTGGCGCTCCGAGGCCGCGCCACGCGACGCACGGTTCGCCCGTTGGACACTTCGACAAGGTGCGGACGAATGAAGTCCCAGGCGCCCATGTTCTCGGGCTCTTCCTGTACCCAGACGATCTCCTCCGCGTTCGGGTATCCCTCGAGGGTTGCGCGGAGATCGCGCATCGGTACAGGGTACAGCTGCTCCAGCCGGCAAATCGCGATATCGCGCCGCGCGGCGCGATGTTCGCTGGCCACGAGGTCGACGTAGACCTTGCCTGAGCACACGAGCACACGACGAACATCCGCGACTCGGCCCGCCACATCGTCGTCTGCAAGGACCATTCTGAATCGGCCTTCCGCGAGATCGCGCGGCGTTGAGGCGACGACAGGATGCCGCAACAGGCTCTTTGGCGTCAGCACCACCAGCGGCAGCGGGTCGACATGCAATAACGCTGATTGCCGGCGCAGCAGGTGGAAGTACTGCGCCGCGGTCGTGCAGTTGGCAATGCGAACGTTGATGTCCGCGGCCAATTGCAGGAAGCGCTCGGGACGCGCGCTCGCGTGATCAGGGCCCTGCCCTTCGTGGGCGTGCGGCAGCAGGAACACCATCGATGGACGAAGTCCCCATTTTCCGCGCGACGACACGATGAACTCATCGATCATCGTCTGGGCGCCATTGATGAAGTCGCCATACTGGGCTTCCCAGATGACCAGCCGCGACGGCTCCTGGATGTTGTAGCCGAACTCGAAGCCAACCAGGGCGTTCTCGGTCAACGGACTGTTGTGGATTTCGAAAGCGGCCCGCGCCTGCGGCAGCGATTGCAGCGGCACGTGCAGTTTGCCGTTGGCGGCGTCGTGCAGAACCGCATGACGATGGCTGAAGGTGCCACGTTCGACGTCCTCACCCGTCAGCCGGATGCTGATGCCGTCGGCAAGGATGGACGCGAGCGCCAATTCTTCCGCAGCCGACCAGTCGACCAGACGCTCGTCGACGTTGTCGAGCATGTGAATCCGCTTCTCACGCACACGTTCCAGCTTGCGATGGATCGTGAAATCGGTCGGCATGCGGAGCAGCGCATCATTCAGCTCTCGAAGCTGGATCAGCGGCACGGCCGTTTCTGCCTTTGCGGCCGCGCCTGGCGGAGGCGCTTCGGGCTGTGGCTCGATGAAATCCTGTTCCGGCTTGAGCGCGTCCATCGCCGCTTGCAGCTGGTCGGTGTACTTGCGGACGAGCGCATCGGCGGCTCCGGGCTCGAGCAGGCCGCGCGATTCGAGGGTCCTGGCCCACAGCTCCCGCACCGTCGGATGCGACGCGATTTTCTGATACATCAACGGCTGGGTGAATGCGGGCTCGTCCCCCTCGTTGTGGCCGTGCCGCCTATAACCGATCAAGTCAATCAAGAAATCGCGTTGAAACCGTTCGCGGTAGGCGAACGCGAGTCGCGCCGCCTCGACGCAAGCCTCGGGATCGTCAGCGTTGACGTGCACGATTGGGATCTTGAATCCGCGCGCCAGACCGCTCGCGTACGACGTGCTGTACGCGTCTTCCGGACCGGTCGTGAAACCAAGCTGGTTATTGGCGATGATGTGAATCGTGCCGCCAGTGCGATAGCCCGGAAGACGGCTCAGGTTGAGCGTCTCGGCGACGACACCCTGCCCCGGAAACGCGGCATCGCCGTGGATGAGGATCGGCAGGCTGCGCGTTGGATCGAAGGTCGGCGCACCCGGCGAATCAACCACCGTTCCGGCAGCGCGGGCCATACCTTCGACGATCGGGTCGATCGCCTCCAGATGGCTCGGATTCGGCGGCATCGAAACGACGACTTCGACCGCGCGCCCGCCCTTTATCGCGCGCCTGGCGCCGGCGTGATACTTGACGTCTCCCGTCCACGCCATGTCTTCGCGGAACGATCGCGAGGAAATGGGCTCTTTGAATTCGGCCAGGATCTGTGCGTACGGCTTGTTCAGCACATGGGCCATCACGTTCAACCGTCCGCGATGGGCCATCCCGATCAGGATGTTGCGGGTGCCGGCTTCCGCCGCTTCGCCGATGACCTCGTCGAGGATCGGCACCATCATGTCGAGCCCTTCGATCGAAAACCGCGTCTTGCCCGGAAATGCGCGCTGCAAGAATCGCTCGAACGCCTCGATTTGTGTGAGTCGATCGAGCAGTGCGATCGGACTGATCGGATCTGCCGGCGCGCGGAACCGGCCTCCTTCGGCCGCCTGCCGCAGCCAGCGGCGTTCGTCCGGCACGAACACGTGGTTGTAGTCGTACCCGGTTGTCGAGCAATAGAGCGTGCGCAACCGGCCGATCGCTTCGGCCATGTTCGACGCCCCCTCGGTCAACGACGAAGAGACCAGCGTCGGCGGCAGCCGGCGCAAGTCTTCGTCGGTGACATTATGGGTTTCGCCGAGCAACGATGGATCGCCGGCGGGCACGCGCATACCGAGCGGGTCGAGCCTCGCCGCCAGATGCCCATAACGGCGGATTGATTGCGCGAGACGTGCGGCGCCGACGACTTTGTCGTAAGCGACTCCGTCGGCAACGGCGACCGACTCGCCCGGTGGCGTCCACTGCTCGAAGATCGCGCGGGTGGCGGGATCGACCGAAGTCGGATCAGCTCGATATTTTTCGTATAGCTCGAGTACGTATCCGCGGTTGAGCCCGGCGAAGTCCTGCCACGCTGACATATCCTTTAATCCTAACCTATCGATCCACCGGCTCTTCCGCCTAAAGGCGGAAGCCACAGGAATGTGTTCGTCAGCGTCCGCTTTCCAACTGTCATACGGTCATGTCGCTTCCCCGTTAGCGGGCTCTTCCGCCTAAAGGCGGAAGCCACGGGAATGTGTTTGCCAACCAACTGTCATGTGGCTTCGCCTTTAGGCGGAAGATCTGCTACTCAGAGAGATCACAGGAATGTGTTTGAGGGCATCGGCTCTCCCAACGGGGCTTCCGCCTTTAGCAGGAGTTGACCGCATGGGCTCTCCCAACTGTCATGTGGCTTCCGCCTTTAGGCGGAAGATCTGCTACTCAGAGAGACCGAAGCAATACAGCGAGTTCAGCGTACGAATGTAGATGCGCCGATCGACCAGTGCCGGCGTGGCATAGATGCTGTCCTGAAGATCGTTGATCGCGAGCGCGTCCAGACCGCCACCGGGCGGTAACACCAGCACCTTTCCGCTCTCGCTGGAGATGTAGATCTTGCCGTCGCCGGCGACCGGTGACGCGTAAAAGCGATCGCTCGGAACCTTGAGCCGGCCCTGCCGGATCAAGGTGCCGCTGTCGGGGTTCAGTATCGTCACCAACCCCCCGGCATCGTTGACCATG
Organism: Vicinamibacterales bacterium; assembly: GCA_051986585.1. Classification (GTDB taxonomy): domain Bacteria; phylum Acidobacteriota; class Vicinamibacteria; order Vicinamibacterales; family 2-12-FULL-66-21; genus JALZOC01. The sequence continues at coordinate 2,586 of JBPYFA010000359.1, read as the reverse complement.
TATAGCGCCTGACCGTAGAGCAGCGGCGATGGCAATTGCGGGATGCCTCGCTGATATCGCCACCGCACCGCCGTCGAGGTCATGTCGCCCGAGCCGCCAAGCTTGATCGCGAGCATTCCGTTCTCGGATTCCATGGCAGCCTTGTAGTAGTCCCATTCAACGCGGTCGATCATCTTGTCTCCATTCAGATCGAAGAATGGGAGCGACTCGCGGGCATGGGCCGTCGGCAGCTCGTCAGGACTGAGCTTGCCGTCCTTGTTCGCGTCACGCGTGGCGAACACCTCGCTGCCTGACATCACCGTAATCATCGCGCCCGGCTGATTCTCGGGCGATCCAAATCCGTTGATGTAGAGGGTGTCGCCATCGATCACCGGCGTTGACTTCAGCTCGAACGACAGCCCGCCGACCCACCACAACCGCTTGCCGTCGCGCGGGTCGTAGGCTGAAAGCACAAACGACCCCGGGACGACGATTTGTGCACGTCCGCCCGACGGCGTGTAGACGACCGGCGTGGAGTGACCGCTGCGCGCTTCGATCCGTGGTGTGCGCCACCTTTCGCGGCCGGTCTTCTTGTCGAACGCGGCGATGAACGAGCCAATGCTCTGATCGCAATTCAGCACGACCACATCGTCGACGACGATCGGTGAGGCGCCCATGCCGTAGATGTTGTTGAATGGGCCGAGCGGCTTTCTCCACAGTTCCTTGCCGTTGACGTCGTACGCGAGCAGGCCATAGTCGGCAAAGAAGAAGTACACGTGTTCGCCGTCAGCTGCCGCCGAGGGAGACGCGGGATGGTTTCGCTGATCCAGTTTCTCGCGACGATCCCGGGGCACCTCGCGCTCCCAGAGCACCTTCCCGCTGGCGCGATCGATCGCAAAACAGAGTAGCCGTCCGTCACGAATCCCGGTCAGGAAGATGCGGTTCCCGTAGACGATTGGCGAGGAATACCCCTGCGGTAGATCGGTCTTCCAAATGACATTGCGGGTCGGACCGAATTCGACGGGAAGACCGGCCACCTCGGCGACGCCCGATCCATTGGGCCCGCGGAATCTCGCCCACTCGCTCGCGGGTGGCGCCGCAGCCAGGAGCAGCGCGATCGTCGCCAGCGATGGCCACACCATGAGTCCCTCTCATTCGGAGAACGGTTGCGGCGCCTCTGGAACCGGCCAGATCACCTTCGTGAACTGGCCACGTTGGAGCAGTTCCCGTCCCTTTCCACCACGGCCCGTGACCTCGTATTTGGCGGTGCTGATCGTCTGCTCGGCGCCGCGACTCGTCTCGACCGTGAGCAAATCGCGATCGCCGGTGGAGGCGATGAATCCAAGCACGCGATCGGCCTCCGACGTCAGCTTGATCAGAATGACACCGCGGCCAGGCCCGGACAGGAAATTGATCTCCTCAACCTTGGTCAGGAGCGCGCGGGCGTCACGCGTGGCGGCGATCAACACCTCGTCGCCGGTCACTCGAGCGACACCGACGAATTCGGCGCCATCGGCTGCCCGCGCGAACCGTCTGCCCGCTCTGGTGCTCGGCTCGACGAACGGGGCGAGGCTGAACCGCATGCTGTATCCGTCACTCGTCACCGCGACCGCATGCACCGGCGGGATCTCACCTTCCCTGGCGGCCGAGATGTTTCCCGCGAGGCGCGGATCGAGGCTCAGCCCGGCGACGATGCGCTCGCCGTCCTTCAACTTGAAAAACCGCTGGATCGGCTCTCCGTAACCGGTCGATGCGGGGATGTCCGCGATCCGCGACGTGTATGCCACGCCGAAATTGCTGAAAAAGACGACGGACGATCGCGTGCTGCCCGGCAGCACCACCATCACGGAATCCCCCTCGCGAACGCGCGTCGCGCCGACCTCTTTTACTTCCTTCTGCCGCTTCACCCACCCGTCGCGCGACACCAGCACGACGTTGTCCTCTTCGACAATGAAGTCTTCGGCCGTGTACTCGGCCTCCCCTTCATCGCTGGCGATGCTCGTCCGCCGTGGATCGCCATACTTCTTCTGGATCTCTTCGATCTCGACCCGGACGATGTCCCAGCGACTGTCTTCGTCTTTCAGCAGCGTGTTGATCTGTCGAACGCGACGTCGGCGATCCTCGAGCTCCTTCGTGATCAGGAGAATCTCGAGCCTGGCGAGGCGATAGATCTTCAGTTCGAGAATCGCGTCCGTCTGTTCGGCGTCGAGCGCGAATCGCTTGATGATCTGCTGCGCCGCGTCGGCCTTGCCCTCCGACTTGCGAACGATCTTCAGGATTTCGTCGAGCGCATCGAAGACCTTTTCGAATCCCTCGAGAATGTGGACGCGCTTCTTGATCGAGGCGAGCTCGTGCTCCAGCCGCTTGGTCACGACGTCCAGGCGGAAGTGGAGGAAATGCCACAGCATCGAGTGGAGGTCGAGCCGTTCGGGACGGCCGACTTCCGGGTTCTCAGTCGGAATCAGACAAGTGAGATTGACGATGAAGCTGGTCTGAAGCGGCGTGTGCTTGAACAGGTACGCCATCACCATCTTCTCGTCGGCGTCGCGTTTCAGTTCGAGCGCAATCCGCACATCGTCGGTCGAGAGATCCTTGACGTCCACGAGT
>JBPYFA010000358.1:0-9691 GCA_051986585.1 Vicinamibacterales bacterium | reverse complement strand
TGCCGGACATTCAGCCACCGGGGTGGTAGTTATGACGGCGTGCTTCTCGCGCTCAGCGTCATCTCGGCATAATCCCGACGGGAAGCGGATTGCGTTCGTCGTCCATGATGGACGCGAAGCCAATGTGTGGATCTACGACGTCGGAATCGATCGCACCGAGGCGGCTGAGTTTCGGCGGCAACAGTCGATCGCCGATCTGGCTCGTCGTCGACAGCAGGCGTGTTGCGTACCGGTCGGATCGCGAAGGCGCAATGTCCGTGTATTGGCAGGCCGCTGATGGCACCGGCGCCGCCGAGCGGCTGACGCCGGTGAGCAAGGGGACGAGGGACTGGCCGCATGCGTTCAGTCCGGACGGCCGCGTGCTCCTCTTCGATCGCGCGGCCGACGGGCGAACGTCACTGTGGCAGTTGACACTCGCGGATCGCAAGGAGTCGCGTGTGGGCACGATTGCCTCCTCCCAACTGACGGGCGCCGTCTTTTCACCCGATGGAAGTGGATCGCCTACGCGATGCGTGAGCCTGGACGCAGGAACGCGATCTTCGTCGAGCCATTTCCGCTGTCGGGAGCGAAATACCAGATCTCGTCAGGCAGCGACGATGCCCATCATCCGCTGTGCTCGCCGGACGGCAACGACCTGTTCTATACGCCTGGGCCGGGGCCTCGCATCATTCGCGTGCCGATCACGAAGGGACCTGGTTTCGCGTTCGGCGCGCCCACGATGCTCAACCGACCGTTTACCAATAACGCTGGCAGCGCCGATCGGCCGTACGATCTGACGCGCGACGGCAAGCAGTTTCTCGGCGTCACGGATCCCACTGCCCGTCCCGGCCAAGGCGATTCGATCAACGTCGTCGTGAACTGGTTTTCGGATCTGCGCGCGAAGGTGGGTCGCTAGAACCTGCGGGCGTGCCCACCATTGACGAGTACCTGGCCTTTCTGTCAGGAGCGCCGCTATTGCCCACGAAGCGCGGCAACAGGGTCGGCGCGGATTGCACGACGAGCCGGCAGATAGCTGGCGATGAGTGCTGCAACCCCGAGCGCAGCCGCTGCCGAGCCGATGACCAGAGGCTCCACTCCGCCGCTTGCGAACAACACGGACGCTAACGCCCGCGCGGCAACCACGCCGCCCAGCGTTCCGAGTGCCAATCCGAACGCGATTGCACTCCATTCGGTGGCGAGCAGGGCCACGAGAATTTGGGCCGGCCGTGCACCCAGCGTGAGCCTGATCCCGATCTCCCGGGTGCGCCGAGTCATCGAGAACGAGGTGACCGAGTAAACGCCGATCAGCGCGAGGAGGAGGCTCGCCACCCCCGCGACAGTGACGAGGTCGGCATTGAAACGGCGTGAACCGACGGAGGCTGCTACGACGTGCATCAACGGCCGGATGCTCGAGGTCGCGACGTCCTTGTCGAGGCGATGGACCGCGGCACGGACCGGATCGGCTGCCTTCAGAGGATCGACGCGCGTGTCCACCACCCAGTACATGCGACCGGCGACGAGCTGCGCCTGATTTGCCGGCATTTGCCGCAATGGCACGTAGAGATCTGCGGTGACGGTCCCATCAAGGCCAAATTGCTTGACGTCGTCGCAAACGCCGACAATTTCCAGCGATTCTGATCCGACAATGATGTGCTCGCCTATCGGGGACATTCCGGGCCAATGTCGATCCGCGAACGTGCGGCTGATGACCGCCACCCGCCGCGTCACCGCGCTATCGGTGTCGTCGAACTCCCGTCCGCGGATGGGAATCCGCATTAACCTGAAATATCGAGGGGTGACGATTCGGTAGTGCGCCTGCGGAATCTCGTCCGGCGCCGGTTCCGGCTTTCCGACAACGCGATAGTCTTGGGTCGAGAGGAGACCGCTCAACGGCAGCAGCGAGATCGCCGCCACGTCACCGACTTCAGGCAGCGCCGTGAGATCCGCAGTCAGCTTGTCCGCGAAGGTGGTAATCGCGGCCGGCGTGGCGTAACGCAGGGGCGGCAGTGCGAGCTGAACCGAGAGCACGTCCGCACTGGCGAAGCCAGGATTCACGGCCTGCAGACGGCTGAAGCTGTGCATCGTGAGAATCACGGCGACCAGCAGGACAAGGGCGACACCAATTTGAGTTGCGACGAAGCCTCGACGGACCCGTCCCTGCGCGACGCCTGCCGAACTCGTGCGGCTCTCATCCATGAATCCAACGTCGAGCGTGCTCGAGAACAGCCACGCCGGCGCGACGCCGCACAAGACTGCTGACCCGATCGTCGCGACGAGCGCAAAGGCGGTCACGCCGGGCGTGATGCTGATGTCATCGAGCTGCGGTAGCGCGGCACCTCCCCACCACACGGACACGCGAGCCAGCGTCTGTCCGACAAAGAGACCGGCGATACCTCCGATCCCGACGACCCATGCGATCTCGCTCAGGAGCTGGAGTGTAATCTGACGGCGGGACGCGCCGAGCGCCGCTCGTAGGCTAAGTTCCCGACGCCGCGACGCGGTTGCCACGAGGAGCAGGTTCGCGACGTTCGCACACGCCACGATTAAGAGCAGCGTCACCGCCGCAAGGAGCGTCAACAGGAGCGCGCGAGCGTCTCCCACGATCTCCCGGTCCAAGGGAAACAGGTTGACGCCGAGCTTCTTCGCATTGGTGTCCGGGTAGTCGTGCCGGAGTCGCATACCAATTGCATCGAGATTCGTCTTGGCCGACGCCAGCGAGACCTCGGGTTTCAATCGGGCGACGACGCGCAGAAAACCCGCACCTCGATCCGATCGCCGTGGGTCGGTCTCGAGCGAAAGCGGCACGGCAAGCTCGGCGTCCCGAAACGGAAACACAAATCCTGGCGGGAGCACGCCGACGATCGTGTGGCCGGTGCCGTTCAGCGAAACGGACTGGCCAACGATTGACGGATCGCCGCCGAAACGACGGCGCCACAATCGATCAGTGAGAATCGCGACCTGAGACCGTACGTCAGCGTCGACGAAGGTTCTTCCAAACCGCGCCGTGACGCCGAGGACATCAAAGAAGTCGGGAGCGACGCGCACACCTTCCAGGCGCTCGGCATCCCCGATGCCTGTCAGATTCGCCGTCCAGTTCGTGAATGGGGCAAGGCCATCGAGCACGGTGTTGTCGTCTCGATAGTCTGCGAGATCCAACGCGGAAAATGGCGCGCGATCGCGCTCGACGCGCGCATTCCACATCCAGACCAGGCGTTCCGGATCTCGAACCGGCAACGCTCGGAGAACGATCGCCTCGACGACGGAATAAACGCCGGTAGCGGCGCCGATCCCGAGCGCCACGGTGACGACGATAAAAGCGGCAATCGGCAGATGCCGCTTCCAATAGGCGAACGGCCGCATCCAGCAAGTTTAACTATGGTATAAATATTACGTCAATAAGATATGACCGATACAGCGACTGCGACGGGACGGGAATGGCTCTGTTTGCTGTTTCTCCTGCCAACTAAACGGGCCCACGCGCGCGTCCAGGCGTGGCGGCGCCTTCAGCGCGCCGGTGCGGTATTGCTGAAGAACTCCGCGTATGTGCTGCCGGCATCGCCGGAGAGTCGCGAGGACCTCGAGTGGATCAAGCAGGAGATTGTCAGCAGCGGGGGTCAGGCAATGGTCCTCGCGGCACGAGCGCCAGACGCGGCCACTGAGGATGAGATCGTGACGGCTTTTCGCGCGGCACGCAGTCGCGACTTCGAATCGCTTGCCGACGACGCCGAGAAGCTGATCCGACTGGCGCGCCACCGACCCGCGGGCGGCGCCGGTCGCGAGCTCACGCAGCGGGTACGTCGACTACGCGAACGATTCACCGAGAAAGCGGCGATCGACTTCGTGGGCGCGCCTGGACGGGAAGAAATCGCAAAGCTCCTGGAACAACTGGACCAGCTCACTGGAAGGAGTCGAACGATGGCGCTATCTTCAACGAAAACGACCACCGCGGCGGCGGACTACCGCGACAAAGTATGGGTCACCCGTCCACAGCCGGGCGTCGACCGGATGTCATCGGCCTGGCTGATTCGGCGCTTCGTCGACGCGAAGGCACGGTTCGTGTTCGGGTTGCCAACGTCGACACCGCAGGCCATTCCATTCGATACCTTCGAGGCCGAGTTCGGTCATCACGGGACGCAGTGCACGTTCGAGACGTTTTGCGATCGGTTCGCGATTACCGATCCAGCGGTCCGTCACATCGGCCGCATCGTGCACGATCTCGATCTCAAGGAAGCCAAGTACAACGAGACCGAAACAGCGACCATCGGGCGTCTCGTCGAGGGCCTTCGACGAGCGCACCACGACGATCAGGCGCTCCTGCAATCCGGCATCGACATGTTCGAGGCGCTATACCGGTCCCTGGCCACTGTAGAGCACGCAGATTCGACGGCGAAACCTAGGCGCGCCGTTCGAAGGTCAACCGGGAGACGGAAGCCATCCTGATTTGTCTGTCAGGATCCGGAAGGGCTCGTTGAACGCGACACAGTTGCGGACCTCTTCGTTGTGTACAACCATAATATTCGGTCGCAATCTGATCGATGGCAGCTCGATTCGAATCAATTGGTGTCAAGCTGCAGTACGCGTGTCGCTATTGAGAGCGTGGCCGTCGCCGTCTGGTTGCCGGCTGACCTATGAACCTGATCATGACGCACCGACTCGCATTCAAAGCCCTCCGGCAGAATGCGCTTCGCACCGGTCTGACGATGCTTGGGATCATCATTGGTGTGGCGGCCGTGATCTGCATCGTCGCGATTGGAGAGGGTGCTCAGTCGACGATCGAGCGAGCGATCACCAACATCGGCGCGAACATGATTTGGGTCGAAGCCGGAGGAGTCAATCGCGCCGGAGTCCGCACTGGAGCGGGCGGCACGCGGACGCTCACGCTTGGCGACTTCGAAGCGATCAAGCAGCGTATGCCGCTCGTCGAGAATGTGACGCCGCAGGCGGACACCAGTATTCAAATCATCCACGGTAACCAGAACTGGCGTTCGTCTGTCCGCGGCGTGGCTCCGGAGTACCTGGCCTTGAAGTCGTGGAAGGTCGTACAGGGAGGGATGTTCACCGAGCAGGACATTCAGCGCGCGGCGCTTGTGTGCGTACTTGGCCGAACCGTCGCCGACCAACTCTTCGGATCGCAGGATGCCGTGGGCGGAACGATCCGGGTCCGCGATCAGGTGTGTGAGGTGATCGGCGTTCTCGAGACGAAAGGGATGACGGCGACGGGTCAGGATCAGGACGATACCTTCCTGATGCCATATACGACGGTCATGAAGAAGATCAAGGGGCAGCCGTGGCTCGATGACATCATGTGCAGCGCCACGTCAGCTGCGGTGCTCGATCGTGCGGAAGAGGATATTGCCGCGTTACTTCGGGAGCGTCACCGGATAACTTCGGATGCTCCAGACGATTTCAATCTCCGCCACCCTACCGAGATCGCCGAAGCCATCAAACAATCGACACAAACGATGGAGGTGTTGCTGTCGACCGTCGCGTCGGTATCGCTCCTCGTGGGCGGGATCGGGATCATGAACATCATGCTCGTGTCGGTGACGGAGCGGACGCGCGAGATCGGACTGCGGCAAGCCGTTGGCGCGCGCGCTCGCGACGTGCTGACCCAGTTTCTCGTCGAGGCGGTCCTCCTCAGCCTGATCGGCGGCCTTGTTGGCATCGGAGTCGGTATCTTTGGAGCACGAACGATTGCTGAATGGTTTCAATGGCCGACGCGCGTGTCGCCCAATGCGGTCGCAGCCGCGTTTGGGTGCTCCGCGGCGATCGGCGTCTTCTTTGGCTACTATCCGGCGCGCCAGGCGTCTCGACTTGATCCGATCGAAGCACTGCGTTTCGAGTGAGGACGATAGCTGCAAAGCGCGTCCACTGCCTCGATCAGATGGGGAGCCCGACTGCTCCTTCGTCTACGGCAGTGCGTACGCGATCAATTGCGCACCGTCAATCCCACTCACCGCGACGACGATGTATTGCTTGCCGTTGATCATATAGGTCATCGGCGATCCGGTCTGTTTGTCCGGCATCTCGACCGCGCCGACATCAGCACCGGTCGCCTTATCGTAGGCTCGAAGCAGCGCCACGCGGTCACCGGCCTCGTTGCGGTGCACGCCCCCTTCGCCGGCAATCACGAGCGCCTTGGTCGTGAGCGTGCCGATGAACGTGCGGCCGGGTTGGCCGAGGCGCGGCGGGAGATTCACACCCTGGAGCGCCGGGTTGCTCTTGATGTTATCGGGTGTCGAGCTGTGCGTCTTCTGCCAGAGGATGTCGCCCGTCTTCATGTCGTACGCGGTGATGCGGTCATACGGCGGCTTGATGAGTGGCAGGCCCTGCACCGACGTGCCGCCGCGGCCGAACGCAGGTGGACCACCGGTTCCGCGCGCCGGCGCAGCGGACGGTGCCGCATCGGGATCAGCGGCCGGCGCGGCCGCGCCGCGCGCCTCGGCGCCTGCCGCGCGCGCCTGACCCGCAACGTAGCCGAAGTCGGACGTCGCGGGATCGGCCGGCACGATGCCGGCCAGGTAGGCGATCGTGTGCGAATGAATATACAGGCGGTTGGTTTCCGGATCGAATGACGCGCCTGGCCAGTTGGCGCCGCCGGCATCGGACGGGAGCATGATCGTGGCGAGCGGGCCGTCCGCCTTGCTCAACGCTGGCGGGGTGTACAACGGTCCAATCTTGTACTTCTTGATCACGTCCAGCGCCTGCGCGCGCAGCGCGGGTGTGAAGTCGATCAGATCATCGACCGAGACACCTTGCCGATCGAACGGCGCCGGCTTGGTTGGAAACGGCTGCGTCGGGCTGGTTCGTTCGTTCGGGACCGTCGATTGCGGCACGGCGCGCTCTTCGATCGGCCAGATCGGTTCACCCGTCTCTCGATTGAGCACGAACAGAAACGCCTGCTTCGTGGGTTGGGCGAGCGCACGCACGCGCCGGCCGTTGACGACGACGTCGTAGAGCACGGGGGCGCACGGCGGGTCGTAGTCCCAGAGGCCGTGATGCGTGATCTGGTAATGCCACTTGCGCCTGCCGGTCTTGATCTCGAGCGCGACGAGACTCTCGTCGAACAGTGTATTGCCCGGCCGGTTACCGCCGTAGTAGTCGCCGGTCGGCATCTCGACGGGAATGTAGACGAGACCGAGATCGAGGTCGGCGCTGAACTGCGCCCACGCGCCCGTGTTGCCGTTGCGATCGGCGCTCTCCTCGAGCCACGTGTCGTACCCGTACTCGCCAGGCTTGGGTACGGTGTGAAAGATCCAGAGACGCTTGCCGGTCTTCGCATCGAAGCCGCGCACGTACCCCCGCGTGTTGTTCGTCGTCTTCGGCGATCCGCTGAAGCGGTGCGCGGCGCCGACGACAATCACGTCGCCAGCCACCAGCGGCGTCGCGTTGAGGCCGACATCTGCGTTGACCAGGTCGAGATCCTGATCGTTGTCGAGTTTCAGGTCGACGACACCGTTGTGTCCGAATGTCGAAATCGGCACGCCGGTCTTCGCATCGAGCGCGAGCATCCGGTAGCCTGGCGTCACGTAGATGATGCGCTGATCGGATCCATTCGGGGCCGCCCAGTAGGCGACGCCGCGGCCCGCGCCGCTGCGCGCGACGTTCCGGCCTCGCGGCCCTTCGTCTTCGACGTGCTTCCACAGCACCGCGCCGGTCGCCGGATCGAGGGCGACCACCGTGCGGGTTGTCCCGACCGTCGTGTAGAGCACGTTCCCGGCAAAGAGCGGCGTCGCCGAGTAGAGAGTATCCGGTCTCGGTCCGAAGTCGTTGGTGGGCAGACGCCAGGCGATCTTCAGCGTCGAAAAGTTGTCTTTGTCGATCTGGTCGAGCGGGGAGTAGCGTGTGCTGGCCAGATCCGCGCCGTAGGTCTTCCACTCGGCACTCGGTTTCCTTACTGATTTCGTTTGCGCAAGGAGCGGCGCGAAGATCCCGATCGGAACCGCGAGAGCGGTGGCAAACAAACCGACGCGCGCGTTGCGACTCGCGACTCGAAACACCTCGAACGCTCCCTCAATTCGCTGCCGGCGACGCGTCATCGATTCAGGTAAAGATCGAAAATCGAGCGCAACGCTAACACGAAACGCGCCATAATGCGCGCCATACTACCGCGGCTTTGCCTCAGACCATGAAGGCTTTGCCTCGCGAGGCCATACGCTTGATGACGCCGCGCTTTGGCGCCGAGGTTCCCAATGTCTCGACCACGCTGTTCGATCGCGATCTGCTTGGCTATTACTGCCGTCGTGCTCCTCTCGGCCTCGCAAGATCCTCCGCCGAGTGGCGCAGGTACCCAGGGCGCGACCGGACGCCGCGGTGGTCCGACGCCGGGTGGCGCGCCAATCGGCGGCACGCTGACGCCGAGGAAACCCGACGACCGCGGGTGGGGCTGGCAAGTGAAAGCCGTGATGAATCCCGCCACCCCGAGGCCCCTTTACAACCGCGCGAAAGAAGCCCTCTTCAACGATCGACAGATCACGAGCTACACGATTTCAAGTTTTGATTCCGACCTGTACTGCGAAGTCGGCAAGCATTTCGACTACATCTGGTTCGAGATGCAGCACAGCACGATGTCGTGGGACGAAGTGCGTCGAATGATCGCAGCGTGTCCCAGAGTTGGAGCGGCGCCGATGGTCCGCATGCCCGATGCGTTCGAGTCGAGCATTCAGAAGGCGACCGACATCGGTGCGCTCGGCATCATCGTGCCCACCGTGGACGACGCGCTCGAAGCGCGAGATGCGGCGCGTTACTCGCGGTATCCGCCGTACGGTCGTCGCAGTACCGGGGGTGGACAGTACAACCAGATCTGGGCGGGCCTGAACTACCGTCAGACGATCAACGACAACATGCTGGTCACGGTGATGATCGAGACCCTCGAAGGCGTGGCCATGGCAGAGGAGATCGCGGCGACGCACGGCGTCGACGTGGTGATCCTCGGCAACAACGATCTCTCGAGCTTTTCCGGGTGGAGCCAGAATGATCCCCGCTATCAGGACGCGATCATCAAAGTCCACGACGCGGCGCTGAAGTATGGCAAGTATTACGGGAACGCGGGCGCGCAGTACTTGAGCGGCTACACGGTGAGCGCCGACACGCGCATGGTCCAGAACGGTCCGGCGTGCGATGGCTGGACGCCGCCCGGCCGCGGCGGCCGGGGACGCGGCGCGGGTCCTGATGAGGAGCCGGTGGTCGGCCTACCGGCGCGCGGCGCGCCGGCCACAGGGCCAACCGCGCCGGCACCCAGCGCCCGCAGTTGTTGGAAATAGATGCAGTCACGGGCCCAATCGAGACAGGTCTACGATTGGAGTTTCATGACGATTCGCGCGGCTTCTTTTCCTTCAACGGGAGCCCCGACGGCCAATATTCAGTCCCGGATTGCCCGTGCCCCGAGTCTTTGGTGCACCCGCATGCCGGCTGACTTTCGTTTGTGGCGGCGGTTTCCGATGCCGTTTGCCGGGCGCGTCCACCAAACCCCGATTCGAAGTCCCAGCTGAGTTCACCTTCGCGGTCGGCTTTGGCGGCGCTGCTCGCTTCGGCGTCTCGGCGACGCCCGTGGCTGCGGTCTGAGTCACTTGGTCCAGTAACTCTGAAGCGCGGTCGCGAATATCGGCAAGCTGTTTCCCGAGTGCCTCGCGGTCGAACCAGCCTTCGGTCTTGGCTTGAACGGTCCCAACCAGTGTCCCGAGTTGCTCGGCGAATGCCACGAGCCGCTCTT
>JBPYFA010000357.1:0-8782 GCA_051986585.1 Vicinamibacterales bacterium | reverse complement strand
AAGAAGCGACCCGTCCGCGTCGATGACCGGTGAACAATCGAACGCGCGATCGCCATCGCGCTCGAACAGATTCAGAATGGTAACGAGGCCAAGCTCGCGCGCTTTGCGGGCGAACGAGTCGGTCAGCGGTCCCGGGATGGTTTCTGCGAGATCGAGCGCGTTTGCTGTGGCGGGCCGCTGTGGATGAAATGGTTCGAAGGCGAGCTCGGCAAAGGCGACAGCGCTCGCGCCTTGGCGCGCAGCGCGCTCCATTGCCTGCTGTCCTCGACGGATGTTGTCTGCCTTGTTCGCGACCGCATGCTGCTGCACGAGCGCCAGGCGCATGCCGCGATCATAATCGCGAATGAGTGTTACGAAGCCTTCGCCTTGTGGGAGGGGGATGCGACGACGATCCATTCGGCCCGGCGCACACCTTCCGCCTCGCGGTAGCGCACTTTGACGCGCTCGCCTTTATGTGCCGCCAGTTCGGATGCCTTGATCGTTTTCGAACCCTGCCGAATCGTCGCGCCGCTCTGGAGCACGAACGTCTGCTTGCCCTTGTCCGTCTTGACCACGAACTCAGTCGCCTCGGGAGCGACCTGATCGAGGGTGCCGACGAGCGAATGCTCCGGCGGCTGCTCGACTGAGGGTGCCGCGGGTTCGGCCACCGCATAAGCCGCCACGCTGGCCGGTCGCACAACGTGAGTCGCTACGAGCATCGAGGTGGTTATGGTGAACAGGAGGATGGTCAGCCGCACGCGTGCTCCGGGTCCGATCCCGCGATTCAGTGGGAGCGCTGAATCGCTGAAAGTGCCCGCCAACGTCGCAGCTGGAGGAGTCGACCGGGGAGTCCAGCCAATCGCCACGACCCCGGCGGGCACCAATCCTGAACACAATCCCGGTGCCAGCACGCCGAACCCTCGTTAGAATGAAACAAAGCGCTCGTTTACAATGACTTCGAGGATTGCTACGACCGACCAGGAGCCCGCAGCCGCGGCGCAGCTGCGCCTCAGCGGGGCGAAATTGCGCCGCGGCCTTTCGCTGCGACTGCGGCTCGCCCTTCTTGTCGCCCTGAGTACGGCCATCGTCATCGGCATCGAAGCGTTCCTTGAAATTGGCGCATTCGAGCGCACGGTCGAACACGACCTGCTCGATACGGCGCGCGTGACCGCGCTGGCGGTCGCCGACGATTACGAACTTCGAGCCGACCCGATCGACGCCGCTTCCCTGTCAATCGATTTGCACGAGCTCGTCGCCACGACGCCGACGATGCGCACGATCACGATCGTTCAGCTGACTGACGACACTCCGACCGTCGTCGCCAGCACCTCCACCGGCGAGCGCCCCGAAGCGCTGGCCCTGGCGGTTCAAGCCATCCGGGAATCAACCACCACGTCGGGGAACGCGTCACCGGGTGCGATGGCGGTTGCGGTGCCGCTCGTGCGTCCTGACAACTCTCACGCGGCCGCAGTGGCAACGGTTTCGCTGGCATCACTCGAACAGCTGCGGACGAAGGGGCGGCTGGTCACGTTCTTGTTCACGCCTGCCGCCGTGGTCGTGCTCACGCTGCTGGTCGACTGGCTCGGTCGCCGCCTGATTCATCGTCCCATTGCGCTCATTCGCGAAACCATGGCTCGCGCCGGCGCGGGCGATTTCACGGCACGAGCGCAGCAGTTCCGGCCCGACGAACTCGGAAGCGTGGCCGCCGGCTTGAACGACATGCTTCAGAAGCTGCAGGACTTTCACGAAGCACTGCAGGAACGCGTGAACGAGGCCACCTCCGAGCTGCGGCTGCGCAACGCGGAGCTGGTCGAAAGCTATCAGCGCGTGTTTGCGCTTCGCGAGGCGCTCGCCCGGGCTGAACAGATGGCGGCTGTCGGACAGACGGCCGCGAGCGTCGCCCACCAGGTGGGAACGCCGTTGAATCTCATTTCCGGTTACGTGCAGATGCTCCAGGAAGACGCGTCGGTCGATCCGAAAACCGCGCGACGGCTACAGATCGTGCAGGAGCAGATCGCGAAAGTTGCCTCCGTGGTGCGGACGGTGCTGGATCACTCCCGGCGTCCGGGCAACCGGTCGCTCGTGGTGCTCGGGCCGGTCCTCAAACGCGTAGCCGACGTCGCCAGGCCCAAGCTCGATGCGTCTGGCATCTCGCTCAAGCTCGCCGTCTCGGATGCGCTGCCGCCGATCTGGGCCGACTCGGAGGAGCTCGAGCTCGCCATTCTGAACCTCGTGACCAACAGTCTCGACGCGATGCCCGACGGCGGAACGTTGACGATTCGAGCGGTCCCGTCGGACGACGGCGTTCGCATCGAGGTCAGCGACACGGGCATTGGCATTCCGAAGGAGCTGCTTCCGCGCATCTTCGATCCGTGGGTCACCACCAAAACTGCAGGCCGTGGAACGGGGCTCGGCCTCAGCATCACCCATGACGTCATCGCCCGGCACGGCGGCACGATTGTCGCGGCCAGCGACCCCGGCCGAGAGACGCTTTTCACTATTGAGCTGCCGTCTGCCCCGGCAGCGGAGACCGTTGATGTCCAGAATTCTGATCGTTGACGACGACGGCGAGACGTGCCGGTTCATGGCGGAGCTGTTGGAGCGCCCGGATCGTGAGATCCGCACCACGCAGGACGCGGCAGAAGCGCTGTCGCTTGCGAAACAGCCGTTCGATCTGCTGATTTCCGATATCAATCTCGACGCGCAGCAGAACGGGATGGACGTGCTGCGCGCGTTCAAACAGTCGAACGGGCGTGGTCACGTCGTCCTGATCAGCGGTTTTGGCACGCTGCAGACCGCGATCGACGCGGTCCGCGCCGGCGCCTTCGATTACATCAGCAAACCGTTCAACATCTCCGAGGTCAAGGCGACGGTCGAGCGTGCGCTGTCGGACGTCGGAACGCCAGCCGCGCCGCGGCCGGTCCTCGACGTGCCTCCGCCCGGCCTGATCGGGCGCACGGCGGGCATGCTCTCCGTCTACAAGCAGATCGCGCATGCCGCGAATGCGGCCGCGCCAGTCTTGATCATCGGCGATAGTGGCACCGGTAAGGAGCTCGTCGCGCGCGCGATCCACGCGCACGGACGGCGCGCCGGCCGGCCGTTTGTGCCCATCAACTGCGGCGCGCTGACCGAAAGCGTCCTCGAGTCGGAGCTGTTTGGCCATACGCGGGGATCGTTCACCGGCGCCATCGCGGATACGAAGGGCATCTTCGAGCAGGCCACCGGCGGAACGGTGTTTCTCGACGAGATCGGCGAAACCTCCCCGGCGCTGCAAGTCAAACTGCTGCGCGTGCTGCAGGAGGGCGAAGTGCGGCCGGTTGGCGGCAGCCGGCTGGTCAAGGTCGACGTCCGGGTCGTCGCCGCAACCAACGTCGACCTCGAGCGCGAAGTCACGGCGCAGCGTTTCCGCCAGGATCTGTTCTACCGGCTGAGCGTGATCGTCATCCGCGTGCCGGCCCTGCGAGATCGGCGCGAGGACATTCCGCTGCTGATTCAGACGTTCCTGCAGAACGCCTGCGCTCGCGCCGGCCGCCGGGTCGAACTCTCACCAGGGGCCGTCTCCGCGTTGACCGCATACCGATGGCCCGGCAACGTGCGCGAGTTGGAAAACACGATTGAACGGCTCGTGGTCTTCAGCCGTGGCTCGGTGATCGACGTCGCGGATCTTCCGTTCAAGGCCGCCGGTCCCGATCTGCACGAACGGCTGTTTGCCGATCTGCCGTCGCTTGACGAAATCGAACGACGTTACCTGCTGCACGTCATCGAACAGGTTGGCGGCAATCGCACCCGTGCCGCCGAAGTGCTGGGCATCGATCGCCGAACCCTATATCGCATGGCCGAGCGATTCAGCATCGATTTGAAGGAAGACATTCCGGGAAGTGGAGCAGCGTAGGTGAATTCTGTAAATGCTGAATGTCGAATGCTGAATGCTGAATGGAATGCCGAATGATGAATGCTGAATGGAATGCTGAATGATGAATGCTGATTGGTAATGTTGATTGACGGTGGTCTGTCAATCAGCAATCAACAATCGGCAATCGGCAATCAGCAATAGCAATCAGCAATTGGCAATCAGCAATTCGCATTCAGCATTCAACATTCAACATTCAGCACTTACCCGGTCGCGCTACGCGGTTTCCCATCGTCGGGCAAGAATCCTGGCGATCCCCAGAAACACCGCGGTCAGCGCGACCAGCACCAGGACTTGGGGCCACAGCTGCCAGATCGGCGCCTGGCGCCAGAACACCTTCAGGTAGCCGTCGAGCGCCCAGGCGTTGAACGTCAGCAGTCCCACCTTCTGCATGCTCTCGCTCATGAGGAATCGCGGAAACATGCTGCCGCCCAATGCGGACATCGTCAGAATCAGAATCGTCGAGAATCCCGAGAGCTGCGCCCGGCTGCGCGCCAGCGTCGCCAGCACGAGACCGAGCGCGGCCGCCGCGGCCGCGGTCGCGAGCGTCATGACGAAGAAACCGGGCAGATGTGAAAAGAGCGGCAGGCCAAACACCATCCGGCCCCACAGAAACATCACCGTGAGCTGCAGGCAGCCAATCAGTGCAAGCAGGATCCACTTTCCGACGAGCACACCGGTCATGCCGACGTTGGTCGACAACAAACGCTCGAGCGTGCCGGTCTCCGCTTCGTCGAGAAGCGCACCGCCAGCGCCGCCGACGGACGAGAACAACAGGAACATCACGCCAATTCCCGCGGCGTAGAACGACACCAGCGAGCCGCGCCGATTGTCCGTCCGCATCACATCAACGACCTCGACGCCGATCGGCATGGCCCCGCCGGACGCCGCTGGCGTGGTCTGGCCCGACTGCCCTTGCGCCTTGAGGCGCGGCAGCCACTCGTCTACTGCCGCCTTCTGCTGAGGCGTCATCGCACCCGCGTACTTTTCGAACTGACGCATGCCGCCTTGCATCAAGAGATCGGGCGCGGCCGTCATTGCGACCTTTTGCAAGAGTCCCAGCACCATCTGCGGCGCGATTCGATCAGACACATCCGATAGCAGTTGAACCGGTGGACCGCCACCGGCAAAACCGTTCGCGGAAAACGCCGCGCCGAGCCCCGACGGGATCACGATTGCGACGGGGACGTCGCCTGACCGCACCAGCCGCTCCGCGGCCTCACGATTCAGCGGCGCGCCAGTACCGCTGCCATCTACGGTCTCCTGTGCTCGGAGTCCCTTCTCAGCGCGAAGCCCCGCGATCAGTCGCGCGCTGACTTCGCTGTGGTCCTCGTCGACGATGGCAACCCGGATGCGGGCGGTTGACGCATCCCCCTGGCCGCCAAAAACCGTCGCGAAGATCGAAAAGAAGACGATTGGCAACAGGAACGTCAGCATCTGCGCGACACGGTCCCGCCGCAGGTTGGTCCATCCGACCTTCAACAGCGTGGCAATCATTCGCGCAACTCCCTTCCCGTGAGGTGGATGAACACCGACTGCAAGCTGGGTCCACGCACTTCTACGTCGTCTACCGTCCGGCCCGCGGCCCTGATTCGATCGAGCAGCGGCGGCAGTTCCGCCGCGACATCCTGCATGCGGGCTTTGAGCACGCGACCGTCTTCAGCGGTGCCCGATCCATTGTCGGGGACCGCACTTCTGAGCGTGCTCGCGGCGTCTAGCGGTGAGTCGAGGCGCAGCGTAACCAGGCGAAAACGTCCGACCGTCTGATCGACGAGTTCCGACATCGTCCCGGCAGCTATGACCTTTCCGTGGTCGAGGATGACCGTGCGAGCGCAGCGGGCCTCGGCCTCTTCGAGATGATGCGTCGTGAGAAGGAGCGAAACGCCGGATGCCGACAGATCGCCGAGCATGTCGTAGATGCGATCGCGACTCTGTGGGTCGACACCAACCGTGGGTTCGTCGAGCAGCACGATGCGCGGACGGTGAAGAATGCCGCAGGCGATATTGAGTCGGCGCCGCATGCCACCCGAAAGCTGCTTGACGAGCTCGCCGGCGCGATCCAGCAGCCCTGTGCACTCGAGCGACCAGTCGATCTGCTTCGCCAGGTCCTTGCCGGTCAGGCCGTGCAGGCTGCCGAACGCCTGGAGGTTCTCCCGCGCGGACAGCAGCGGGTAGAGCGCAATTTCCTGCGGAACGATTCCAAGTTCGGGTGCCGTGTCACGGCCATCGAGGACACGATCGAACAGGCGGATTTCACCGGCATCGAGCCGCACACGCCCCGTAATCGCGCGGATCAGCGTGGTCTTGCCCGCTCCATTCGGCCCGAGCAGTGCGAGAAGCTCACCGTGCCGCAGCTCGAAACTGGCTCCGTTGAGCGCCGCGATGTGCCCGAAGCTCTTTCGTGCATCCCGGACGGTCAGAACGTTCATGCCGGGTAGGTTACGGCCGTTTGCGACGCGCCGTTCGCCTCTCCCGGTGAACGGCGGGCGCAAACCGGTGGACGGCGCAGGTCAGCTGCCTTCTTTTTCCCTGAGTCGCTTTCGCGCAGCCTTGGTCAAGACCTTCCAACGGCGCCGTTGCTCAATCTGGGCGCGCTGATCGAGCTGCCGCGACTGGTGGGCCTGTTCGTCTTGCAGCTTTTGATAGCTCTCGAGCCGTCCGGGCGACACCTCTCCGCCGTCGACAGCGCGGCGGACCGCGCACCCGGGCTCGCCGCGATGGCGACAGTCGCGAAATCTGCACTCGCCAGCTAACGCTTCGATGTCGCCGAAGGTCTCGCGCGTGCCATCGCCGGTTTCCCACAGCTGTAGTTCGCGCATACCGGGCGTGTCGATCAGGAGACCGGTATCTGGCAGGACGATCAATTGCCGCGCCGTGCTGGTGTGCCGTCCGCGGCTGTCCGATTCGCGGACCTCTTCGGTGCGCAGCAGGTCGCGTCCGATGAGGCGATTGACGATCGACGATTTTCCGACGCCCGATGATCCCAATAATGCGCCCGTCTGTCCGAACCCGAGATATTGACGCAAGACATCAACCGTACCCGGCACACGAGTCGACATCACGTGCACGGGAACCTGCCCTACCGATCGGCGAACGATCGCCGCGAGCGCTTCGGGATCTGACACGACATCGGCCTTGTTCAGCACGACGACCGGCGAGGCGCCGCTATCGGACGCGACCAGCAAATAGCGTTCGATTCGCCGCGGGTTGAAGTCGCCGTCGAGTCCGGCGACAAGAAAGACGGTGTCGATGTTAGCGGCGACCACCTGCTCTTCCGTCGGATCGCCGGCCGCACGTCGAGAGAATCGACTCCGTCGTGGAAGAACCGCCACGATCCGGCTATCGCCTGACTGCTCCGGCAACTGCAGCGCCACCCAGTCGCCGACGGCAGGAAAGTCCGCTCGTGTTGACGCGCGGTGCCGCAGACGTCCCGACACCCGCGCGAGCAGATCGCCGGCCTCGGTGAGCACGCGATAGATGTGCGTGTGCTCGAGGGCGACGCGGCCAGGGATCAGCCCCTCGCCGGCGTACTCAGCGAACGAATCCGCGAGCGCCGACGTCCACCCGAGGCGAGGCAGCTCGTTGGGCATTGCTTACATTACAAAGTGATTTTTGGCGATTGTCGAATGCCGGTAAGCGGACGTCTCAACTCGCGCGGACGGAACTGACCGCTGGTCCGGTCGAATCGATCGCGGCCGCCGACTCGTGGTCCTGGTGATCCTTCCCCGCGAGAGCCAATCCCGTCTTCAGCAGGCTGCGCAGCACCTCCGCGACGCTCCACGCCTGAGCGATACAGCCACGCGGCACGTACGGAGCTTCGGCATCGAAAATCTCGCTGATCGAGCCGACACAGGCTTCGCTCAAATGCGCGTCGAAGCCTTTCAGCAGCCCACGCGCGCCGGCCGGATCGTCGGGGTACACCTTGAGCCACGCGTCGACGAACGGGCCAATCAACCATGCCCAGACGGTCCCTTGATGGTACGCCGCGTCGCGCGATCGCAAATCACCGAAATATTTCGCTTTGTAGTCGGGGTGGCCCGGAGCCAGCGAGCGCAGCCCCACGGGCGTCAACAGGCGATCGCGCACGACCGTCATGACCGGGGTCCACCGCGAACGATCGAGAACCGGATGGGTGAGCGAAATGGCGAACACCTGATTCGGACGGCAAGCGGCATCGTCGCCTCTTTCGCCGTCGACCACGTCGTAAAGATAACCGCCCTGGGCGTACCAGAAGCGATCGTTGAACGCGCGCTCGGCGCGTCGCGCGCGCTGATCGAGATCCAGCGATCCTGCGCCCTCAGGTCCACCGACCTGATCGATCCATGTATTCATCAGCCGCAGCGCGTTGAACCACAGGGCGTTGATCTCTACGGCCTTGCCCCGCCGCGGGGTCACCACCCAGTCGTCGACCTTCGCGTCCATCCACGTCAGCTGATACCCTTCGGCGCCTTGCCGCAGGAGTCCGTCTTGTTCGTCCACACCGATACCGAACCGCGTGCCCTGGACGTGGCAGCGGATGATATCGACGAACGTCGGCAGCAAGTGTCGCAACAGGTCATAGTCTTCGGTGACGCGGACGTAGCGATCCACGGCGTGAAAAAACCACAACGTTGCATCGGCGGTGTGGTAGAGCCCCTCGCGCGCGCCGTCGGGAAACATGTTCGGGATCAGCCCATCGCGAACGTAGTGTCCGAACGTGCGCAGGATATAGCCCGCTTCGTCGAAGCGGCCGGTCGACAGCGTCAGGCCTTCGAGGCTGATCATCGTGTCGCGGCCCCAATCGGTGAACCAGTGATAGCCGGCAATCACGGTCCGCACTTCGTCGCCGAAGGCGCGCGCACGCGCCGTCTCCTCGACGCGTCCGGCGGGGGTGACCACGAATTGATCGGCGGC
>JBPYFA010000356.1:0-8020 GCA_051986585.1 Vicinamibacterales bacterium | reverse complement strand
CCCGCGTGCGTGGATACGCAAGCTGCCGGAAGCGGCCGTTCATCGACTCGAACTCCTGTAACCACTGACGGCATGACGAGCAGGCCGCAAGATGCTGCTGGGGATCGCTGACTGGCCCCGCAGTCTCCACGCAGGCCTCCCCGTCGAACGCGGCCATCAGCTGAATTCGAACGCGATCGCACTCACTACCTGAGTTCACGATGTTTCTCCTGAAAGCAGTGTCAGCAGCCGTTGGCGTGCGACGAACAACCGGCTCATCACCGTCCCGCGCGGCACATTCAGCGCTTTCGACAACTCCTCGTACGTCCAGCCCTCGATGTGCTTGAGCACCACGAGTTCGGCATCGTCTGGTGGCAGGCGGCGAATCGCTTCCCACAAATTCAGCTGCTCTTCTGATACCGCTGGATCGATAGCCCGCGCGGTAACGATCCCGCTTTCTGCTCTCGTTCCCCTGCGGGACCGTTGCTTGAAGCAGCGGTTGCGCAGCAGCACGTAGAACCATGCATAGAACGGCCGCTTTGGATCGAACGCGCGCAGGTTGCGAAATGCGTCCACGAACGCATCCTGCGTGGCGTCTGCCGCATCCGCCTCATTGCGGGTCAGCAGCCTTGCGTGTGCGAATGCGCGCGCTTGATACTGCTCGACGAAATGTCGAAAGGCGTCCACATTGCCGGCCAGGCACGCGCGAGTCGCCGCGGTGTCGTCCATCTCTGTCTCTTCTTACTATCCAGGAAGGCCTTGGAATATTCGGCCGGTCCGCCGACGGAGGATTTTGGCGTCGAAACGACGGCGACTGAGAGAAGAACGCGCTGTATTTGGCTCGAATCCGCCCTAGATCTGCTCGATTGCAACGCCTCGTGTGCGCGGCCCCAGAGCCGCGATGGCGAGCGCCGCAACCGCCATCGCTGAACACAGCATGGCGAACACCCCGCCGACGCCCCAGTGCCGGAGCGCGAAGGCGACCACGAAGGCATTGAAAATGGCCGAGAGGCGGCTCCAGGAATAGACGAATCCTGCCGCCCTCGATCGGATCGCCGTCGGGAACACCTCCTGCTGGTACGCGTGGAACGAGTAGGAGATGATATTGGCGCTGAGCGTCAGGCAGACACCGACGGCAATAATCGCCGGAGCGGAACGAGCCTGGCTGAAAAGAAGCCCGGCGGCAATGTTCACGCATGCCATTGCGACGATGACGTCCTTCCGTTCGAATCGATCGCCGATCCCCAGACCGAGGAGCGGGCCAAACGGGGCGGCGATGGCAATGATTGCCGTGTAGAACAGGCTTGATGTAACCGTGATTCCCTGGGCCACGAGCAGCGTCGGCACCCAGCTCGCGAACCCGTAGTAGGCGACCGTCTGGAAGACGTTCCAGATGATCAGCATGACGGCGCGTTTGCCGTACGGTGGTGCCCACATGTCCCGGAAGCCTGCCTTTTCGACGGCCGCCGTGCCGATCCCGACCGGCGGCAGAGGACCCGACTCGCGTAGCGCGCGTTGCTCCAGGTCAGTGACTACGCGGTCAGCTTCCCCCAATCGGCCTTGTTCCGCGAGCCAACGCGGGCTCTCCGGCAAGCGGCGACGCGTCCACCAGACCAGCAGGCTTCCTGCCGAGCCGACCATGACGACGAGTCGCCAACCCTCGATTCCAAATGGCCGGTGCGGCGCCAATAGGTACGCCAGGCCCGCAGCAATGGGCACAGCAGTGAAGCCGATCGTTTGACAGAAGGCAAAGGCGCGCCCACGAACACTCTTGGGAGCGAGCTCCGTCAAGTAGGTGCCGATCGTAATCAACTCCAGGCCGACTCCGAGTCCAGCCAGAAAGCGCCACACGTTGAGCCCCAGCGCCGTGTTTTGCAACGCCATCACGACGTTCGCAAAGGATGTCCAGAGGAGCGAGTAGTTGAAGATCGCGCGCCGGCCGAACCGATCCGAGAGAAACGCGCCTGCCAGCGTTGCGACAAACAGGCCGGAAAACATCGCGGCCACGAAACCCGCGAGACCGGTTGTGCCGAACAACCCCGGTGTCGTGGCGGTGAGAATGCCTTGTCGCACGAGCGAGGGGCCGACGTATGCCGTGAACAGGAGATCGTAGAGCTCAAAGAACAAACCGAAGCTGAGTAAGGTAATCAGCCGCCAAATGGACCGCGTCGCCGGCAGGCGATCGAGCCGAGCCGATATCGTTCCCGAAGTCGGTACTGGGGCTGGGTTCATCGAGGAGGAAGTGTAGCCGTTATGGCCGTGCGCCATTACGCGGCGTCGTACGTGGATGCGTGGATCGTTTGTAGGCGCATGGTCATCCCTTGCACCTTTGTAAACATCGGAAGGTCGACGATAATCAGCCGGCTGACTCCGATCCGAGGCCGCCCATGCTGATCAACCGAAGGAGCCTGTCGCGGACGATCGATGGCATCAATGCGGCGGAATTCGACCGCCGCGCGCTCACGGCCAGTGAACGCACCGAGGCGGCACGATGGATCGCCGCGCGGCAGGGGCTAGCCGGGGCTTACGGAGGGACGTTCGCGGGGTTTCCCTCCGAGCGCTCGAGGGGAATCGTCCTGTTTACCGGCGAACGTATCGCGTGTGCCTCCGCACGTCACATTCTTGGCGAGGAATCGTCGCGCGCCCTGCGGCTGCTGCGAGTGCGGGATCGCAGCGTCACGCACGCGCTCGACGCAGCCAACGATGGATTGATGCGATGCCTCGCACGCGTGGCTGAAGATCCGCGCCATCGGAATCCAGGGCTTTACTGTTGCGGCAAGTGCAGTGTCGGCGTGTGGCGCAACCTGCTCTCAGGCGGCCTGGATCGCCAGGAAGAACGATTGCGGCGCGGGGCGCTGCACCTGCGAACAGTGCGCGACGGCGAGCATGGCTGGCGGGCGTTTCCGTTCTGGTACACGGTGCTCGCACTCAGCGAGATGGACACGGCCGAGGCGAAAGCGGAGTTGAAGTACGTGGCTCCGGCTCTCGAGCGCATCGCAGCCCGCCCGGAGGCATCGGCCATCTACGCGCGGCGCCGGCAGCGACTGGCAGCTCGCACGCTCGACCATCTTTAGAGCCAGCCGGCGAACAGCTTCGATAAAAATCGCGTCGGTCACCTGCCTCGTGGGTCAACGGCGTACGGACGGGCCGCTGATGTTCCATACGGCGATTCTGAACGCGCGATTGCGAAACGGAGATCCGGCAAGCGCTGATCGCCCAATAGCGATCGGCTAACTGTCACATCCACAAACGGTTAGGGTCGAGCCCGCGCTGGTCCGAGAGTTGTTACGGTGAGCGGACGTACTCAGCCAACAGCGTATGCGCCGACAACCGAAGCCCGCAGACACCAGCCCGTCTCTGGCAGCGCCGCCCCCGCCATCGCAACCGCCGTGGTGGAGGCGCGTCACCGGCGGCGTGTCGCTGTCTCGAGTCCAGGCGATCGTCGGTACGGTCGCGGGAATCATATCGATCGCGGGGGCCGTCTTTTCGATTTCCCCGCTCGCGCAAGCGTCTACCAGCGGTGAGCTTGTCGCGACCGTGCAGGAAGCGGGCTCCCATGTTGGCGTCAGCGACGCGACGATCGAGGTCCTCACGCCGCAGAACGATATCGTCGCCACCCTGACCCCCGATGCGAACGGACGTGCGACGCAGGACCTGAAGGAGGGCGTCTATGTCGTGCGCGTCAGCCATCCGCGGTACGCGGCCGAGGTGCGGCGCGTTCAGGTGTTCCCACGGCAGACCGTGGAGATCCGAGCGACGCTCCATGCTGGCTCTTCGTCGCCGCTCGATCGCGCGGTGAACAGCGGCGTGCGTGCTGTGCGCAAGGCGCTTCGCTTCTGATCGACGGGAGAGTCACCATGCTTTGCCGATCCCTGATCGTTTCCGCGATCCTGCTGGTTGTCGTGCCGATGCGAGTCGCTGCCCAACCTGCGATCACGTCCGAGCCGCCGCACTCTGTCGGTGCCAGTGTTCAGTGGGCGTACCCGTATCGCAGCACCGACCCCCTGCAGGCCTCGCCAGGACTCGAGGCAACCTATCGTGAGTGGGTCCGACCACGGGTCGCGCTCGAATTGGAGTGTGGATCGTGGCAGCGGACCCACAGCGGAACCTACAGGTTGGCCGGTTACATGGTCCCGCCAAGTCGTGCGGGCGAGGTGGTCTATTCCACGTACACGACACACGTCTCGTCGTATAGCGCCGGTATCAACGTGCTCGGCCGCATCCCGATCGGGCGAGCGGCGCTTATCGGCGGTGCCGGCCCCGCGTTGTTCGTAGACCGGCGGCATGATTCGTCTCTCGTGAACGACGCCGTTCAGAACTGGTCGACGACATCGACGCGCGTCGGCGTCCAGTCGCTCGCGGCCGCTGAATTGCGCATCACGGACCACGTGGGAGCTTTCGGTGGCGTCCGCGCCGAGCTGCGTGCCATCGACACGCTGGTCACGTATCCAATCGCCGGCGGACGTTTCAGCTTCTAATCTGCGGCGCCACGCGAGCACGGTTGGACGTGACGGAGCTTGAGCCCCCGTGCCTCCGGCTCTCCGTGTTGGATCTTGTCACGTGATCTCCGGTCTCTCCGTCTTCACGACCGACCCCTAAAACTGGCGACAACACCGTTAAAGTCGTGCCACCATCAGAGAGTCTCTCTTGTGGTGGGTGGCCATGAATACAGCTGATCCTTTGCCGACGCCGCTGCCGGCAACCGTCTCTCGCATTGAGCGTCTCTTTCCAACGCTCACACCGAAGCAAGTGTCGCGGATTGAGGCGCACGGCCGACACCGGTCGACCACGCGCGGCGATGTGCTGGTCGAAGTCGGCGACCGGGGGTTTCCGTTCTTCCTGGTTGTCAGTGGTGAGCTCGAGGCCGTCCGTCCGAGCGAAAGGGCGGAGACGCTGATCGTCCGGTGTCAGCCAGGGCAGTTCTCCGGCGAAAGCAACGTGATCAGCGGTCGTCCCGCGATCACTCGACTGCGGGTTGCTGAACCTGGCGACGTGATCCAACTCACGCGCGAGGAACTACTGGCTCTCGTCCAGACTGATGCAGAGCTGAGCGAGATCCTGATGCGGGCATTCATCCTGCGCCGGCTCGAACTGATTGCCCAGCATCTCGGTGACATCGTCGTCGTCGGATCGATGCACAGCGCTGGAACGTTGCGGGTGAACGAATTCCTGACCCGGAACGGGCACCCGTTCCAGTACGTCGATCTCGATCGCGACCGCGACGCGCAAGAGTTGCTCGATCGATTTCAGATCGATGTCCACGACATTCCGGTCGTGATTTGCCGCGGCGGCAGCTTTCTGCGTAATCCCACCAATGCGCAGATCGCCGACTGCCTCGGGTTCAACGATCAGATCGATCAGAATCGCGTTTGCGATCTCGTCGTCGTGGGCGCCGGGCCGGCCGGTCTGGCGGCCGCTGTATACGGTGCGTCGGAAGGGCTCGACGTCCTCGTGCTCGAATCGAGTGTACCGGGCGGTCAGGCCGGATCGAGCTCACGCATCGAGAACTACCTGGGATTTCCGACCGGGATCTCGGGGCTGGACCTGACCGGCCGCGCCTACTCCCAGGTCCTGAAGTTTGGCGCGCAGGTCCTGGTTGCGAAAGGCGCGACACGAATGGCCTGCGATGGCCAACGCTACACGGTCGACATCGCCCAGGGGCCTCGAATCCGTGCGCGCGCGGTGATCATCGCGAGCGGCGCGGAGTACCGCAGACCAGCGCTGCAGAACCTTTCGTCGTTCGAAGGTGCCGGCATCTATTACGGCGCCACCCCCATGGAGGCCGCACTCTGCGTCGGCGAGGAGGTAGTCGTCGTCGGTGGCGGCAATTCTGCCGGACAGGCGGCGGTGTTTCTCGCGTCGACGTCGCGTCGGGTCCACATGTTGGTGCGCGGCGCCGGCCTGGCCGACACGATGTCGCGGTATCTGATTCGACGGATCGAAGAGAATCCAGCGATCGTCGTGCGGACGCACACTCAGATTGTTGCCTTAGACGGGAATGGCAAGCTGGAACGGATTCAGTGGCGCGACGACCAGACCGGCGAACTCGAAACTCACGAGATCGGTCATGCATTCATGATGACCGGCGCCGTTCCCAATACCTCATGGCTGAGTGGCTGTATCACCCTGGACGCAAGCGGCTTTGTGAAGACGGGACCGGATCTCGCGGCCGAGGAGCTCGCGGCGGCAAGGTGGCCGCTTACACGGCCACCGTATCTGCTCGAAACCAGCCGGCCCGGCATCTTCGCCGTTGGCGACGTGCGCAGCGGCAACGTCAAACGTGTGGCCTCCGCGGTCGGCGAAGGCTCCATCGCGGTCGCGTTTGTTCATCAGGTGCTGCGACAGTAGCGGTGGTTGCGAAGCTTTGGAGACGAACCCGGCTTCAGCGTCACTTGAGCTCTCCGAGCACCGTGGGGACGAACTCCGACACGGTCGGGTGGATGTGCACCGCCCGCTGGAGGACCGGATACGGAGCCTTCGCGTACATTGCATCGAGCACGCAGTGGATCACCTCGTCACCGCCGGTGCCGAACACCGCGGCACCCAGGATTTCCTGCGATCGCTCGTCAACGACGATCTTCATCAACCCGTCGGTCTCGCCTTTTTCGATCGCCCGGGCGATGCTCGTCATCGGCCGCTTACCGACCCGCACCGCATGTCCGCGGCTTCGCGCTTCAGCTTCCGTCATTCCAGCGCGGCCAAGCGGCGGGTCGATGTAGAGGGCGTACGCGGGAATCCGATCGGATACGCTGCGACTGGCGCCGTCGAGAAGGTTCGATGCGACGATCTCGAAATCGTTGTAGGAGGTGTGCGTGAACGCGCCTTTGCCGTTGCAGTCACCAAGCGCCCAAATCCCGGCGACGTTGGTTTCCAGCCGATCGTTGACCGTGATGTAGCCGCGCGGATCTCGTGATACGCCGGCCGCTTCGAGCCCGAGATCGTCCGTATTCGGGCGACGGCCGACCGCGAGCAGCAGGTGTGTGCCCTCAATCGACGGACTGCCTTCGACGCAATCCACATGACCGGTGATCGTACCCACGCCTTTACTGACGCGAATGCAGCGGGCGTTCAGGCGAAGGTTGATTCCTTCGTTCGTCAATACCTCTTCGACTGCAGACGAGATGTCGACATCCTCGCGCTGCACGAGATGCGGTGCCATCTCGATGATCGTCACCTCGGATCCGAACCGGCGAAACATCTGGCCGAACTCCAATCCGACGTAGCTGCCACCGACCACCAACAGGTGCGGCGGCACGGTGTCGAGATTCATCATCGAGCTGTTGGTCAGGAATGGAACCTGGCCGATTCCTGGCATCGGCGGCACAGCAGCGCGGCCGCCTACGTTGATGAAAATTCGTTCGGCGGTCAGGATCTCCTCGCCGACCACGACCTCGCGGGCGCTTCTGAACGTCGCGTGTCCCGTATAGACCTGGCAGCGTGGCAGGCCGCGCAGGAACTGTTCGAGGCCGACGCGTGAGCGTTCAGCGATCGCGTCCTTCCTGGACTTGACCGCCTTCATGTCGACCCGAACGTTGCCATCGACCGTTACACCAAAGTCGCTGGCGCGTCTCGCGAGATGTGCGGCGTACGCGCTCGCCACCATCGCCTTGGTTGGCGTGCACCCGGTGTTGATGCAGGTGCCGCCGAAGAGATGCCGTTCGATGACAGCGACCGACATGCCGCTACTTGATAGCCGCCTGGCCAGCGACGGTCCCGCCTGACCGGTGCCGATGATGATCGCGTCGAATGTCTGAGTCATCGAAAACCGAGCCAATCATTCACCATTGAGCATTCAGCATTCACGTTGCCGGTGCGAGGACAGGATCGTCCTCCCACACGATTCCGTCCATAGCACTTTGGTAACGCGGTGCTAACGCTTCCAGCTCACTCAAGCATCGCCATGTGATCGCGCTCGGTTCATACGCCGGCCTCAACGAGCGCGATCTTAAACGATCGAATGTCGAACGTCTGAGAGCACTGATTGGTTCGCACGCCGCCGCACCGCTTCCGACAATCGAAACACAGGTCTTCGACGCTGTTC
>JBPYFA010000355.1:0-4222 GCA_051986585.1 Vicinamibacterales bacterium | reverse complement strand
GATCGGATCAAGCAGCTGCGCACCCGGGAATTGGGATTGGCCGGGAGTCGGCGCTAATGCTGCTCCAGAGCTGGACGAAGTCTGCACTGCTCGAATTGCAGGAATACGTGCTGATGGTTTCGAAGGTCGCGCGCGGAATCGTGACGCGGCCGTTTTACATGAGGGACATCGTCGAGCAATTCGAGGCGATCGGCGTCGGATCGTTGACGGTCGTGCTGTTGACGGGGATGTTCACGGGAATGGTGCTCGCGCTGCAGTCAGGCATCACCCTGGATCAGTTCGGCGCGCGATCAATGGTTGGCCGTCTCGTCAGTGCGTCGATGGTGAAAGAACTCGGTCCCGTGCTGACGGGGTTGATGGTCGCCGGGCGGGTGGGATCGGGGATCGCCGCAGAGCTGGGATCGATGATGGTCACGGAACAGATCGCAGCATTGCGGGCGCTCGGCACCGATCCCATCCGCAAGCTCGTGCTGCCGCGAATCCTCGCGGGCTTCTTCATGGTACCGCTCCTGACCGTGGTCTCCGGCGGCGTCGGCATGGTAGGGGCATGGATCGTGACCGTAACCCAGCTGAAGGTCGCGTCGAGTGTCTACTGGAACAGCGTCGTGGCTGGCCTCTACATCCAGGATGTGTGGATGGGGCTGATCAAGCCATTCTTCATCGGCTTCACGATCGCCAGCATCGGCTGCCACGTCGGCATGCGCACGCGCGGCGGGACACAGGGCGTAGGGCGAGCGACCACCAACGCCGTCGTCGCCGCCTCGGTGGCGGTCATTGCGGTGGACTTCCTCGTCACCAAGCTGCTCATCGCACTCATGTACTGATGGCGATTCAACAGGCAGCGCGTTCGCCGCTTCTCGAAGAGGCGATGGGGCCCGGCGGGCCGATCATCGTCTTCGACCAGGTGTCGCTCGCGTTCGACGACAAAGAGATTCTGCGCAGCGTTTCGTTCACGCTCAAGACCGGACATACCAAGATCTTTCTCGGCGCCAGCGGCGCGGGGAAGTCGACGATCCTGCGGCTGATCCTGGGACTGCTGAAGCCGGATGCCGGGCGCATCTTCGTCAACGGCGATCGCGTCGATAACATGAAGGAAGATGATCTGATGCGTGTGCGGGCCGACCTCGGCATGGTGTTTCAGGAGGGGGCCTTGTTCGACTCGCTGACGGTTCGTGAAAACGTCGGCTACAAGCTGTTCGAGGAATCGACGATTCCAATCGAAGATGTGAATCGCCGGGTCGAGGAAGTGCTCGGGTTCGTGCGGCTCGGAGAGTTCATCGACCGGATGCCGTCCGAGCTGTCCGGAGGGCAGCGCCGCCGCGTCGCGATCGCGAGAGCGATGACGGCCAAGCCGCGAATTCTCCTCTACGACGAGCCGACCACGGGCCTCGATCCGATCACGTCGCTGACGATCGACGAGGAAATCATCAAGCTGCGCGACATCGAAGGGGTCAGCTCGATCGTCGTGACCCACCAGCTGCGCGATGCGTTCTTCGTCGCGGAACACATGGCGATTCGAAACGGCGACGAGGTGGTGTTCGAGCGCTCGCCGCCGCGAAAGGCCGACGAGGCGGAATTCATCATGTTGAAGGATGGGCGCGTTGCATTCGAGGGTAATGCCACGGAGCTGAGAGAGGTCTCGGAGACCGATCCCTACGTGCAAGCGTTCCTGTCGTGAGAGGTCGAGGCAACCTGAGATGCCGAGAACACGTTCGCTCGCCTGGTCGGAACTGAAAATCGGGATTGTCGCCGTCGTCGCCATCGCCCTCGCGATCATGCTGATTGTGGCGGTCGGCGGACAGGGTGGATTCTCGTGGCAACGCTACAAGCTGAAAACCCGGTTCACCAACGTGCAGGGGCTGAAAACGGGCGCCATCGTCCGTGTCGCCGGCGTGGAAGTCGGGAAGGTGACCGAAGTGGACTTCGTCGGTGCCGAGGTCGAAGTCGTTGTCCAGGTGAATAAAGAACAGCAAAGCCGCATTACCGAACAATCGCGCGCGTCAATCGGGTCGTTGAGCCTGCTCGGTGAACCGACGATCGAAATCAGCCCGGCGGGGCAGGGCACGCCGCTCAAGGACGGCGACTTCATTCAGAGCGCGAGAACCCCAGGGCAGATCAGCGATGTCGCCGAGAACGCCACTCAGACGCTGGAGCAAACGACGGCGCTGATCAGGGAGATCCGCTCAGGCAAGGGCACCGTCGGCAGGTTGTTCACCGACGATCAGGTGTATCGGGACATCAATCAGCTGGTGGCCTCGGCGGCGGCGGTGAGCAATGCCATTAACAAAGGGAACGGGACGCTCGGGCTGCTCATTCGGAATCCGGCGCTCTACAAGCAAGCCAACGACGCGATCGCGAACCTTCAGGACATGACCCGCCGGATCAACGCCGGAGAGGGCAGCCTCGGCCAGCTGCTTCAGGATGATCGAATGGCGAAGTCGTTGACGTCGGCCTCAGGCAATCTGGACCAGGTGACCGGCAAGTTGTCCCGAGGCGAAGGCACTGCCGGCAAGCTGCTGACCGATCAACAGCTGTACGATCGCTTCAATTCGGTGGCCGGGCGGATCGACAAACTGACGTCCGATCTGGAGCAGGGGCAGGGGGCGGCGGGACAGTTGCTCCAGAACAAGCAGTTATATGAGAACATGAACGGCGCGGCCAACGAGCTCAAGGGACTCATTGCAGACATCCGCAAGGATCCGAAGAGATATCTCAACGTGCGTGTCAGCATATTCTGAGGCGGAGGATGGAAAATGGCGAGAGATGACGGCGGGGCGGCAGGAACGGTCGTCGTGGCCTTCGTGCTCGGCGCGATCACAGGCGCTGCGGTCGCCTTGCTGATGGCACCGGCATCTGGGGAAGATACTCGGCGGGCTCTCGCCGACAAGGCGCGCGAGGGACGCCAGCGTGCGAGCGAGGCGGCCCGTCAGGGGCGCGAGTTCGTAAATCGCCAGCGGGACACGATCTCGACGGCGATCGAGCGCGGCCGGGATGCGTATGAACAGGCCCGCAATGCGGCCACCCGACCCACTTCCGGCGCCGGCGGAGAGACTCTGTGAACGACGGCTGGACCGACCTGTTCCTCGGAGTGATCGCGGTGGCAACGCTGCTGATGGCGTTGCTCCAGGTCGGTGCGTTGATTGCGGCGCTTCGGCTGGCGCGGCAGGCGCAGCAGGTCATTCAGAGCGTCCATCAAGACGTGCGTCCGCTGATCGATCGGGCGCACGCGATTGCCGAAGAGGCCTCGAAGACGCTCGCATTGGCGACGACACAGGCGCAGAAAGTCGACCGGCTCGTGACCGATCTGTCGCAGCGCGTCGATGAAACCGCGTCCGTCTTGCAGGAAGCGATCATCACGCCAGCCCGGGAGGGCCTGGCCATTGTCGCCGCGATCAAGGCCACGCTCGGTGCGCTGCGGGGTTTACGGGAGTTCGGACCGCGAAACGGCCGGCACGCCGAGGAGGAGGATCCGCTCTTTATCGGTTGAAGACGCGACTTTACGCCGCGTTCCGGCCGTGCTACAACGTGGGCACCACATCCTCAAAGTGAGGTCCACCATGCGCGTACTCGGTCGGCCTTTCATCCTCATCTTGGTCGTCGTCTCGTCTCTCGCCGCGTTCTCCGCCCCCGCTGTCTCTGCCCAGGAGTCGAAATCCAGTCCGATTGCCAAGCAGCTCGTCCAACTGCTCGACGCGGCGAAGCTCGAGGCGATGGCGGCCGCTGATCCGGCGACGCCGGGTGTGTTCGTGGCCGCGATGTACCTTCCTGGGAGCGAGCTGCTCGTCGTCTCGGCGAAATACGCCGCGCCGCAGCTGCTTGTCGACCGCATCACCGCCAAGGACTACCAGGCGGTCTACGTCGATCTGCAATCTGCATCGGTGCGCGGCAGCAAAGTCTTCATCCAGGATCAGGGCGCCGACGGCCTCGTCGCGAAGCCATCCGGGGATGCCGCCCCCGACAGCTGCGACGAGGACACCAAGTCCGTGTCGTTCGATGGCGACTGGAAGAAAGCCAAAATCAGCGAAGCGGACTATACGAAGGCGTTTTCACAAGCGGACGAGCAGTACGCGAAGATGCTGTCGATGCTGCTGGCGCAGGTGAAGAAGGCCAAGTCAGGATCTTAGTAATTGCTGATTTCTGATTGTTGATTGCTGATTGAAGGTTCGTTGCTGTCGCGGACGGCTTCTTGATACACTACGGATTCCCTCATACGGGCGCTTGG
>JBPYFA010000354.1:0-23331 GCA_051986585.1 Vicinamibacterales bacterium | reverse complement strand
GCAGCGCTGAAAACTGCAGACGGAAATTGCCCTGCTGCAGAACATCCTTGTAGATCGCGAAGTTCACGACCCACGTGCCCGGCCCTTTCAGGCTGCCTTTCTTAGCGTTGCCGAGTTTTCCCGGCGCGGGAATCGCGTATGCGGCCTGATTGAAGAAGGCATCGCGTGACCCGCCGGTGTTCGGATCGCTAATCTGATCGGGCCGCCAGGCACAGCAGAAGACGTTCCCCAAGCCGTCCAACGGCTTGCCGGTGTTCCACGGGCTGGTGGTGTAGAAGCCACTGAAGAAGGGCGTGAGGTTCTGGCCGCTGCGCGCCTGGAAAATCGACGAGACGGTCCAGCCGCCGAACAGGCTGTCGGCCCACTTCGCCATGTTCGCACCATGCGGCCGGCCGCGACCCACCGGAATGTCCACGGTTGCATTCGCGACGACTCGATGCTTCACCACATTCGGATCAGGACCGCGATCCTTCTCGATGTCGTACGGATCGAATTGGACGGGCCCGATCGTGCTGTTGCCGGTGTCCGGGGCATTGCTGTCGGAGTGGGCGAGCGTGTAAGCGCCGTTGAATGCCAAACCACTGCGCCAGCGTCGATTCAACTCGAACTGCGCCGAATGGAACTGGCCGCTGCCGGCGTTCCTCACGATGTCCATGTAATAGCCGTACAGCGGAAAGGGCAGCCGCGCGTAGTCCGCCGGGTTTTCAGGGTCGAAGGGGACGGTGCTGGCTTGCAGCGTGTTGTAATCGCGATCGACCAGCAGCTTCCGCATCGTCGAGCCGATGTAGCTGACGCGCAGCCCCATCTGACCCCGCAACTCCCGCTCGAGCGTCAAGTTGTACTGATAGATGTCGGGACTCTGGAGGTTGGGATCGATCCCCTGATTCCCGAAGGCCGCGAGATCCGGCGAGGTCGTCCCCCCGGAAAAGGCGTTGCGGAGCCCGCCGCCTCGTGTCGTGTTGATGTAGCGGAACTCGTTGGTCGCGAGCAGGTCGCGTATGCCCTGAACCGCGACGGTTGGATGGAACAATCCGAAACCGCCTCGGAGCACCGTCTTGTTGCTCTCGTCGAGTCGCCACGCGAAGCCCACCCGCGGGCTGAAGTTGTTCTTGTCCGAGTTGACCAACGTTTCCGGCAGACCTGCCTGGTCGGCCGTTTCGGTTCGGTTCAGTGCCAGCAGGCCAGGCGGTAGCAGTTTGGCGATCTGGGCATTCGCCACGACGTGGTGGCCACCGTCGACCGGCAGGAAGTTCGCGAGCGTGAGATCCTTCTCGTGCCACGACCCGACCAGTTCGTACCGAAGGCCCAGAAACATTGTCAGGCTCTTATTGACCCGCCAGTCGTCCTGGGTGAAGAACGCGAGGTCGTTGGAATGGCCGTCGAGCGGTCCACGGTTGGTGACCTGATCACGTACGTCGGTGGGTATTCCCAGGAGGAAATCCGTGAACGGGTTCCCGGTCGGGCCGACGCCGCGAAATCGATACTGGCCGCGAAAATTGACGCCGAATCCAAACCCGTCGCGCGCGGTGTTGAGCGTCCAGAGCCCGCCTCCCTTCAGCGTGTGGCCGCCCTTGACCCATGTGAGGTTATCGCTGAGCGAAAACGCGTTCTGCCGAACCGTGCGGTCCACGTTCCGCCCAGCGTCGGCGATGCTCGTCGGGACGGGCCGACCGGTCGCCCCGGTAAATTGGAATGACGGGAACCCGAGGCGGTCTGATGCGAGGCTCGGCGCGTTCTCGATGCCGAGCTGCTTGGCCACGTCCGCCGCGGTGAACGTGCTTTGCCGTCTCGAGTTGTCATAGTTGTAGCCGGTGCGGAATTCGTTGACGGTCGTCGATGAAAAGACCTTCGTCCAGCCGCCGATGAAGGACGCGGTATCGAGCGTGGTCGTCAGGTTCGGCATGTTGGTTAATGCGTTGCCGGCCTCGAAGATGATGTTGCTCGGATCGCGGTTCTGAAAACTCGTGCGGAAGAACAGCGTGTCGTTCTTGCCCGCCTCGTGATCGATTCGAAGATCGCCGCGCTCCCGTTCGCGCGTCTTGGGCACGAACTGCTGGTAGATGCCGTATCCGTTCGCCAGCGTTCCCTGATTGGGCAACGGATAGAAGAAGTCCATGATGGCTTTTGCCGCCGGATCGATCCGGCCGCTGGGAATCACCTGATCCGGGAAGGGGAGCCCGGTGGTTGGATCCTTAGGCACGATTGCAGTGCCGCGGAAATCACCGTTCCGCATCGCCGCGGTCGGAACGGTTGCCCGCCCGCCACCGAATATCGCCTTGTTGTTCGAACCCTCGTAGTTGCCATAGAAGAAGAGTTTTCCGGTGACCAGAGGGCCGCCGACGCTTCCACCCCATCGGTGCTCGTGCGTATCGGAGAGTGGATCGCCGCGCTGAACACCCGAAAGTGTCTGGTTGTAGGTCAGCGCATTCAGGCCGTCGCTGTTGAAGTCGTAGAAGCTGGTCCCGTGGTAGGTGTTGGCGCCGCGCTTGGTTGTCACCACGACGCCCGCCAGGCCACCGTACTCGGCACTGTAGGAGTTCGAGAGTACGGTCATCTCGGAAATCGCGTCCAGCCCCGGGGCAGAGTTGCCGATGGTGCCGAAGATCGCGTTCGTCGATGCCTGGCCATCCTGGATGTAGGAGACGCCGTACGTCTTGGCCCCGAGGAATTGAATGTCGTCGGCGCCGCCGACCACGTTGGGGTTGAGGAGCAGGAACGACTGGATATCGCGACTATTGCGCGGAAGATCGTGGAGCTGCTGCTCGTCGAGACCGCGCGAGATAGCCTGGCTGTCGAGCGTGATGTTGTTGATCGCATCGGCCGCGACGGTGACCACCTCGTTGACGCCGCCTACCGCGAGCGTGACGTCCACCAGAGCGGTGCCGGCAGCCCGCAGGACAACGCCGGTTCGCTCGAACTTCTTGAAGTTCGTCGTGACGACCTCCACCCGGTAGGTCCCGGGTTTGAGGTTGGTCGCTTCGTAGCGGCCCTCCGCGTCGGTCTCGATCGCGCGCGGCACGTTGGTCGCCTCGTCCACGATGAGCACTGCCGCGCCCGGCACGACACTGCCCTGGGGATCGACGACCGTACCTCGGATCGTACCAAGGAACGACTGCGCTCCGGCTGCAGTCGTCATGGTGTAAGTGAGCAGGAACACGAAGAGCGCGAGAAATCCGCGTGCGACCCGTTGCATTGCTGGTATTGCGGTGCGGGAGTGCTTCGGCATCTTCCTCCCCTTGGAATGGGATGGCTCGAGCGCCCGGAAGGCGTGGGCCTTCAGATCGCGCGCGAGTTTCGGATGAACGTGTACTCTCTGGCCGGTTCTCTGTCAACTGCCTCGGGACGAGTGAGGGGGTTGAGCAGACCCTCGTTTACCGGTACGCTCGTCGGGTTTTCCATGCGGTTCCTCATCGCACTCATCCTTGTCATGCTCGTCGTCGGCTGCGGGTCGCGAGGCTCGCAGTCCACCGTGTCTGCCCCTCAGAACCGGCCGAACGTGCTTCTTGTGACCATTGATACACTTCGCGCCGATCACGTCGGGAGTTACGGGTACCACGACGCTTCTACCCCGACTATTGATGCGCTAGCGCGCCGCGGTGTCCGCTTCGAGACAGCGGTGGCCCATGCCCCACTGACCGGCCCTTCACATGCGTCAATCCTCACCGGCCAGACGCCGCTCGGGCATGGCTTTCGGAACAACAGCGGGTTCATCCTGGCGCCGGAAGTGAAGACCATCGCTCAGGATTTTCGGAACGCGGGCTATCACACGGGCGCATTCGTCTCAGGCTTTCCACTGGATCGCCGGTTTGGATTCGATCGCGGATTCGAGACGTACGACGATCACTTCCCAAAGGGGAACGATCGACGCCGGACGCCGTATGTCGAGCGGTTCGCGGATGCGACCACCGACGTGGCGCTCCGCTGGCTCGCAACCGCCAGTCCACGCGAGACGCAGCAGCCGGCCCCCTGGTTCCTGTGGGTCCACTACTACGATCCGCACGCGCCGTACGAGCCACCGGCCGCAGACCTGGCCGAACGGTACCGCCAATCGCCATACGATGGAGAGATCGCGTTCGTGGACCGTCAACTGGGGCGCCTGCTGCAGACTCTCGACGGCAGAGGCGAGACCAGCCGCACGATCGTGCTCGTTACGGCCGACCACGGCGAGAGCCTTGGCGAGCATGGCGAAGGCACCCACGGCATCTTCTTGTACGACGCGACGCTTCGAGTTCCCTGGATCATGGCAGGGCCGCAAATCGCCGCGGGTCGGGTGTCGCGAACGATCGCCCGCTCCATAGATGTATTGCCAACGCTCGTCGACTACGCGGGCCTTCCTCAGCGCAGCGACGTCGATGGCCGCTCGCTTCGGCGCGCCGCCGACGGAGAGCAGATGTCGGATGCTCCGGCTTACGCGGAGTCGCTCTACCCCGAGTTGGAACTGGGTTGGGCGCCGCTACATGCCTGGCGTACGGCGGGATTCAAGTTCATCAAGGCTCCGCACCCGGAGCTCTACGATTTGCAGAGTGATCCCTCCGAGAAGACGAATCGTGCCGGGGAGCAAGGGCCGCGGGCCAGCGAGTTGAGCAACCAGCTCGAAGTGGCGCTGCGGCATCCGACACCCTCCGCTCCCGTACAAACGGTCGATGCCGAAACCGCGGAGCGATTGCGCGCGCTCGGCTATGTGAGTGGAGGCCGTGCGTCACGGCCCCCTGGCGCGACGCTCCGCGATCCTAAAGACGGGATTCGTTTTCTGCCGCGGCTCAATCGCGGCATGTCGGCGGCGCGGTCGGAGCCCGAGCTGGCCATACGCGAGTTGAGCGCCGTGCTCGAGGAGGATCCTGGTCTGTTCATGGCCAGGCGCACGCGAGCCGTCGCTTACGCCGCCGCCGGACGCCATGAGCTTGCCATCGCCGACCTGCGGCTGCTCGACAAAGAAGGGCAGCTCACAGCTGAAGACGCGGTCGTACTCGGCGACAATCTCCTGGCCACAGGCCGGCTGGAAGAGGCGGCCCTCATCCTTCAACGGGCGGAGCGCGAGAACCCGACGTTTCCGCAGCCTTTGATTTCCCTTGCCGCCGTCCGCATCCAGGAAGGCAAGTACGACGAAGCGGCGGCGGCGTGTGAGAAGGTTCTGGCGCTGGTCCCCGATCACATCGAAGCTCTTCGGCGGCTGGGCGACCTTGCCCTGCTCCGTGGAGATCTCAACGCGGCGGCGGCCCGCTATGCTCGCATCCTGGAGGTGGATGCCGGCGACGTGCCCGCCATGACCAAGCTCGGCGTCGTCCGCATGCGGAGCGCACACCCAGACGAGGCGATGCGACTCTTTCGGGACGCAATCGCGCGTGAACCCGGGAATGCCGAGGCGCTGTTGTATCTGGCGGGGGCGCTGGCATCAGCGGGACGTTCTGCCGATGCCTTGCCCTACTTCGAGCGAGCGATCAAAGCGGACCCAGCCTCGACGATGGCGCTGAATGGGTTGGGACTGGCGCGCCTCGACATCGGCGATAGAGCCGGCGCGGCGGCAGCCTTCCGCGAATCATTGCGGCTCGATCCCACGCAGGCGGAGATCGTTCGCATGCTTGCCGAAGTTCGTGAAGGCGGTCAGGCGCGCTGAGGATTACTTCTTATTTGCCGCCGCCACCCACGTGTCGACCAGTGCTTGCGACTGCCCGCCACGAGCCTTGTAGTTCTCGGCGAGCTTCACCATGTGCTCTCGATCGCGGTCGACACTGTCGATGGCCTGACCGCTCTCGAACGCGTCATAGAGGACGAACATCGCAATCGCCAGCGTTGCTTCGTCGTCGGCCTTCTTCTCGATCAGGTCGTCCATCGCGTGAAGGCCTTCGGCTCGTTGACCGGAGAGCAACGCCGCGACAGCGAAGCGCCGCTGCAGCCCGACATCGTCGGGCCAGCGCGTCCGAGCGGCGGCGAGATCGTCGATCGCGAGTTCGCTTTTTCCTTGTCTGAGCTGGGCATCCGCCAGCATCACATGCAGCGCTGCGACGTCTCCCTCGCGGATGAGCGCCGTTCGCCACACGCCCGCCGCCTCTTTATCCTGGCCGCTGGCGGCGTACGACGCGCCGAGGTAG
The DNA here is from genome assembly GCA_051986585.1 of Vicinamibacterales bacterium. Lineage (GTDB taxonomy): Bacteria > Acidobacteriota > Vicinamibacteria > Vicinamibacterales > 2-12-FULL-66-21 > JALZOC01. Next base: position 17,242 of record JBPYFA010000354.1, on the reverse strand, counting down.
ATCATTGCCGCGGGAAAGTCGATCGACCCCTTCATTGCCCTCTTGAACTCGTCCATGGCCGGCTGCAGCTTGTGTTGATCGAGGAGCGTCAGACCTTTGAGGAACGCGCCCACCGTTTCCTTCGCAACCGAGTCTGGCACTTCGAGGCTGGACAGCCCCGATGTTCGCGCGCGGTCGATGAGTTGCTGCACCGCTGGTGAAGACGCATCCGGCCGCGACGCGACCCGTTCGAGAAATGGCTTGAGGATCTCCGGTGCGAGCACCTGCTCCATGGTGAACGGCGGTGCGCCGGCAACCGGCAGCCGCATGGTTGCCGTCGCTGGCGCCGGACGGTTCGTGAAACCCGACGGCGGAGGAGGTGGTGCGGCAACGACGGCACGGCTGCCTCCAGCGACTGAAATCTCGCGGCGCAGTTCGCCGACTTCTTCGTTTTCGGATCGGATCTTGGCGCGGACGATGTAGGAGCCGGCCGGCAAGACACGCATGTCGGCCATCCCCTGGGCGACAGCCGTACCATCGCGTGCGCCGCGTGAAATCGCCGTACCGGTTCGAACCAGGGCCGGGCCGTCGGCACTCGACGCGATCTCGAATTCGACGTTGGTTGCCTCGACTCGTGGCGCATCGCCCTCCAGGTCGAGTTCGAGCGCGAGCCGCTCGTTCTGATTCACCTTGTCGAGCGCCAGGTACGGAACGGCCGCGGCGCCGGTTGGCACCCGCACGAATACCGGTCCGCGCGCAGAAATCGCGCCGAATTTCGCGTCGAGCACCTCGGTACGGTGATCGACGGAGCCAACGCGCCCTGCGCTGTCCATGATTGCGACGCGGACGATGTAGCTGCCCTGGGGAACACTGACGTTCGTAGCAAAGGGCAAGGCGTCTTCATTGCCGTGGTCCAGCGACAACTCGCCGCCGGTAATCCTCTTGCCGTCAATATCGCTGACCAGGACACGCAAGGTCGCGTTCCCAGGTTGGAGACGCGAGGCCTCGCCCGTAATCACGAGTCGGAGATGCGTGGGATCGTCGAAGTCGGTCGACAGATAGTTGGTTACGCGGATTGGAATCTCGGTCGCGAGCACCGGGCTCTCGACCGCGGATCCAAAGCGAGCGGCCCAATCGCGTTCCTCGTATGGATGCACGTCGAACACTTCGCGTGCGCGTACGGTCGCGCCGGGGCGGGAGACCTGCACTTTCATGCGACGATCCTTCGCCCCTGCGTCGCTCGGATCTCGCTCGATCCCAATCCGGTAGTACCCCGACAGCTCGCGGCCGAGCCGTTCGAACGCCGCTTCGGCGCCGACTTCGGCCCGGAACGAGCCGCCACCGGTCAACGACGCGAGCGTTTCGAGCGGGCCGAGATGCAAATAGCTGTCGGCCAGCGGCGTCGTCGACATCAACCGGCGGTCGGCTGTGAACGTGGACGTCGGTACGTAGATGGTGAAAATCCGGGCGTTGGCAGCGGCTGCCTCGCTGGCGACGATTGATAACGTCGAGATCTCGTCGCGATCATCAAGTGGCCATCCGCCGGAGATCAGAACGATGGTCTTTTCGCCAGGGACGTGGCCCAGCACATCCAGGAACTGACGCAGGACGGAGATGCTGGCTTGCGAATTCATCAGCGCCGTCCGCCAGGTCGCTTCCGCCTGCATCTGGATGTCACGCGTGCAGGCGCTCGCGCCGAACGATGCGGCTCCGCCGCCGCGCGCCGTCGTGCCACCGCCGCCCCCGCCCCCGCCGCCACCTCCCCCGCTACCGCTGCCCGACGGTGCAGGCGCGGGAGCTGGTGCGCCGCCGCCGCCCCCGCCACCGCCGCCACCCCCCGCAGGTGCAGGAGCGGGGGCGGCCGTCGACGCTCCGGAGCTCCCCGATGGCGCAGCGCCAAACCCTCCGGCCGACGCCGTCCCGCACTCGCGCTCTCCGACCGTGCGCAATGCAAGCATGTTTCGATTCGCGATGTCGCGTGCGTCGGCGAGACTGCCGTACTCCCAGCCCATCGTCGGGCGGCCGAGTCCCGTGACCTTCTGCAGTCCATCGCGAACGCGATCGTGCGCCCACGTAAACGGAATGTTCGGACCGACCGGCATCAGCATCAGGGCCGATCGATCCGAGAACGTCAGTCGCGAAAAGAACGGAGCGGCCGAGTTCGCCACCCGGCGCGCGCTCCCGAGGTCGAGCGTGTTCTGATCGACGATGAACGCGAACATGCGACCGGCGCCGGTGCCCTCATTGGTGCTGATGCTTGCGGCTTCCGGACGACGCGTCGCCGACGCCTGCACCGTCCGATCCACGTACTCGGCAGTCAGAACGCGGCGCGGTTGGCCGGCGACCGACACGAGGAAATCCGACGGGGTCAGGCCGCGCTGCGGTTGTCCCTGTTTATCGACGACGGTGACGTCGACCGTCACGACCTCGACGCCGCTTCGAAAGGAGGGAGTCTGCTCGGGCCGTGGCTGCTGTGCAGAAAGCGCAGGCGCTCCTCCAGGACCGAGTGCAGCTGCTGTCAACGCCAGAGCGAGAATGCCGCCTGCTCTCCGCATGATTTACCTCCCGGAGCGCTGTGGTGTACGCGCACGATAGCCGTCACGGGCGCGGACGTCGTACTTGCCGCCCTTCACTCGTACCTTGATATTCCGCCAGCTGTTGTCCTGCTTCTGATTGGTCGACGCATACGAGAGCACGTATTGATTCGAGAGCTCGTCGACAATCTGGTCGAAGACGCCGTTCAAATCCTGCGTGTGTTGTGGGAAGAATGCGCGCCCGCCGGTTGCGTGCGCGTACTGTTCGAGCTTGCCGCGCAGCGCCGGGACGGTCGCCCCGCCGCCGAAGCCGACCGTGTAGAGCATGGCGTTGCTCGCCTGGACTCGTGCGGTCGCCGCTTCACGGGTGGTAATGCTGTTGCGATCGTCGCCGTCAGAGAAGATGACGATGCCCTTGCGCCCGGTATCGCGACTGACGAGATCGATCGCGCGCACGGTCGCATCGTAGAGTGAGGTGCCGCCCCAGGACGTCAGCAGATCGACCGCCCGCTCGCGCGCCTGCTGATCTTTTTCGCGCTCCGCCGCGAGAAACATATTGTCGTTGAAGCCAATGATGGTGGCCGCGTCGCCCGGCCGCAGCTTCGACAGCAGTTGCTTCACCGCCGCCTTCACATCGTCGAGCGCGTGCTCCATGCTGCCGCTGACGTCGATGGCGAGCACCAGATCCAGCGGCGCGTCCTCGCTGACCAGGCTCGCGATCTTCTGAGGGACGTTGTCCTCGACGATCTCGAAATCCTGCTGCTTCAGGCCGCGCACGAATTGACCGCCATGGGTCACGATCGCCTGCACGAGCACGGCGTCGGTGCGAACCTGCTCGGTGTAGCCGAGGTCTTTGGTGAACAGGTTGTCTTTCAGACGGGTTCCATCGGCAAGATCGGCGACCGCGCGGATCTGCATCCCGCGCAATACCTCGCCGGTATCCCAGGCACAGGCGAATGGCGGCTTTTCGACAGTGCACGCCAGCTTGCCGTTGACCGTAAACGTCACTTGCTTGACGGATGCCGATGCCGAGGTCGGTTCGATCGACGCCTCCAGTCGCGTCGGACCAGAGACGATGGTGTCTTTCACGGGCGAGGTGATGTGCAGTGTGGCTGCCTGTTGGCCGGTTAGGACGATCGTTGCCACGCCAAGAGCAATGGCCGACACCGCGATAATCCGGGTCATCATCGCTGCCTCCGCGCCTGTGGAGATTCCTCGGGCGGTTCGGATCGATTCACCTTCGTCGCCTCGCCGACACGCACCAATGGGCCGTCAGTCGTGAACAAGGCGAGATACTGCTCGACGCGTGTCAGGTTGAGAGCGTGGACGAATTCCGACATTCCGCGGCGATCGTCCTGATCGCGGCTGGCGGCCGAGTTCACGAAATCGAGCGTGGCTGCCGTGAGGAGCGGCGCCAGCAGCGGCGCCGGCATGTGGAGGTCGCTCAGCAGCTCCGCGAGACGAAGGTTGAGATCGGGGAACAGACTGGCTGCCATTCCGGTATTCCAGCGCCCGGCGAATATCTCCGTCGGCCGTCCTGCCACGACTTCGAGGCACAGGCATCCGGCCCGAGACGCAGCGACGACGCCCCAGGCGTTCAACGATGTGAACTTCGTATCGCCGGCGCCGAGCCAGAACAGTTCAGCCGGTGACAGAAACTCGCCGGCGCGCGAGGGGTCGTGGGCGATCGTCCACGAGAGCAGGGTGCGGCGCAACGGACCGATCGCGGTGGTGTCGGCAATCGACGAGATCTCGGCCGATGTTCGAGCGCTCGCGAGTCGCGCGCGTCCCTGGCGAATCGCGCTGGCGATGGCATCTCGATCGCTATCGACGAGCGATGCCGGCTGTTCGAGCGCGATCGTGTCGATAAACACACGACGGTCGATCTCGCCGAGCGACGGACGCCGCGAAGGAGGTCTCGAGGACAGCGACACGAGAGAAAAATCCGCGAGCACGACATCGAGGCTCAGGAGCGACCCGAGCACGCGCCATCGCTGGGTCGACGAGTCGGTGCCGGCGATCGGCGATCGCCAGAGATTCGCGCGCCCGCCGGGAGCACGAATCCCGAAATCATGTCGGCTGGCGGCGTCTGCCGCGGTGATTGACAACCCATCGCGAGGCCCGAGGGCAGCGGCGTAGGTCCATTCCATGAGCCCGCGCGCCATCAGGTCGTCGGCCAGTGCACGCAACGATGGAACGATCCGTGTGGCCGCACGGACGTCGCCCGATCGCGCCGCGCGCTGCAGCGACAACGATGCGTCGCTGTAGGGAGACAGGACTTCATCCTGCTCGGCCCCTTCTCCCTGCCAGACGTGCGCCAGGCTCTGCGCCTGCTGCTCGAGGGCGGCACGCGTCAGCGCCGGGTCGGCGAGCGCATCGGCGACGCCCATCACCGTCCATGCCGACGAGAGGTACGGGCGAGTCGTTTGTGCTTGTGCCCGCGTCATCCGTACTGCTTCACCGTAGGCGAGGTCGACGCGATAGCGCGTGCCTTCCCAGTCGACGATCGGTGGCGGCGTGGCGGATTGCCCAGTGAGCACACGCAGCGCATCTTCCTCGATCGGGCCGCTGGCGCTCTCGTACACGTCCTCAACCGATCCGTCTGCGGCCGGACTTGACGCTTTGGTTCCTGGACGGGCGTCGACCTTCAACCAAGTCCCCAACCACGACACGATGCGCCCCTCGTAGTCGCCACGTTCGTTCGTGGCGATCGCGGACAGGGAACTCACGAGCTTCGTGGCGGCCTCTGGAGCGACCGCGCCGCGCGACGCGGCACGCGCAATCATCGCCAGCGCTCCCTGATACTGCGTGATCGCGCGGGCAGCACGAGCCTCGTCTTCGATTGCGGTGAGGGCGGCGGCACGGCGCGCTGCGCCGGCGAAGACGCGGAGATCGGCGATCCCCGCTCGTTCAAGCGTGGCGCTCAGCGCCGGGTAGATGGCGGCGGCGCGAACCGCCTCGAGCGCATCACCCGCCGTCTCCTTCGTGATTCCGGCGGCATGTCGTGCCGCGAAGAGCACCATCATGTAATGACGGCGATGTTCGAGCCCGTCACCTTTGAAGACTTGCTCCGCGAGCCATGGAAAATCCGGCGGCTGGTCCCACGCGATCGTCGGCGAGACCTCCTCGTGCGCGGCTTTCGCGTGAACGTCGTGCGTCTCGTTGAGCGCAACCGTCCAGAACCCGCGGGTGCCCGGCAGGACCACGGCGCCGCTCTGGTCGGAGGCGAGCTGGAACACCAGCAGCGCCGGGTCGTACGCTGGTCGCGCGAACACGCGCTGATCGAGCGCTCTGCCCAACCACAACCGCTGGAACACCGCATAGAGGCGACGACCGGCGTCGACGCGGCGATTGGCGTCGGGCAGGTCCAGCATCATCGCCAACCGAATCTGCGATCCGCTCAGCAGTCCCATCGCACCGAAGAAATAGGCGAGGCGCCCTTCATCCGAGGACACGACCGAGCGGACGAAGTCGGCGGTGTCGGACGGCCGGTGCCCCACCAACGCTTGCCAGACCGGCTCTGCTGCCGGCCCGCCAGGCACCTGCACACCTGCGGACGTAATGTGAAGCGCCGGTGCGGCGGTGACGAACGCCGCCGCGCGCCGCGCGACGAGTTCGGAAATCAGTGACGTTTGTTCGGCCATCCACGCGCGCGAATCATCATCGAGCGAGAGCAGGCCCAGATAGAGAAGCGCCGCGTTGCGCGACTGGATGATCGATGCGACCAGCGCATCGGCCGTCGTCTGTTTACGAAAAACAACGTCGGTCCAGAATTTCGTGGAAAGTGGGAGCGGAATCGTATCCGCCGGCTGTGTGTTGGCGCTCAGAGCAGCGACCAGCGACCGAATCACCGGTTCGCGCGCATCTGCTTTCGGCCCAAGCGGCGTGTCGTAGGTGCGACGGATGAATTCGGCAAGGAACTGTGCGCGGTCGGGAGTCGCGAAATCGCCGACGGCCGCAGCCGCCGCGCGAACGCCACCCGGAAGCGGAATTTCCGAAACCGTACTGGACCTCGCGGGAGCCTGCCCGCTGGCGGGGTCGACGAGCACGGTCACGCCAAGAAAGGCGGCGTGGAAAAGCGCAAGAAGTGCAATACGCAGCACGTGCCGCTCCGTTGGGCAGCTATTCTGCCCCCGAAGACAGAAAAAGCGAAGCCTAAATCACCGACTCATCCGAATCCCTCAGAAAGACCATTCAACTCCAATCAGTGGCGCCACCCGATCGGCGAGCCCCGCGTCGCCGACGTTGAACCGCAGATTGAAATTGACGAGCAGCCGGGAGGCCACGTTGGCTTTGAATCCCAACGAGGCATCCGTAACCCAGTACGAATCGGTGCTGAAACGAATATCGGGCAGGCTGGCGCTGCCGGCCGCGCCCGACGCGTTGAGTGTATAGACGGACAGTCTTGGCGAATTCAACACCCGCTGGCCGAGGACGTCGAACACCATGCTGAACCGTGGATTGACGGCGAGATCACTGCCGAGCGCATATTGAAACTGGTCAGGCAGGTTGGCTTCGGTCCCGGCGCGAACGTCGCCGGCAAGCACGCTCTTGCCGTTCCATTGGTACGAGATGTTTGCATGCGGTGCCAAGGTCCCCCAGGCTCCCGAGACCGCCAGAAACGGCCGAAGTCCCATCGCGCCCGTGCCAAGCAGGTTCAACTCGTCGCCGGTTGGCAGCCTGGCATCGAGTCCTGCCGCCAAGGCCCGACTGCCTTCACGAATCATCATCGCCTTCACTCGCACCACCAGATCCCCGACGCCGCTGGCTGTCCCCTCGGTGAAGTACTGATGCGTCGATCCGAAACCGCCCAATGCACTGGGATCCTGAAAGTAATGAACTTGCAAGTTGGTCCCGGTCCCAAGGCGATAAATCCTGGCGTTGGACAGCAACGACAAGCTCGTTCTGACAATGGGAACCGCCAGCGATACATCGATGCGGCTGTTCAGTCCGTAGGTCAACGCGCCGGCAAACTGTCCGACACTGGCTTGGACGGTGTTGGTCGTCGAAACCACATCGGCCCGCCCGCCGCCAAGCTCGAAGGAATCATGACGAAAGACGGCCGGCACCGACGAGAGCGAGACACCATCGAGGTGGTCGAAGGAGAAGAACTGATTCGAAAACCCGAACGCGAGTCTCCCTTTGCCGATCGTCTCAGCGCGATCGGAGAGGATCGGACCGAAGCTGCGGGTGGAGCGGACGAACGTGCCGGTGCTCGAGTCGAACTCATAGGTGAACCCTGACGCCGGAGAGGGCAGCGGAATCGCCGTCAACTGTCCGGTCAACGCGATGTTGACCAGCCGAAAGTCCGATTGGAACGCGCTGTTGAAATGCGCCGCGTGAGTCGTGCCGTCCAGCGTCACATCGTCGCTGCTCAAAACCAGCCCGTTCGGTCCGTAGATGTCCTCGAACAGTGTCGCCAAGGACGATGCCCTGTTCTGCGCGTTCGCATCGGCCACAGCCAGGCACCAGCAGGCAGCGACGATCACCGTAACTCTTCGCATCGATCAGTCCTTTCGCAATCGGTCGGTCGACATCCGTTTCAGCGCCGGGGCTCGAAGGTCATGCGCTCGATGATCCACGTGCTCCCGTTCCTTCGCACGTACATGGTCACGTTCGATTCACGTGGCAGCCGCTGACCGTCGATGACGACCTCGTAATGACGTACAAAGGTGACCGTCGCGCTGTCGTTCGTGGCGGAGATTCGCTGATCGGCAATGCCGACGCTGATGCTGCTGGCACGATGGAACTCGTCGCGGAGCCTGTCCTGTTCAATGCCGCCGAGGCCGGGCCAGATCTTTTTGAGCGCCTCGAGACTGCGCGATTCGACCGCCGACTTGTAGCGGGCAACGAGATCGCTGATGGCCGCGTCGCGCGCGGCGGCCAGCGCTTCAGCACTTGGAGGCGCCGGAGCGATGGGCGCGACGGTGGTCGTCGGCGGCACGCTGGTGGTCGGCGCGGGCGGCGTTGGCAGCGGCGCAGGCGCGGGAGCAGCGGGCGGCTCGACCTGCGGCTGCGTCGCCCGCCCGGACTCCGTTGCCGTGGCCGGTGGCGGCGGCAGCGGCGTGTTCCTCGCGACTTCAGCGGCCGGCCTGTCGGCGGAGATGCTGTCGCCGCGCGCTGCGGAATCGCGCCGCGTCGTTTCGTTCTGCGCGGCAACCTCGGCACTCCGGTACAACCCGCTCGCTTCGTAGAACTTGATCGTGGCGTCGCCGGGGCGCCCCGAATCGTAGAGACGCTGCGCCTCACGCTCGGCGCTGCTGGCCGACGAATATGCCGACGAGGCGAGTCGCGGCGCACCGGCGGCCCGCGCCGCACTCCGCGCACGGGTGACCTGCGCGCGCGCTTCTTCCGCGCCTCGCCCGCGCGAGCGCTCCGCACCATCCTGCATGATCTGCCGCGCTTCGCTGTTGCCCGGCGCGACGCCCAGGACTTCGCCGGCGGCTTTTGATGCATCCTCGAATCGACCGGCGGCTACCAGCGTGCGCGCCCGTTTCAGGCCTTCTTCGACGGCCGTGGCCGCGGCATGCGCGCGATCCCGCAGCTGGCGTGCCGCGTCATTGCCTGGATCCCTCGCAAGTACGGTTTCGGCGGTCCGCGCGGCGGTGGCAAAGTCTTCCGACTCGTACGCCGTCAACGCGGTCTTCATCAGGTCGTTGATCGATGGTGCTGGCGGGGTGGGCGTTGCCGCCGAACTTGGAGCTGACGGCTGCCCGGTGTCCGAATGCGCCGATTTCCACATCGCCGCCGCGGCAATTGCCAGAGCGAGCACGGCGATCGCCGGCAGGAGATAAGACGCATAGCCGGCCGGCGCCGGCACACTCGACGGTGTCGACGGCAGGGGAGTCGCCGATGGCGTAGGCGCACCGGTGACCGGTAAAGGTGTGGCCACCGGCGGCAGCGGTATCGGCGGCGTGACTTGGAACGGCCGATCCGATGCGGTGCGAAGTTCGGTTGGCGCCAGCCGCCCGCCGGCGGGGGAGTCCATGCCGACGAGCTGCTGGCGGTACACCGCGAGGTCCAGCAGCATTTCGCTCATGTGCTGATATCGTTCGTCGCGTGGCTTGGCCAGGGCCCGTTCCACGATGCGCACGAGTTCGATCGGAATGCTCGGATCGATCTGCTGCAGTGGCTCCGGAAATTCCTGCAGGATTTTGTAGAGCGTCGCCGCGAAGGAGTCGGCGTCGAACGCACGCCGGCCGCTGAGCAGCTCGTAAATCACGACCGCCGTCGAAAAGATGTCCGCGCGGTGATCGATCTTCTCCCCGCGGATCTGTTCCGGCGACATGTAGTTGATGGTGCCCATCATCATGTTGCTGCGGGTCAGCTCCGAGGTCACCAACCGCGCCAGACCGAAGTCCAGGATCTTCACGCCGCCCGAATCGGTGATGAAGATATTGGCCGGTTTGATGTCGCGGTGGATCACGCCGTGCGCGTGCGCGAACTCCAACCCCTCACAAATCTCGGTCGCGATCTCGACCCGCCGCCGCAGGCTCATTCGCTGGGGTGATGCCATCCGCGCGAGCAGATCCTGCCCCTGCAGGAACTCCATCGCCAGATACGGCTGGCCATCGTGTTCCCCGAGATCGTGAATCGTGATGATGTTCTTGTGCGACAGTTGCCCCGCGGCTCGCGCTTCACGGAAGAAACGCTCCCGCATCTCGTCGTTCTGATCGATCGAGGTGGAGATCACCTTGACCGCGACGATCCGTTCGAGCAGCGTGTCGCGTGCGCGATACACCGCTCCCATGCCGCCCTGGCCCAGTTTTTCGATGAGTTCGTATCGGCCGATGGTCTGCATGCAGGGGTGCCGGGCGAAGCGCCAGGCGAAGGATACGGCGGATGATAGCAGTGTGACGCACGCGCTCACAAGCGCCGGACGGCGGATTGGCCGGGGACTAGAGTACCGTCACTCAGGATCGCAGCAGCACGCCGAAAATGAGGCAAATCAAGGCGTTGCCGGTGGCCATGAAGAAGTCGTCGGTGCCGCGCGGCGAGAAGAGTTCGAGCAGCGTACTCGCGATTGCGATGAGAACGGCGACGCCGATCCAGGGGGCGGGCAGCCCCTGGGCCATGACGATCCACACGCAAAAAATCAATGCTCCGACCAGCCCGGTCACCGTCCCGCCGATCGATTTCCGGTTCACGTCACCGATTCCGCGGACCCGAAGCTTCTGCTTGCCGAACAATGCTCCGCCGATTTCCGACATCGCATCGGTGACGAGGTAACCACCCCAGATCAGCGCAAACACTACGGCGAAGTGGTTGGGAGGAAACACCGCGTTCAAGCCGGCGCCGAGCGGGACCATCACAAACTTGAACGCGGTCCAGAGTGTCGTGATGAGGAGGCAGTTCGCCCGTGCCAGGACGCCGTCCATGATGCGCGATTGAGGGCCGTAGAACGCCGCGGCCAGGAACCCGTCCGCGTAGTAGAAGGCCAGAAATACCCAGCTCGTGATCACGGCGTCGAACAGGTTGTCCTGCAGGAACAGCGTGGCAAACCCCGGCGATTGCTCCACGACGACGCGCTCGTACAGGTAGTAGAAACCGGCGGCCGCCAGCGTGATGAATCGTCCGCGCCGGCCGATCATGTCGGCGATTCGGATTCGCCGTTCGGAGTACCGCGATGTGTAGGCCGCAACATCGAACGGGGCGCGCATCCGCGACGAGAACGCCTGCCGCCGTTCGTCCTTGGAGAATCCGACGAAATACTTCAGGAGCAGCGTCTTGACGCCGTACCAGATGAATCCCCAGATGACATAGAAGAAGAGAATGCCGCCGCCGATGCGGCCGACGACATCGCGGCCGATCTCGTAATGTCCGAAGAATCCGCCGGTCCGATGCGTCAGCAGGGCGAACAGCCAAAACGCCGTCAGCGCGGTATTGAAGATGAGCGCGCCGCGGAACACTCGGTGGGCCGTGCGCAAACGTGTGTCGGTCGTAACCGAGGTGGCCGGTAAGTCGAGGGTGAGCGATGTATCCATGTAACGCCCGTGTAAACGGCGATTCTAGTCTGGATACGGTATTCAATGCTCAATGTTCAATGACTTACTGACGAGCGCGGCGAAAATCTTCACCCTTGGGCGTTCGGCATGAGCATTGAACATCGAGCATTGCCTGAGGCAGGCGAATGCTCCTCTAGTCGTAGTACGTAATCGTGCGTCGCTCGATGTGTGAACGCTGGAATTCCTCGGTGGCTGCCCTCCGATACAAACCGACGCGCTCGGTCCAGTTACCGCGTGCGTCGTACTGGAACTCGAATCGATTCTCGGAGGTCACCGGCTCCTCTTCGGTCGTTTGCACTTCGCCGCTCTCGCTCATGTGCGCGGCGCGAGTGGTGCGCAAGCCGGACGTTGCGACCGGTTCGTCATGATCCTCATCGTCGTACATCCGTGTCGTGCGGTGCTCGGACATGGTGCCCATGCGCGTGGTCTGTTCAATCATTCGACCTTTCTCGTCATAGGTGAATTTTGAGTCGACGTCAGAAAAGGCCTGTGCCAGCACGGCGGCGAGCTGTTCCCGTTCGTCGTCTTCAATGTCAGCCACGCCTTTCGCAAACGGAGATTCGGCGCCAAAGTGGGCCACCTCTCTTACGACCTGCCCGCGCTCGTCGCGCGTGATCTCGACTGTGAGGACGACTGCGCCATTCGCGTCTCGACAGGTCGCCTCGTACGGCAATTGTTGGTCATCGTAGAGCGTGGTGCATGTCGTCGCATTCGCTGCCGGGTAACCGAGCTGGCTGCCCTCCGCTCCGTAGCCTGCCGACTGACCAGCTGCTGGATCGAAAAACTGAACTTTCGTCTTGCGTCCGGTTGCGTCGTATTGATGCTGCTCAGCCAGCCGCGAATGGCCCTCCTTGGATATATGGAACATTTCCGACAGTCGTCCATCGTCGTCATAAACATGAACGATCCGGAACGGTGGCTCGTTGTCTTTGCGCCATTGCTCCTCAATCAGCCGACCCTTTTCGTCGTAGATGGAATGTGACTGTGTGAGTGAGCGATCGGGATTGCGTCTCTCTTCGTCGCTTACTTGGCCGTCAGGATGGAACGTAATCAACGTGGTACTCTGAGGTGGAAGCCAAATCCGGTGGACGTTGTCCCAATCGGCGTGTTCTGTTCGAAGTGTGTGCACCCGCCCGCGGAGCTTCCACCCAACTAGATTTCTCATTCACTCCTCCCTACCGGTTGTGTAGAGTGGGCCTAATAATCTCGCGGAGGCCCGAGATCGTCCGCATTTTCGGCGAGAGACTGGCTCGTGTCGAGGTAGTGTCACCGTGAAAAAGACTCTCTTACAGATTCTGTTCGTGCTGACGATCGCGTGTCGCCTGATCGCGCAAGGCGGCAACGCACCGGTCTACGTGACGCTCTGGTTCGACACCGAGGACTACATCCTGCCGCAAGACGACGATGCGACGAAGCGCCTGGCGGAGATGCTGACCGGACTTGGTGTCCGCGCGACGTTCAAGGTCGTCGGAGAAAAGGCGCGGGTGCTCGAATCGAGAGGGCGCACCGATGTGATTGCCGCGCTGAAGCGCCACGACATCGGCTATCACTCGAACACTCACAGCCAGCAGCCGACGATCGCCGTCTACCTGCAGAATGCCGGATGGGAGGACGGCCGCGCTGAATTTTATCGGCGAGAAGCGCAGGGTGCCCGCGACGTGCAGCGGATCTTCGGCGTCACGCCTGTGGCTTACGGACAACCGGGCAGCGCCTGGGCGCCGCAGGCCTATCCCGCGCTTCACGAGATGGGCATCGGCATGTACCTGGATGAAGCGGATCACGTTGGCATCGACGATCAGCCGTTTTACTACGATGGCTTGCTGAATGTGTTCAAGATGCGCTCGAACCTGGCGCGCATGGAGTTGAAAGGCGGCACTAGCCTGGCGGAGGGAAAGGCGAGATTCACGAAAGCCTATGACGCCCTCCGTGCCAAAGGCGGCGGGACGATCAGCATCTACTACCACCCGAGCGAATGGGTTCACGCCGAGTTCTGGGACGCCGTCAACTTCAGCCGCGGCGCGAACCCGCCGCGCGAGGACTGGAAGCGTCCGCGCACGAGGCCCGCGGCGGAGACCGAGCAGGCGTTCCAGGATTTCGAACAGTACGTTCGCTTCATGAAGGCATTGCCTGGCGTGCGGTTCGTTACCGCGACCGACCTGATCAAGATCTACGACGACGCGGCGATGACGCGCAGTTTCAGGCGCGACGACCTGCTCGCAGTTGCCCGCTCAATGCAAAGAGAGATCTCATTTCAACGCGTCGATGACTACGTGGTATCGGCCGCTGATGTGTTCAGCCTGCTGACCTCGGCGATCGCGACGCTTGGTGAGGGCAATGCGCTGCCGTCCGAATTGAAGATCGCGCGTCTGTATGGACCCGCTCGCGTGTATGTTCCGCCGATTGGCGGAACTTCGTCGTCGAGCTTTCGCTGGAGCGCATTCCATCAAGCGGTTCGAGATGTCGACGCCTTCTGCCGCAGCACGGGACGGATTCCCGACGAGGTCTGGATTGGGTCTGAAAGCCTGTCCCCAGCCGACTACCTCGCGACGCTCGCGTCGTCAACGGAGGAGATCATCGTCCACGGCAAGGCACCGTCCGACGTGTTGCGCAAGGTTGGGACGTTCACTTCTGATCGCTACGTCGCCGCGGACTCGCCAGCGCTGTGGAACTGGATCATCTTTCCTGAAGGCTTTCACGCGCCCCGGATTATGGAGCTCGCCCGCCTGCAGGCGTGGACGCTGAAACCGGCCGTGCTCGGACGCTTCTAGTCAGTTCGATGTTTTGGGTTTTTTGTTCTTGGTTGTTGTTTGTCGTTCTAGGCTCACGGTTCGTTTTAGGTTTGTGGTCGGGTTGAGTTTGCGCGCCGAAGAAAGCCCGAACTGGAAACTGCCAACCTCAACTTAGGACACAAAGCCCAAAACCAAGAACGAGCCAGGAAAGTGGCGAAAGAGAGCAGCGGGCGTGCGACCGCGTGCGGCCATTGACTACGACCCGCTCCACGCGCGAACGAACATGTAGACGCCAAGCGCAAGAACGAGGACGCCGACGATCGCTCGAAACCGAGGCGCCGGGATTCTGGTCAGAAGGCGCGCTCCAACCAGGGTGCCGACGACGGCCCCAGCGCTGGCAATCGTCAGCAGCGGCAGCAGCGGTCGCAAGCGCGCGTGCTCGACGGCGACGTACACCGGCATCCGGGCGGCGTCGACGATCAAGGCGGCGGCAGTCGCCGTGGCGACGAACCGCGCCGGTGGCAGGTCGTAACCGAGCAGCGCGGCCGATCGGATTCCTCCCTGATTGCCGACGAGGCCGCCAAGTGCGCCTGACAGAATTCCCGCGATCCAGCCGGTGCGCGGGCCGAACCGGATCCGGTCCGAGACCCCGGTGAGCTGCGCCACTCCAACGAAGGTGAGCAGCGCCGCGAACACCACGGTCAGCCCCGGCGCCGTCGCATAGCGCTGAAGGATCGCTCCGCTCAGACCGCCCGCCGCGCTCATCACACCGAAGGACTTCAGGAGCGCGGGATCGACATCTCGTCGAAGGCGCCAGAACCTGACCGCCGTGGCGACGACGTGTGGCACCGACACCGCCGCAACTGCCAACGGCATGTCGTACTGATGTTGCAGGATCGGAGTGAGGATGCTGCCGATGCCGAATCCTGATACCGCCGCGACTGCACCGGCGATCACGGAGGCGGCCGCGATCAAGATGCGAAAGAACACCGTCGGAGTGTAGCCTCAGTTGGCGACGCCATGGCCGTCTCCCGTGGCAATATCTGTAATCAACAGATAGTCGATGCACAGGCATTGGACGTTAATTTGGGAGAAAGGTTGATGGGGGTGCCAGGAGTGCCAAGGGTGCCAGGAGTGCCAAGGGTGCCAGGGTCCCAGGAGTGCTGATTTCTAATTGCTGATTGAGAACCTCGCTTTTCAATCAGCAATCAGCAACCGACAATCAGCAATTTCATAATTCAGCATTCAGCATTCATCATTCAGCCTTTTCAAGGCCTATTCCGCGCGAAGCGTCTGCGCGGGGTCGATTCGGACGGCGCGCAGAATTGGCGGAAGGGCGGCGAGCGCCGCGGCTGCGGCGAGCGTGCCGAGCGGTGTCGCGAGCACGAGCGGATCGACAGCTTTGACCTGGAACAGGAGTCGTTCGACAACTCGCCCAAAGCTCAGTCCTGCGGCGAGGCCGACAACGGCTCCGACCGTCACCATCACCGTCATGTGGCGCGCCACGCCGCGGACGACGTGCGCGGCGCGCGCACCGAGGGCCATGCGGATGCCAATCTCCCGGCGCCGCTGGACGATGCCGTAATTGAGGACACCGTAGAGCCCGACGCACGCGAGCAGTAGGGCGATGGCGGCGAAGAAGAGTGACAACGCGGCGAGCAAACGCTCGCGAATAATCTGCCGCCGCACCAGCGACGTCATCGGCGCCACCTGCATGCGAAGGCCGGGACGGGCGGCGGATATTTGATGACGTAACGTCGAGGCGAGCGCGAGCGGATCGCCTGAGGTGCGGATGAGGACGGTTCCATTATTGCGGGCGCCCATCGGCACGAACACGATGGGGCGAATCGGATCGCGGACGTTTGCGTAAAGGGTGTCACGCACCACGCCCACGATCTCGATGGGCGTTTGCACGTTTGTTTTTCCACGCCGCACCGTCACTTGTCCTCCGATCGGGTTCCGACCGTCGAAATAGAGCCGTGCGAATGTTTCGTTGACAATGGCGACGCCGGGAATTGGTTGATTCTGCTCATCGACCCGCGGCGCTCGATCGCCGAGCCGAAAGTCCCGGCCATCAATCCGATCGATCCGCATCGTGTCGAAGAAACCCGGGGCCACCTCGAGAAAGTACGCCGGCCGCGTGTCGAGTGGACGGCCGGCAACGAAGATCAGACCGGTCCAGCGGTTCTCCGACAGTAGCGCCCAGCCGGCCATCGCCGCGGCATCGACACCGGGTATCTGCCGGAGGCTGTCGGTCAATTGAGTCCAGGTCTCGACCGGCTGAGGTTTGCCGCGTTCCATTACATCGATCACGAGCGAGTGTTCGTGCGCGAAGCCGAGCGGCAGGTTCGAGAGTCGCGTGAACGTCGCGACGAAAAGCGCTGCGACAACCAGCACGAACACGCAGAATGCCATTTGCACGGCAATCAGACCGTCCATCAGGCGCCGGTGTCCGCGCGGATTCGACGCGCCCCTGAGCGCGCTCAACGGATTGAAAGAAGAGGCGCGCACCGCCGGCGCGAGGCCGAAGAAACAGGTGACCAGGAGGGCGAGCATCACCGCGAATGCGATTGCGCGCCAGTCGGCGTCGAGGACGAGGCGCACCGGATCTTCCGCTGGCGCGAGCATTGACACGATCAGCGGGGCAAACCACCAGCCCACCAGCGTGCCAACCAATGACGCACAGATTGCGAGAAGCGCGCTTTCGACCAGCACGAGCCGAATCAGACGCCAGCGTTCCGCACCGATCGACACCCGCAAGGCCATCTCGCGTCCACGCGAGACGGCCTGGCCGATCAAGAGATTTGCCACGTTCGTGCACGCAATCAGGAGCACGAGCACGACCAGCGCGCCGAGAATCAAGAGCGGTCTGCGAAAGTTCTTCTGCATCCCCGATGCGCCTGACGCAGCAGGCAGAAGCACGATCGTGTTTTTCAGGTACGCATCGATCGCTGCACGAGGTGTCTCAGGCGTCATCGTCTTGACGCGCTGTCGA
>JBPYFA010000353.1:0-11166 GCA_051986585.1 Vicinamibacterales bacterium | reverse complement strand
ACAATATGGAGTCGTGCAAGATCCCGGGTTGAAAGCGGAGTACGCCGCGCTCGTCCGAGACGCCGCCGGCGGCGATCGCTCAGCGATGGAACGGCTCCTCATCCGCGCTCAGGAAACTGCGTATCGCTTCAGTCTGCTCGTGTGCGGCCACCCGGAGGATGCCGAGGATGTCATGCGGAGTCGTTGCTGAAGACCTATCAGCATGTGACGCGAATCAGCGAACCGGAATCGTTCCGCACGTGGCTGTACACGACGGTTCGCAATGCGTGTTTGATGAAGCGGCGTCGCCGCATCGGCGAGCCGGCCGCGTTCGTCTCGGTCGAGCAGGACATCGAACCGAGCGGCGGCGGGACGGTCGCGGCGCTCGCCGATCGTTCACTGCCGGCGGACCAACAACTGATCGATGACTCGAGGGGCGGCCGGCTGCGCGAGGCATTGAAAACCCTGCCGGCCTCGTACCGGATGATCGTCGTGATGCGGGAGATGGAAGGGTTGTCAACGAAGGAAGTGGCCGAGATTACTGGCTTCTCGGAGGCGAACGTGAAGACGCGCTTGCACCGCGCCCGCCTGATGCTTCGGCGGCGGCTGGAGGCGGTATGAGTGAATCGCTGACCGGCTGTCCAACGATCCTCTCCAACATCTCTGCGTACCTTGATGGAGAGCTCCAAGCGACAGCGTGTGCGGCCATCGAACAACACTGTCAGGGATGTGCCAGTTGCGCCGCGCTCGTCGACGGGTTGCGCCAGACAGTGGGCCTCTGTCGGGAGGCAGGGTCCATTGCTCTTCCGGACGCAGTGCGTCAACGGGCGCGAAACAGCGTACGAGAGCTCCTCGATCGCGAGTCAAAAAAGACTGAGTGAACGTCTGGAATCGTGTCAAACCCGTCGGCATCTTCAGGGAACCGTGCGTGATTCTCAAGGGCGCCGCGAGTGGAGCATGCGGTTAATCGCGTCCACGACGGGAGCCAGATTGTCGTGCGTCCCGAGAATCTCGAACGCCTCCGTCTTTCCAACAACCTTGTCCAGCGCAGCCTTGTTGACTGTGGTCAGTACCATCGGAATCGACGAGACTTGAGGAATCCTGCAGAGAAGCTGAAGAAAGTTCCAGTTCTCCTGATACGGCGGAGCCAAGTCGTAGAGCAAGAGCGACGGCTGGTGCTTCGCCAGGAAGTCGACCAGGTTTGCGTCCCCATCTTTGAACGTATGAATGTGATCCGTCACGACGGCATAGCCTTCGTCCTGAAGGACGTCGTGAATCACGCGGAGCACGTCTTGATTGGAGTTCAGCACAACCACCACAGGTGAGCCCTGCGGGCTCGCTCCGCTGGTACTTCGCGGCGCCATCATGTGGTGAGCGCCACCCGGCGCGATCTTCAGTCTCGTCCCAACCCGGGTCCGGGCCCGCGCGGGGCCACGTTGCGTTGACTTCCGAGTGCGACGCTTCTTGGCCATTTCACAACGCAAAGAGGACTTGGGAGCGTGTCCCAGCTGTCCGGACCGATCGAATCGTCATCTCCGGTGCAGCAATTGCCATTCTCCTGCCACCAACACTCATCAGTTCGCCGCGGCAGGCGATGCGGCAGAGCCTCGAAAGCCGGGTGGAGGACGTCTTCGCCTCAGCCTCCGAGCTTCGTCAGCACGAATGCGGCAAGGAATCCGGCCACCGTCACCAGCCCGGCAAAATCGTGCGCCGATTCGAAGGCCTCAGGCATCATGGTGTCGGCGAGCATGGCGAGGATGGCGCCGGCCGCAACGGCAGTCGTTGCCGCGATCACGTCGGCCGAGAGGTGACGAAACACCGCATACCCCACGAGCGACGCCACGCCAGAGACGACCGCAATCGCGGTCCAGACACCAAACACATAGCGGACCGACCGGCGGGCTTTCTTCATCCCGGCCGAACTGGACAGGCCCTCGGGGATGTTCGAGAGAAAGATCGCCGCGACCGCGACGGCACTCACCGCGCCGCCGGCAATCATGCTGACGCCGATCGCAATCGATTCCGGGATGCCGTCCAGCAAGGCGCCGACCGCAATCGCGATTCCGCTGCCCGGCTGATCGTCTTCGCTCGGCTGCTGGTTGCCGGACCGCTTCCGGTGCTGCGCGCCGTGGTGATCGAGATACCAGGTGGCAGCGGTATAGACGGCCGCGCCGGCGAGAAAGCCGATCGACGTGGAGTCGAAGCCGCCGCGACGGTAGGCTTCGTCCATCAGGTCGAACGACAGCGCGGAGATCAGGACACCGCCGCCGAAGGCCATCACCGCTGCGATGATCCGGCTCGGCACCCGAGCGAAATACCCGATCGCGGCGCCGACGAGCAGCGCCGATCCGGCCAGCAGACCCCACAAACCTGCGGTGAGCCAGAGAGGCACGGTCCTGTATCCTTCCGTCAGATCAGTTCGCCACCGGCGCGGGTCAAGGTGCGCGGCGACGACGTCGCTGCGTGTGAGCGCCGGGCTGCACGCGCCATCATTGATGAGAGCAACATCAGTACCGAGCGCCGAGCGACCACGATCGACGTAGGCCCGGACACCTGAGTCGGAAACCGGTGAGGTTGGCGAACCGAATCCTGACTGGGCCGCTGGCATACGCTGCTGGTCGCCAATTGATCTGGAGGCTGGAAGGAGCATCAATGCCTGATCACCAACCGAGGCCAACCATCGCGCGCATCTGGCGGGGACGCACCACTCGCGAGCGCGCCGATGAGTACGAGAAGTACAACTACGAGGTCGGCATCAAGCCACTCATGGACAAGGCGCTCGGAGTCCAGACCTTCCGGGAGGATCGGGAGACGGACACCGAGTTCGTGACGATTTCATATTGGGAGAGCGTCGAGGCGATGTCGCGCTTTACCGGAGGCGATCCGACTCGCATTCATCACCTCGATCGAGACGCCGAATTCCTCCTCGAACTGCCTGACCGCGTGCAGATCCTGACGATCCGCACGTCCCACGGCAACACCCACAAGGATTGACCTGCCCGCGAATCATGGTTGAAGGGTCAAGACGTGATCGTCAGTTCAGACGTGCGTGGAATGCCGCGGAGGTCCCCAAGAACCATGTTGGTCCCCATCACCCGGTCGTGGATCGCCCGCAACCGTTCTTCTGGCGCCGACGAGGTGAGCCGTGCGCGGAAATGCATCGAGAGATAGCAGAGCGCCGCCGCGGGAGGCGCCTGGAAGTTATGCAACCCGTCAAACGCGCCGCGCGGATCGAAGACTCCCTCGACGACAAGCTCGACCCGTTCAAGCGGCACGTGAAAGTGAGCCGCGAGCATCGGATAGTCGGACCCGGCGCAGTTGGCCGCCGCAATGAAGATTTGCTCCCAAGGGTACACCACGTCCGGCGGATTCCCGCTCAGGCTCTGTGGCCGCTCGAGCGATGCACCCCGATACGGATCGCGAGACTGACGATCGAAAACATAGCGCACGCGATAGGTGCCGGCCACGGCGTCGCCATGTCGCCTGAATGTTTGAACAATGTCTTCGACGCTGCTGACCGGCTCATCGAATACGACGGGCATGGTTTTCTCCTGTGCTCAGCGCAGTTCGTAGAGCTTGTTGAAGGGATCCTGGAACGCCAGCCGCACGGCACCGAACCCGGCGACCGCCGCGTACTCACGCAAGCGACGTTCGTGGAGACCCAGCGTGCCGAGGCCGGCGCCGCCTTGTGCGAGCGAGGTCGTCATGCAGTAAAGCGTGCTGATGCCGTGAAACAAGGCGCCGATCGGCCCGTCGTTCTCGTTCAGCTGGTGCGAGCAGTTCATGTCGAGACACACATAGATGCCCTCTGGCGCAAGGCTCTCGCGGATCGATCGCAGCAAGCCGAGCGGATCCGCGGCATCGTGGACGACATCGAACGTGGTGATGATGTCGACAGGATTCGGCAGTGGTGCCGCCACGTTCCGCACTTCGAACCTGACGCGGTCTGCCAGACCCGCGCGCATCGCCGCGGATCGGGCGGCGTCCACGTTCGGCGCGAAGATGTCGTAGCCGACGAATCGGCTGTTCGGGAACGCTTCCGCGAGTCTCAGGAGTGCGCGGCCGCGGCCGCAGCCGATATCGGCGAGCTCGGTGCCGGCTTCGAGACGGCGACCCACATCGGGCATCGCCGGCAGCCATTCCTGAAGAAGGAGATTGTTGAACCAGCCTGCGGTGAACCGCTCCATGCCCTCGAAGAAGCGGGGGTCATAAGACGACTGAGGGACGCCGCCGCCGCGACGAAAGGCATCCGTCAACGGGTCGTAGATGGTGCCGAGCGCGAGCAGCATCTCGTAGGCGCCGCCGAAAAAGAAGGGGCCGCCCTCCTCGGCAAGTGCTGCAACGTGCTCAGGTGGCAACGCGAAGCGTCCGGCCGCGGAGTCGTGCACGAGATAGCCGGCGTTGGTCATACCTCCGAGCCACTCGCGGGCGTAACGTTCGTCGATTCCTGCGCGCATGGCGAGCTCGGCGCTGGAAGCGGGGCCGCCCTCGGCCAGCGTTTTGAACAGGCCCAGACGATCGCCGAGCGCCGCCATCATCGTCGCGAACGTCGCGCTGGAATCGTTGAGCACTTTGCCGACGAACGCCTGTACTTTGTCGGAATCGATGGTTGCTGATGCCGTCGTCATGCATAACCTCCTGCAGGCGACTATAGGCCCCCCTCGACCGCAGTCCCATAGACACCGGCGCACGCGCCGATTAAATTTGGAGCACGGCGCAGGTGATAGAGCCGGAAGGAGTTATGGACGACAAGCCGATCGAGCCCACGCAGGTGCAGTTTGGCGCGTTCGCACTGGATCGCCGCTCGGGAGAACTATTGAAAGGGGGCGCCCGGCTGCGGCTGCAGGAAGGACCGCTGCGGGTACTGCAGGCGCTGCTCGATCGTCCGGGCGAGATCGTCACGCGCGAGGAACTACAGCGCCATCTGTGGCCGAACGGCACCTTCGTCGACTTCGACAACGGCCTCAACAGTGCGGTGAATCGACTGCGGGCTGCGCTCGGCGATCGCGCGGAGAAACCGCGCTTCGTCGAAACGGTCGGCCGGCGTGGTTACCGGTTCGTGGCTGCTGTCTCGACTGTCGATCGCCGACAACCGGAGCCGGCTGGTCCCGCCGCGAGTACGGCACCCCTCGCGCGTCTGGCTGTGCTGCCGTTCCGGCAGATCACTCAAGATCCTGAGACAGAATTTCTCTCCTTCAGCCTGGCCGATGCGATCGCATCGGCGCTCTCCGGTCTCGAGTCGCTCGTCGTGCGCTCCCCGATTGCGGCGGCGCGATTCGGGTCAGAGGTTCCTGACCTCCCGGCGATCAGCGTTGCCCTCGATGTCGGGCTCGTCCTCGTCGGATCGGTGCTGCGGGCTGGCGATCGCGTGCGCGTCTCGGCGCAACTCGTGGAAGCGCCCCAGGGGACGCTGCGATGGACCACGACCGCGGAGGCCACGCTCGACGACATGTTTCGGGTGCTGGACGGTCTCGTCAAGCGCATCGTCGAGTCGCTGGCGCTGCCGCTGAGCGTTCGAGAGGCGCGCGGGCTCGAACAGGATGTGCCGGGCAGCGGGCATGCCTTCGAGCTGTATCTGCGGGCGAACCGGCTGGGACGTTACCCAGAAACGTGGCCGCAGGCGCGAGATCTTTATCTGGAGTCGGTCCGCGCCGACCCGGGATACGCCCCTGCCTGGGCGCGGCTCGGTCGCACCTATCGGATGATCGCGAAATACGGGGCGGTGGTCGATCCACAACTGATCCGGCTTGCCGAAGAGTCGTTCCGGCGCGCCCTGGCCATCAATCCCGAGTTGTCGCTCGCCCATTACCTGGACGCGCAGCTCGAGATGGAGACCGGCCGATCCGTCGAAGCCTTCGTACGGTTGCTCGACCGCGCACGCGAACGGCGCGCGGATCCGCAGCTGTTCGGCGGCCTCGTGCAGGCGTGCCGATATGTCGGCCTGCTCGAGGCGTCGAGGGCGGCGCACGAACGCGCGAGACAGCTGGATCCGACGATCAAAACCAGCATCGCTTACACGTCGGCAGTCGTCGGCGACTATGTTCGCGCTGCGGAAGAAGCCCGTGACAATGACGATCCCTTTCACGGCATTGCGCTCGCGCTGGCCGGGCGAAGCGCCGAGGCGATCGGCCCGTTGCTCGATCTGCAGCGCCGATACGGCTCCAATCAGGTCTGGTCCGCGTATATCGCCATCATCCTGGCGGTCGCACGCGGCGAGACCGCGGAGATCGTGACCGCCGCGGACGCCTGCCTGCGTCTGCCCTTCGCGGATCCGGAAGGGTTGTTTCACATTTGCGTCGTGTTGGCGCGAATCGACGAGCCCGCGCGGGCGTTCATGGTATTGCGACGAATCATGGATGCCGGCTTCGCCTGTCCTGCCGCGTTCGACGGGGAACCTTCGTTGCGAGTATTGCAGGGACATCCGGAATTCAAGACGCTGAGAGCCGAAGTGGAACGGCGCCATCGGCGAGCCGTTGAGGCACTCGATGCCGCCGGCGGCGCGCTGTGAGGGCGAACCGGAACACGTGGTGGCGCACGCCACTGCTGCACCGCTTTGTCCGGTTACAGGAGCGCGAGGACCAGATCTTTCTGGTGCTGGCGCTGGTGATTGGGGTCCTGACCGGTCTCGCGGTGGTCGCGTTCATTGTGCTCACCGAACGCCTGGGCATGCGCCTTTACCCGGCAGCCGGAAGCGCCTGGCGACGGATCCTCTTCCCCATTGCCGGCTCGCTCACTATGGGCTGGCTCCTCTATCGCTATTTCCCTTACGCCCGCGGCAGCGGCGTGCCCCAGACCAAGGCCGCCCTCTTTGCCCGCGAGGGAGAGATTCGGCTGCAAACCGTTATCGGAAAATTCTTCTGCACCTCCGCGACCTTGGCCAGTGGTATTCCGCTTGGACGTGAAGGACCTTCAGTTCAGGTCGGTGCGGGCATCGCATCCGTGCTTGGCCGTTCCCTGGGTCTGAGCACCGATAAAGTGAAGTCGTTGTTGCCGGTGGGAGCCGCTGCCGCCGTCTCCGCGGCATTCAACACGCCTCTGGCGGCCGTACTGTTTTCGCTCGAAGAGGTCGTCGGCGATCTGCATGCTCCGGTACTCGGATCGGTGGTGCTGGCTTCGGCGACGGCGTGGATGATTCTGCGCCTGCTGCTCGGCAACAGTCCGCTGTTCAAGGTGCCGCAATACGAGCTGGTGAATTCCGCCGAATTCGGCATCTACGCTCTGCTCGGGATCGCGTGCGGTTTCGTGTCGGTCGCGTTCTCCCAGCTTCTGTTGCGCATGCGCGCCTGGTTCCTGGCGCTGCCGCCAACGAGTGCATGGCTCCATCCAGTCGCTGGCGGAGTTCTTGTCGGCATAATTGGCTGGTTCGTGCCGCAGGTGCTTGGCGTCGGCTATGGCTTCGTCGGCGCCGCGCTGAACGGTAACATGACGCTGAAGTTGATGGCGGTGCTGGTGCTTGTGAAATTGCTCACCGTAACCACCAGCTACGCGTCGGGCAACGCGGGTGGAATTTTCGGACCGGCACTCTTTATCGGCGCAATGCTCGGCGGCTCCATCGGCGACGTCGCTCACCGCCTTTTCCCGGACATTACCGCCACGACCGGAGCGTATGCGCTGGTCGGGATGGGCGCGATGTTCGCCGGCATCGTTCGCGCGCCCATGACGTCGGTGCTGATGATTTTCGAGATGACGCAGGACTATGCCGTCATCGTTCCGCTGATGATCTCCAACCTGATCAGCCTGTTCGTCGCCTCTCGATTGCAGCGAACGCCGATCTACGAGGCGTTGGCCGTTCAAGATGGAATCCACCTCCCAACTGCTGAAACCCGCACGCGCCATGGGCAGCGTCAAGTGGGGGTCGTCATGCGCCCGCCGCCCGACACCTTGCCCGCATCTCTTGCACCGGCGGAAGCGATCGAGCTGCTGTCCGCCAGGAAATCTGTCACCGCGCTGGTGAGCGATGAACGGGGCATTGTTGGCGTCTTGTCTCTGGCTGCACTGGAAGGTGCGACCGGTCCGGAGAAAAGACTGCTCGACCTCGTGAATCCACTGACATTTCCGCACGTCCACGCCGATCAGGGGCTTCACCTGGCGCTGGAACGCCTCGGCAGCAACCAGCTCGACCTGCTGCCGGTAGTGAGTCGGGCCAATGCCCACCAGCTACTCGGTGTCGTGACCTTGCGCGACGTGCTGCAGTCCTATGGCGTCAGAAACGAATTCTGACGTTACCGGAATGTATGTTCGGATTGTCCGCCACGACTCCGTCGGATCTATCCGGGCGTCAGGAGATGCAATCAGCTGCTGGCGGTTTCCGCGCGTCGACTCAGAATCCGTAACGGCTTTGAAGGCCGGATGCGACCTCAGGACGACGGCGCACAGCGCCGCGGCCGCTAGCGCCATGGTTGCAAGGAACCCGAGCGCGCCACTCGGACT
Organism: Vicinamibacterales bacterium; assembly: GCA_051986585.1. Classification (GTDB taxonomy): domain Bacteria; phylum Acidobacteriota; class Vicinamibacteria; order Vicinamibacterales; family 2-12-FULL-66-21; genus JALZOC01. The sequence goes on along the minus strand of JBPYFA010000353.1, from coordinate 2,757 downwards.
CCCGGTCGCATCTGTGAACCAGCCGACCACGACAGGCCCGACGAATCCGCCGAGGCTGAAGACCGTGTTCACGAGCGCGATCGCGGCCGCCGCTGCCGGACCGTGCATCAGAGAAGGGGCCAGGCACAAGAACGGCGGCACATAGCTGCGCGCGCCTATTTCCACCAAGGCGATGGCGACCACGCGCCCGTACGGATTAGCGAGCAATGCGGCGCCGGTGCAGCCGGCGGCGGCGAGGCCTGCGCCGGCCGAGGCATGGAGGCCATGTTCTCCAGTTCGATCGGCGAGAACGCTGTTGACCATCATCGCGATTGCGGCGACGACCGCGACACCCGCCAGCAGAATCTGATCGGGAGTTGCAATGGCCGAGGTGCCGGGGAATAGGAAGGCATCAGCATTTCTGTCGCTGGGTAAACCTGGATCAGCTCGCCGACCGCACCAGTATCCAGAGCCACGCCACTCTGGCATGTCGTTGCGCTTGAGACATATACACGGGTGCCGCACCCTGTAGGCATGTTCAAACATCGAATTTACGGTCCGATCGCCAATCGGGTTACGTCAAATCCGTTGGGTTCGAATAGGAGGTCGTCATGGCTCTCAAACGACGCGCATCAGTCCTCGTCGCATGGGCACATCCCGATGACGAGATCTTCCACGCCGGCGTGCTCGCGCACCTGGCGGAACGTGGCGCGCGAGTCACGCTCGTCTGCGCCACCGACGGCGAAGCGGGCAAAGCGCACCCGTCGGTCGGACCGGTCGATGACCTCGGCGCGCTGCGAGTTGAGGAACTCAGACGTTCATGCGCAGCGCTCGGGATTGACGAACCGGTGTTGCTACGGTTCCACGATTCGGCCCGAAAGGAGCGGCAGCGTCATGACGATCCGCACGCGCTCGCCAACGTCGACATGCTGGACGTCGAGGCGGCGCTGCGTGGCATCATCGCGGATGTGAAGCCGCACGTCGTGCTGACGTTCGAACCGCATGGCGGCTATTACCATCCCGACCATGTCGCGATTCACCGCGCGACCACGGCAGCGTTCTTTGCCAGCGGGGTACTCGGTTCCGAAGCACCGGAGCGTCTCTTTTACTCGTCAATGCTCCGCCAGGTGTTTCTGGAATTCGCCGACGCGAGCCGTGGTCGCGGCTTCCTCGATGGTCTGGATCCAGATGTGTTTTCAACCTCCCCAGAGATGGTCGCCGTCACGTTTGACGCCAGGCCGTACCTCGAACGAAAGCTGTTGGCGCTCACGGCTCACCAGTCCGCTTTCGGCGTGACCGCCGACATGTTGAAGAATCCGCCACCGCCGGTCGCAGCCATGCTGCGCGCCTTTCGGCCGGTGCTCGAGCGCGAAGTGTTCGTGCTCGGCGGCACGCGTGGACCCGTCCTGCGGTGGCCGCTCAATGATTTTTTCGACGGCATCGAGACGGCAGACCTCAAAGACGTGAGTGCGGCGATCGGGTAGCACGGCCTGAACCAACCGTCACCGCAGGCGCGGCATGATCAAATCAGTGGACCTCGTGCTGTCCGGCACTGCCCTATTCGGCGTCGGCACGGGGTCGTCGCGCCAGCGCCGATCGAATTCGCCACTGTTATCCATCAAAAAGAATGTAGCGCCGTCGACGATACGGGCTGCGCTTCGGGAAGTCTCCATGTGCCATTTGAGCAGCGCCGCCCGCGGCCGGTAGAGGCGCACGGTGTAGTTCCAACCGGCGACAATCGGAAGACAGTTCACCGAGCCTGCGTCGCATCCGCCGAAGCGCACGGTGAAGGACCCATCGGCATTCAGTTTCGCCGTCACGCGGTTGAGAGAGTAGGCATTCTGCGAGTTCTTCTCAAAGAAGCCTTTGGCGTTGTACACGCTGATCGACCAGAACCCGTCGACCGGCACGTCCTTCAGGTTCAATGTGTAAGCGGTCTTGCCATCATTCAGCTTCGGTCCCACCGGGGCTGGTCGCGGCTGGCGCGGCCGGCTGTGATGCCGCTGCAGCGACTGGCGGTTTCTTCACGCCCATCTCGCGGTCGACTTCATCCTCGAACGCGCGCCGTTTGCTCGCCACCCACTGGCGGTAGCCGTCGCGGTCGACCCACGCCTTCACGCCTTCGCTTGGCGCTCGCGTTCGCTTTCCCTCCAGATCGAAGTACTCGGTGTGGTGCGCGAGCCAGATATCCGGGTGCAGACTTTCGAGGAAATGCAGCGTGTCGCGATAGTCCTGATTGATGCCAGGATATTCCTCCGGCTTCGCGATCTGATAGCCGGGGTTGAAACCAGCGCCGTCGGGAAACACGACCGTGTACGCCTTGCCGCCATCGACCAGCGTCGTCACCCACGTGGTCGCTCCTCTGGTGTGGCCTGGTGTGTTGTAGCCGGTGAGGATCACGTCCCCGAGCTTGACGCTGTCGCCGCTGCGCAGGATCCGGTCGACTTTCACCGGGGGCTGCCCCATGACCTGCCAGTCCTTGCCGTAATGGAAGTCGCTCTTGCCACCGTCCTCGACCATCGCGACGTCCGGCTGCATGATCGCGATCTGTGCGTGGGTCAGATCCTTCATGAAGGCAAACGCGCCGGCGTGATCGGAATGCCCGTGGCCGTTGACGATGATCTTGATGTCCTCGGGCTTGAAGCCGAGCTTTCGGATCGAATCGACGATCATCGGTCCGGATTTCTGCGTTCCGGTGTTGAGCAGAATGTTCCCTTCTCGTCGCGAGCTCGATGAACAGCTGGTTGTTCTTCGCGAGGTCCGCAGGCGTGATGCCTT
>JBPYFA010000352.1:0-5212 GCA_051986585.1 Vicinamibacterales bacterium | reverse complement strand
CCCGCGTGGGCAAGTCAGGTCACTCCCGTGCTCGGAAGCCCCGGCGGTTCGCCCGTTACCTGGGGGATGGACACGGGCCTGGGCACCTATCCCGAGAACAGCGGTGACACCCTCCAGTTGTTCCTGCCAGGGTTGCCCCAAACCGGGCCTGAATGGAGTCTGGAGCTTTGCGGGGCCCCCTGCGGAATCTGCGTCCCGCTGAGCACGGACAGCATCGCGACCCTGTCGACCTCACCAGGCATGAGCATCGGCCAGGTGAGGTCGGGCATGGAGTCCCGTGGGTACACCAGGGTCGGCAATTCGGACGTCTGCCAGCAGAACATGACAGACGTCATCTGGACGCCCCAGGATACGTCCGATCTCAAGCTACTGTGGACCGTAAAGTCGGCACAGGAACACTCGCCGTGCCTCTGGACCATCGCCGTCCTGGACCACGACTCGATTTTTCTGCAGGGAAAGACGTCAGTTCCCATCAAAACATTTCTCACTGTGTTCATCGAGGACGTGCAACCGCGTGGTTCGAACACGGCCGTCGATGGCATCGTTGTCAAGCTCGTGGGTAGCGGCAAGACCGGCGGTTACCGCCAGAACGCAACCAAATCCATTCGGCTCATTCGATGAGCAAAACATGCCGATGATCAATCAACTCGACGGGGTGCGAGAGAGGAGAGCATCTTGATCAATCAGTCTTCCCGAGGAAGCCGGCGAGCGCCGCGGCTTCTGCTCGCCCTCATGCTGGGCGGTGCCGCGGCAGTTGGCGTTTTTCTGTACATCAACTCGGTACAGGATCAAGCTCGCCAGGAAGCCGCCAGGGCGACCCTGGAGGCACAGACCAAGACCGAGACGGTCCTGGTGGCAAAGGACAATGTCCCCGCGCAAACGGCGCTTACGCCCGCCATGTTCGAGGCCAAGGAGATGCCAGTCGGCGTCATTCTGCCTGGAGCACTCACGTCCTTCGATCAGGTGGGCAACAAAGTGCTGAACACGTCGCTTCAAGCGGGCGAGCAGGTACTCCCGAGTCGCCTGGTGGACCCGCAAGTGACCGACGTGAAGAAGTTTGCCGATCTGATTCCGCAAGGTAAGCGCGCAATGGCGGTGACATTCACCGAACTCGCCACCGCCGGTGGGTTGATCGTGCCGGGCGACTTTGTAGACGTCATGGCTGTCTTCGGTCGCGATGTCCTGGGCAAAGATCAATCGATGATCCTGCTCCAGGATGTCCAGGTGCTCGCGGTGGCCCAGAACACATCGGCGGATCAGCTGCCACGTGCGGGTCAGGATCCGTCACAGCAGCAGCCTGCGCCAAAAAGCCCTGCCTTACCCGCCCCGAGTCCGACGCCAGTGCGGGTGCCCGTCGCCGCGCCGCAGACGCGCACCGTCACCCTGGCCGTCGATCCGGAAGCGGCAGAACGCCTGGCATTAGCGGAGGCACACGGAAATCTGATTTACACCGTGCGACCGTCCGCAGACCGCAACCAGTCTGCCGTCCTGCCAGCCGATCTCAGCACGCTGTCGAGCCCGATCGAGGCCGCCTCAGCGCAGATCATCGCGACTGAGATCAGTCCGACCAACGTCAAAGTTGGCGACACGATCACGGTGCAGATCACGGTGAAAAATACGTCGGACAAGCCGCTTCAAACTCAGGATCCACAGCCGGGCTACACGTACGTACAAGGTCAGACGTATTTCTCTCAGCAGTTCGCGTCAGTCCCGGGGAAGTGGCGTGTTGGGATTGCCTCAGCCGGCCTGGACTCCACTGACGTACCGTTCCGCTGGGGGTTCGGTGGTGACCTGGCGCCTGGCGCGACCACGACGGTCACCGGGCAAATCAAGATCACGTCCGACTTCAAGCCGACGAATTTCTGGGCTTCGGTTATCCAGGAGCCGGCGAAAATGGTCCAGAGCGGCGTAGGCATGACGCTGGTCACCGCGATGCCGCAGAGTACGGCCATCGTGGCTGTCGATGCGGCCAACGTGCGCAGCGGACCGAGCATCGCCTCGGGCGTGATGGATCAGGTCCAGTACGGCACCCAGCTGGAGATCATTGGCCAGAGTGCGGACTGGTTCAAGGTCCGGCTACCCGATCAGCGAGAAGGCTGGGTAGCAGCAGGCTGGATCGTGACGGCGGGCAGGTAGGACCAGAACAATGTCACAGCAGATCAAGATCCTCCTCGTCGGCCAGAACGCCGATGTGCTCGCGGAATTGAGGCGAGCACTGAACAACTTTGCCGATCTCGAAATCGTTGGAGACGCTGGCTACGGCCCAGTAGCGCTTACCTGGGCACGAACGCTGGGCCCCGACGTGGTCTTCGTTGCGATCGACGAGCCGTTGACCCGCTCGCTCGGAACGATTCAGCTCCTGGCACAGGGCAATCCTTCGTGGACGCTTGTCGGAATGGTTGGGCAGTTCGAGCGCGACCTGTTCCGAAAAGTGGTTCTGGCAGGCGCGCGCGACGTGGTAGTGCATGGTTCCACACCCGACGAGTTGCGCAAGACGGTCGTCGCCGCGTGGCAAGCAGATCAGACGCGACGACAACCCACCGCCGCGGACCCGGCCGCGCCGGCGGGCTCCGTCATCACCATGTTCGGTGTCAAGGGTGGTATCGGAAAAACGACACTGGCTTCAAATCTGGCGGTGGCACTCGCGCACGAAACACGCGGCAGCATTGCACTCGTGGACCTGGACCTGCCGTTCGGGGACATCGCGCTGATGCTCGACGTCAAGCCCGACCGCGACGTCCTCGACGTGCTGGATGACGCAACGCTGGAAGATACGGAGCGACTGCAAACAGCACTCACGCGCGGACCCGAAGGCGTGTACGTCCTGTCCGCTCCACTCGCGCCCGATGCGGCCGCCGTCGTCGAAGCCGCGCGCGTGACGAAGCTCTTGACGCGACTCGCTGGACTCTACGACTTCGTGGTCGTCGATTCACCAGCCGGAATAAGCGAAGTGACCGCGGCCATTCTCGACGCAGCATCCACCGTTCTGCTGGTGACAACCCCAGAGGTGCCGACCCTGCGGAGAACCCATGCTTGCATCCGCATGTTGCAGGGATTGGGCTTTCCGCTCGAGAAGGTCAAAGTGGTCTTGAACCGCGCGAGTTCGAAAACGCGGATCACTGCCGAAGAAGCGGAGGAGGTTCTGACTCAGCCACTTGCCTGGCAGGTTCCTAACGATTACGCCGCGATGAAGGCCGCGGCCTTTGGCAGCCCGGTAGTCATCTCTCAGCCCAAGACAACCCTATCGCGGTCCGTGCGTGAGATCGCACGGCAGCTCGGCGGCGTTCCCGCCGAGCCCATCGCGAGGTCGGGCTGGCGAGCGTGGCTGCCCGCTGCCCAGGCTGCGAATTACACGGTCGCCGGATAGATAAGGTCATATGTCGCTGCTCGAACAGATCAGAACGTCCAAAGCCGCATCGACAGCGGAGCCCAATGAGGCGGCGAATTCCGAGCCCGTTGCCGTAATTGCCCGACCGGCAAACGGCAATGGGCCTGCTCCAGGCACGTGGTCGCCGGAGTCGCTCATGACCCCGGCCGTCACGAAGCCGACTATCCCGGTGCCGGAGACCCAGAACGGAGGCTCCTCCAGGCAGGCGCGCGTTCAGGCTGCTCGCAACGAGAGCTTGATGGAGCTCAAAACGCACGTGCACGAAGAGCTCATTCGTGACCTGGATCCGGAGCAGCTGACCGGCGATACCAGCTACTCATCCCCGGTTCGACGGGCTGTTGAGCAAGCGGCGGAAGACCGACTGGCCACCGCGGATGAATCCCTCAGCCGGCAGGAACGGCTGCGCCTGGCGTCCGATATTGCGGACGAGGTGCTCGGTCTCGGACCTATCGAGCCACTCCTGCGTGATCCGGGCATCACCGAAGTAATGGTGAATAGCTTCGACCGTATTTACGTCGAGCGGGCCGGTCTGCTTTCGAAGGTAGAGACCCGTTTTAGAGACGACGCGCACGTCCTTCACACGATCGACAAGATTCTGCGCCCCATCGGCCGACGCGTAGATGATTCGTCGCCAATGGTTGATGCCCGTCTGGCAGATGGGTCGCGCGTAAATGCCATCATTCCTCCGCTGGCGGTCCACGGCCCGTCGGTCACCATTCGAAAGTTTTCGCGGGAGCTCTTTACCGCAGAGGACCTGGTACGCCTCGGCACACTGAGCCGCGCCACGGTGGACTTCCTTGCCGCGGTCATGCGGGCGCGCCTGAACATCCTGGTCGCAGGCGGCACCGGCACGGGCAAGACGACGTTGTTGAATCTGCTTTCAGGCTTCATCGTTCCGCGCGAGCGGATTGTGACGATCGAGAACCCCGCTGAGCTCCAGATCAAGCAGGACGACTGGGTCAGCCTCGAGACGCGACCCGCGAACATCGAAGGCAAGGGGCAGGTGAATCAACGCGAGCTCGTCGTGAATGCCCTGCGTATGCGCCCCGACCGCATCATCGTTGGCGAGTGCCGCGCAGCCGAAGCCTTTGACATGCTCCAGGCGATGAACACCGGTCACGATGGATCGATGACAACGGTGCACGCCAACACCCCCCGCGACGCGCTTGCCCGCATCGAGAACATGGTCCTTATGGCAGTGGACCTCCCCGTTCAGGCCATTCGCGAACAGATCGCCTCTGGTCTCAACCTGGTCGTGCAGATCGCACGTATGCAGGACGGCTCGCGTCGAGTGACGCAGATCTCGGAAATCGTCGGCATGCAGGGCGCAGTTGTATCGATGCACAACCTGTTCGAGTTTCAAGGTAGGGGCGTCGATGCGCAGGGCCGCGTTCTCGGTCAGCTTCAAGCGACCGGGCTGCGACCTCACTTCGCGGATCGCCTCTCCCAGTTCGGTGAACACTTGCCAGTCGAAACCTTCCTGCCCGTACACGGCGCTGTCGACGCCGTTCCTGGCTCAGCATTCGGAGACTGACCGTAAATGGAGGGTTCGCTGGTTGTTGCACTACTGGTATTCGCGGCCATTGCGCAGGCGATGTGGTTGCTCGAATCGGCCGCCGATGTCGAACGTGACCTGGCCGTCAGGCACCTGACAGCCTATGCGGCCCCGCAATTCCAGGTGCGCGATGGAATCTCCGTCCTGCGACAACACAAGCGAAGCCGTTTCCCGTTTCTCGACCGGCTCATCGATCGACTCGGCTTTGCGGAGAAACTGGGCAGGGATCTGCGGCGCGCGGGGGTACCGCTGCGCGGCGAGGAGTTCCT
>JBPYFA010000351.1:0-4273 GCA_051986585.1 Vicinamibacterales bacterium | reverse complement strand
TGGTTCGGATACATCTGGTTCGAGCCAGGGAACTTCCTGGTACACACGCGCATCCAGGGCTTTCCGGCAACCTGGGGCTCGCTGCGGGAGGCCGAATGGTGGATTAGCGCTGCCTGATCTCAGTTGGAACTGAAAGGACTGCCCACAATGAAAATCGTCTCTATTACCACCGAAGAGTTTCGTTGGCCGCGTCATGTGCCCATCCGCAACGGCAAGCACACGTACACTCACTCGGGCCTGGGAATTGTCAAAATCGAAACAGACGAGAATGTCACGGGCATCGGCCTCGGCGGTACCGGACTGATCGGCCAGGCCACGATCGAGACCTTGAAGCGCGAGTTGATCGGAGAGGATCCGATCGACGTGGAGCGCCTGTGGCACAAGATGTGGATTCCCAAGATCATCGGCCGACGCGGTTTGACCACACGCGCTATCAGCGCCATTGACATCGGCCTGTGGGACATCCGCGCGAAAGTCGCTGGGCTTCCGTTGTACAAGCTGTTGGGCGGATATCGGAATCGGATGCCTACCTATATCGCGGGCGGGTATTACGAGGAAGGCAAAGGCCTGAGAGAGCTCCAGCAGGAGATGGAAACGAATGTCACCATGGGCGCGCGCGCGATCAAAATGAAGGTGGGCGGGGTCCCCATGCGTGAGGACGTGGCGCGCGTCAAAGCGGTGCGCGAAGCCATAGGACCCGAAGTCAAACTGCTCGTTGACGCAAACTGCGCGTATCGGTCCTACGAAGCCATTCAGTTCGCTCAGCGCATCGAAGAATTCGACATCTTCTGGTTCGAAGAGCCCGTCGCTCCAGACGATTACGAGGGTTCACGCCGGCTCGCGGAGAAAACGACGATCCCCATCGCGACCGGAGAAAACGAATACACACGCTACGGGTTCCGTGACCTGATCGAGCACAATGCGGCGTCCATCTTGAATGCGGACGCGAAGGTACTTGGCGGCGTTACGGAATGGATGAAGGTCGCCGCATTGGCGCAGGCGCATGATCTTGACGTTGCGCCGCACGGATCCCAGGACATCCACATCCACCTCGTTTCCGCAATATCGAACGGATTGATTCTGGAGTTTTATCGCGATTCGGTGGATCCCATGTGGGGCAAGATGTATCACCATACACTGCAAGTGAACTCCGATGGGACCGTGAGTCCTCCGGAAGTGCCCGGCCATGGAGCAGAACCCAACTATGCAGCGCTCGAAGAGCACCGCGTGGCGCGCGACCGCGTGGCTGTTGCCGTGTAGCCATACGAGACCATCATGGTGACCTCTAGGCATCCCCGACCTCGAGGTCACCGTATTCGACTGATACGATGGCACGCTTCCAGCCGACTGTGCGGGCAAAATGAAGAACGTGCGAGATCTGCCAGAGTGGCAGAGCGAAGACCCGATCGCGCGGCGGCACGAGCTGTACGCTCGGCGGCCGCGGTGTTTCGCCGCCACGGATTTCGGGGAACAACCATGAAGGCGTTAGGGCGTGCTTGTGGCCTTTCCATCCCTGCGCTTTACCGGTACTTTCCGTCGAAACGGGCGTATGCCCTGTTTCCCCTTCACGCCGTGAACCCAGAATTGCAGACTAGCCCGCCTGATATGACCGTCGGCGATCCGTGCGGGCTGCTATCCAGTTGGGTCAACCATGCGGTTGAGGACATGCCCAACATCTTCCTTGCGGTCCGGCGTCAACTCCACGCCGTCCTCCGTGGCTATGGCGTTTGTAAATGATGTGGATCACACCTCTGAATCGGGCGCTACCACTAGCACAAAGGGGCGATTTTTTCGCAATCGCTTGACGACGCTTCGACCTGGAGCAACCCTCGTGGCATGTCGAATTCCACTCAATACCTGCGGTGCCTGGCTCTCCTGGGAGCGCTGCCGATCCTCTGGATTCTGAGCGCGTCGGTAGTTTTCGGTGCGGTGCGGCCTGGTTACGACGCGACGCACGCCATCAGCGAGCTCGGCCAGCAGGGATCCGCGAACGCCATTGCCTGGAACGTGCTCGGCTTCGGCGCAACGGCGCTGTTGTACGCCTTGTACGCGTTTGCTGTCGCCGCCGAGTTCGGTCGCAAGGGTCTGTTTGCGCTCGTCGTCTTGCAGGCAATCACCGCTGGCGGCAGTAGCGTCTTCAGTTGTGATCCGGGCTGTCCGCCGGTCATGTCAACACCCCAGGGCGTGCTGCACACGGTCTTCGGGATGTCGTACTTTCTTGTTTTAGGTTTGCTGCCGCTTGTCGCCTGGCGGGTCTTTCGTCAGCGGCGTGAATGGCGATCCCTCGCGTCGATTTCGCTGATTACCGGGATCCTGCTGATCGCATTTCATGCTCGTTGGCCCAGTTGTCCTCGGAGCGGAGCGCATCGGGATCTACCAGAGGACGATGCTTGTACTCGGCGCCGCGTGGGCCGCAATCGTCGCGCACCGTCTCTCAGAGCGCGTGCGGCAGGACGCTGCGCCGTCCAGGACAGTCGCAAGCCCACTTCGTCTCTAGCGCACGTGGGGAACAGACTCCGAGAGGAGAATGGCGAACGCCGAGCCCAGGGCGGCTTGCGCACCATGCAAGTGGGGCGCACGGGTGCGCCAAACAGCTGCCACCAGTGCGGTAGCCTAGCTGGGCAGCACGGACCGTGTGCTGCACGGGAGGTCCGGAATGAATCCACGTGCTGGCGTCGCCGCGATGCTGTTGGTCGTGTTTGGTTGTGCCCCAGCCGTGCCCGCGAGCTCGACTCAGCCCGCCGCTCCCACTTCGGGAACGGGACAGCCAGCTACCAGGCAGGAGCTCGTCGTCGGCGCCGCGGACGATCAGTTTCAGAGCGAGATGCAGCCACTCAAATCACGGCTTGGCAACTACCCGATCAACGTCAACATGTGCGAGACCCTGGTGAGGCTCGGGGAGGATTTTTCACCTCAGCCGCTGCTTGCCACCAGTTGGGAACAGGTTGGCACCAACACCTTTCGGTTTCATCTGCGCCAGGGCGTGAAGTTCTGGGACGGCACACCGATGACTGCGGACGACGTCAAATGGTCACTCGACCGTACCGCGCGCGGCCAACAGGGCTACAGCTCGATTGGTGAGAACTCGACGAAGGTGGTCGACCCGACGACTGTCGACGTTACTCCGGACCAGTCGAACCTGCGGCTGGTCGAACAGATTCTGCACCCGACTTACGCGATTATGAAGAACGGAACGGATCTGGTTGACCGCCCAATGTGCACCGGCCCGTACAAGTTCGTCGAATACGTCAAAGGCGAGCACCTGGTCGTCCAACGCAATCCCGACTACTGGGGGGACAAGGCGCGTCTGGACCAGGTCACGTATCGCTTCTATCCCGACGCGAATACACGCGAGCTCGCTCTGCAATCGGGTGAGATCGACCTCATGATGGATCTACCGCCAGCCCAGGTCGCGAGCATCAAGAGCCAGCCAGGCTACAAGGTCGCCAACGCACCGGTTGGGCGGACCATGCTCATGTATCTCAACATCCATGGCCAGGCGCCGTATGTGCTGCTGCAGGATCAATCGGTCCGGCAGGCCATCGGCTACGCGTTGGATCGGCAGACGCTGGTGAACAAGGTCTGGGAAGGCAATGCGGCCGTCGTTGCGACGATGGGTCCGCCCGATGTGCTTGGCCAGTACGCCAGTCGCGTGCAGGGATTTTCCTACGACACCCAGCGCGCGAACAAACTCCTGGACGATGCCGGCTGGGTCAAGGGCGCCGATGGGATGCGCTCGAAGAATGGACAGCGTCTGTCGATCGCAGAAGTTGGCTGGGTTGAGTGGGACAATCAGACGCTGGAGTTGATCCAGTCTCAGCTAGCGGCGGTGGGGATCGACATGAAGATCGTCAAGTCGCCCGACCAGGCCTCGTACCAGAAGCTCGTGGACGCCGGTCAGTTTGACATCGATCTAGAAGGCCCAAATCAGAATGACGCCAACCCGATCTTTCTCCCAGCCCTCCGCTTCTATTCGAAAGCCTCAAGCAAGAACATGGTGTACTTCGCGCCGGGGGCTGAATTCGACCAGTTGATCGAGGAAGGCTCGTCCGCGACGGATCGCTCCGTCACACAGCGCGCCGCCGCGGATTCGATGCATCTGCTCATCGATCAACAGGCGATCGTCATTCCCGTGGCGGGCCTGTTCCGGATTTACGGGATGAAAGAAACCGTTCAGGGATTCCAACCACATCCCTCCCAGACCAACCAATGGTGGAACACGGTCTGGATCGGTAACTGACGCTCGGGGATGACCCGCTACATCACCAGACGG
>JBPYFA010000350.1:0-9300 GCA_051986585.1 Vicinamibacterales bacterium | reverse complement strand
AGCGTCAGCGAGCTCGCATCCAGGAACGTGAATACCCATCCCCACTGATATAGCGTCGTGAACAGCAACGTAAGTACGGTCAGCAGCGGCCACCTCTTGCGGTAGGCCACCCACGACAGACCGATGTTCAGCAACATGAGGTACGCGAACAACGGAATCGGTCGGTTCTCCCCCGTCGACAGCAGCGCCGGCGTGGCAAATCCGCCGAGCAGCCCGAGCACCGCGATGAACAGCGACTCGCGGCGGATCGAGAGGAGTACGGCGGTGGCGGTCACGATTGCGAGCAGCACGAAGGCGGCCGCTGCCGGGATCAGGTTCCACAACGCGTGCGCGGCAAAAAAAGTCGAAAACAGGATCGCGATGGCGGCGGCGTCCAGCGCGTTGGCGGTCACCGGGTAGCGTCGTGCGGCCCTCAACTCGCACACGACCAGCAGCGCAATCGCAACCATCACGCCGATGACCACGCGCACCGGCGGCTGAAGCCATCCGCGCTCGACCGAGTAGCGAAGGAAAAAAATCGCCGCGATTACCAGCGCAATCCCCGCAATCGCCGAAAACAGCTTCACGCCAATCAGACTTTCCCAGTCGAACGCCGGCCTCTGCGCGACGGGTCGCGATGGTGGAGGTATTCGCGGTGGTGCCGGTGGCGGTGGTGGTGGCGAAACACGGGGCGGAGCGACTGCCCGCGGCGACGGCTTCGGCAAGGGCACCACAACAGGACTCGGCCGGGGCGCGCCGGCAGGCGTCGGCGGCGGAGCCCCGACAGGTGTGCCCGGCCGCTCGATAGCGGAGGGCACAGGCGTCCTTATCGGTGGAACAGGCGGCGCGATCGGCGGAGCCGCGGGCTCTTCAACCCGTGGCGGCGCGGGCTCCGCAGCCGGCGCCATCGGCTTGGCAACCGGCGGCCGCACCGCTTCCGCAACGGGAGGCGTCGCCGACTCGCGCGCCTCTTTGAGCAGCTGTCCGACGTGCGTGGTCAGCAGATCGATCGAAGTCTGCTGGCGCTCCACCGTGCGAGCCAGTTCTTCGACCATCCTCCGCGTCCGTCGCGCGGAGACCCAGGCGGCAAACGGCGGCCCGAACAGGACCGCCAGGAACAGCAGCCCGAAAAACAGGAAGTCCACAGGTCCTCCTGGGACATGCGACTGATTCGGGGAAGCACTGATATTTTACCAGCCCGGGCCGGACGAGCTGATACGCTTATCGTTTGTGCACGGAAATTCAGTGTTTCGCCCACTCGTGATCGGAGTCGCTGGCGGATCGGGGTCGGGCAAAACCACGGTCGTCCGAAAGATCATCGAAAGCATCGGCGACGAACAGGTCACGGTCCTGGAACACGATCGATATTATCGGGATCGCAACGACCTGCGGCTCGAAGAACGCGCGGCGCTCAACTACGATCATCCGGATTCGCTCGAAACCGACCTGCTCGTCCGCCATCTGCATGAATTGCGCGCGGGACGACCGGTCCAGGTCCCGGAGTACGACTTCGCGCGCCATGCGCGGCAGGCCGACACCGCAACGGCGAAGCCACGGAAGGCGATCATCGTTGAAGGCATTCTGATTTTCGCCGATGCCGCGCTGCGGGCGCTCATGGATGTCAAGGTGTTCGTCGATGCCGACGACGACACCCGCTTCATCCGGCGACTCCAGCGCGACATCGCCGAACGGGGACGCACGGTTCCGTCGGTCATCGAGCAGTATCTCGGGACCGTCAAACCCATGCATCTCGAGTTCGTCGAGCCCAGTAAGCGCTACGCCGATATCATCATCCCGCTCGGCGGTCACAACACCGTGGCGATCGACATGCTGCTGACGCTGATTCGTGGGCTCGCGGGGGCGGTAGAGTCTTCGTAACTGTATCCCGTCGGTTCTTCGTTTTTGGTTATTAGTTCTGGGTTTTGGTTCTTGGTTTTTCGTTCGTAGTTCGTTCTCGGTTCTTGGTTCAGTCGAAAACCACAACTGAAACCAAGAACCTCCAGAACGCAAAAACCAAAAACGATCGAGCAACGCCATCAGTACGCCGTCACTGTTCTCTCTCCACGTCCTGCAGCTTTACCGGCTGGTCCGCCCAGTTTTCGATCACCAGCGTGTGATCGCTGAACTCTGGCCGTGCCGCGATGGACATCTTCCCCTCGCCCTTGCCGTTCGATCCGACCCGCAGCTCGATCAGCGTGAAGCGATAATCGAGCGTCTGTCCGCCGCCCGTCGCCTCGAGGAACCCGATGGGTCGATCCGTGGCCAGCGAAATGCGCTCGCCGCCGTCGGCTCCCGGCAGTCTGCGCGCGTAGTGGAGGTCGTAGCCGAGCGATTGCTGGCTCCGGATGAAGCCGACTCGGGGCTCCTTCTGCAACGCTTTGAGCAACTCATCCGGTCCTTGTTCCTTGAGGATGGTCATCAGGCGATCGCGTGTTTCATCGCTCGTCCATCTCTCAATCGTGATCTCCACCGGTGTGGCAGAGGCGGGCGTCATCGCGGCCATGTTGACCGCGAGCGCTCTGAACTCTTCTTTCCCCGTATTGGATGACTGCGGCGTAGTCCAGGCCCCTGCGGCAACGATCAGCATCACACCCACAGCAGCGACATATCCTCTCGAAAACATGACACCTCCTATGCGGAGGACTTCTCGTCCTCTCCCGAACATAACCAAGCGAGGTGCCATCTGGCATAATGCTGACCTCCCTCGCATGACGTCGTCTGACGCGCATCACACCGACGCGCACAAGAGCCACAGATGGGCACTGCCGCTTCTACTGATGACTTTGCTGTCGGTCGTACATACGTGGCCGCTGGCTTTGCATCCGGCGACACTTTCCAGCAACAACAACGCAGACACTCAGCTCAACGAGTGGATCCTCGCGTGGGTCGAGCACATCCTGCCGCGCGCGCCGCTGCATCTTTTTCAGGGGAACATCTTCTATCCCGCGAGTGATTCGCTGGCGTTTTCCGAACCGCTGATCGTGCCGGCCGTCATCGGCGCGCCGATCGCATGGCTCGGCGGCTCGCCGGTGCTGGTGTTCAATCTGCTGACGTTCGTCGGGTTCGCCCTGACCGGGTTCGCGGCGTATGCGTTGATGTTGATGTGGACGGGTGATTGGCGGGCCGCGCTGCTGACCGGATCGTCCT
Organism: Vicinamibacterales bacterium; assembly: GCA_051986585.1. GTDB lineage: Bacteria > Acidobacteriota > Vicinamibacteria > Vicinamibacterales > 2-12-FULL-66-21 > JALZOC01. The sequence continues at coordinate 6,174 of JBPYFA010000350.1, read as the reverse complement.
TCGCCTTCAACACCCACACGCTGACGCGACTACCCCACATGCAGGCTTTGCACATCTATGGACTCCCGCTGGCACTGATGGCGATCGATCGGCTGCTCACCCTGCAACGCACGCGCGACGCGCTGCTGCTCGCGCTCTGGTTGATCGTCATGGCCTACACGTCGGGCTACCTGCTTGTCTTCGGTGTTGTCTTGGTCGGCGTCGCGATCGTGACGAGAGCGCCCGACTGGCTCCCGAATGCCAGGGCCGTCAGCAGCCGCCTTGCCGTTGCAATCGTCGTCGCGGCGATCGGGATCGTCCCTCTATCGTTGCCGTACCAGCGCGCGGCCAACGAACAGGGCATGGTGCGATCGCTGGATGCAGTCAGCGAGTACTCGGCGACGCCGTCAGGTTATCTGGCGGCATCAGGACGCCTCCATCTTGCGACATGGAGTGCAGCTTTCTTCAAGGATCCGGTGAACAGTTTCTTTCCAGGCATCGTCGTGATCGCGCTTGCGATCGTCGCTCTGGTGTCGTGGCGCCGGTTCGACCCGCCGTCCCGTCGCCGGATCACGATGCTGACCGCGATCGCCGTCACCGGTTTCGTGCTGTCGCTCGGCACGCACACGCCGTTCTATGGCGTGCTGTATCGCCTGTTCCCACCCCTGCACGGGCTGCGGGTCGCGGCGCGGTTCGGTAACCTGTTCCTGCTGGGAATGGCCGGTCTCGCGGGATTCGGCCTCGTTAGTCTTATTCAGACACTTGGATCGAGGCCAGACCGGACGCGGGCCGCGACGATCGCAGCGGTAGTACTGGTCGTTGCGGCAAACGTCGAATCCTTTCGAGCGCCGATTCAATACGTGCCGTTTTCGGGAATCCCACGTCTGTACCAGCTGCTCGCGACCGAGCCACGCGTGATTCTGGTGGAGGTTCCGTTTTATCCGCGGCAGGCGACTTTCGAAAACGGCGAGTTCGTGCTGAACTCAACCGCGCACTGGCAGCCTCTGATGAACGGGTATAGCGGCTACACACCTGCCTCTTACACTCAGTTCGCCGACGCGTTCTGGTACTTCCCGCGCGACTACGCCATCGATGCGATGCGTCGCGCCGGCGTGACACACGTGATGGTGCATCCAGATCGGTTTGGGAATGAAGCCGACGATGTGATCCGGACGTTGAATGCGCGGTCGGACTTCGAATTGCTGGGAGTAGGCACGCGCGGGCTGCGGCTTTACCGGTTCCGATAGTGGCGCTTATTCGTGTCGGGCTCCGTGGTCCACAATCCGGGATCCGGTTGAGCCGAACCCGCCTCGCGACTCGGTTCGAACAACGTCGACTTCTTCCCACGTCACACGATTGACCGGGAGCAGCATGCCCTGCGCAAGCCGGTCCCCTGCCGCAACGCAGACCGGCGCGGCGGTGAAGTTCACCACCGCAATCTTCACTTCATCGTTGGGGCCGCAATAGTCCTGATCGACCACGCCGACGCCATTGGCAACCATCAATCCGCGTTTGAGCGGAGTGCTGCTCCGGGCGAAGATGCCAAGGAACATTCCAGCGGGCACTTCGATGACGAGCCCGGTCGGAATAAGCGCGACCTGCCCAGGATTGACGGTGACGTCTCCGGCGGCAGCCAGGTCGAACGCCGCCGATCCTTCCGTTTCGTACTGCGGCAGTGGCACCGATGAATCAAGTCGCTTGATCCGCACTCGAGTGGTTACTGAGCTGCTGATTACCATTTTCTGCCGCGTATTATAAGGGGCGATCGTGCCGTTCCACTCGCGCTGATCGCGCATCGCGCGCAGAATTCTGGCGCCGGTCCGGCGAGACTTCGGCAATAATAACCGCCATTTCTACGACGCGGGACTGAAGCGCAGCTTCGAGAGAGCGTTCAAGGCAGCGGCAGTTCCGAGACCAGTCTTATTGACTTTCCAGTTCGAAAGAGATCGCAAACATGGCCAACTACCGGTTTCTCGGCCCCGTCCTCGTCATGGCACTCGCCGTTGCCGGGCCCGCGCTGAGAGGACAGTCGCAGTCCACAACAACGCCGCCCGCCGTCGGACCGTTCGACACGCTGCACTTCCGGCCCCTCGGACCAGCCTCGATGTCAGGCCGGATTTCCGATCTTGCCGTGTACGAAGCGAATCCCGCCATCTTTTACGTCGGCACGGCACACGGCGGCGTCTGGAAAACCGTGAACAACGGGACGACGTTTGAAGCCCAGATGCAGGACCGTGGCCTGATGTCGATCGGCGACATCGCGATCTCCCAGAACAATCCGGATCTTGTCTGGGTCGGGACCGGTGAATCGAACAATCGCCAGAGCACATCGTGGGGCGACGGGGTGTACAAGTCCACCGACGGCGGCAAGACCTACGCCTTCATGGGACTTCGTTCGTCGCGCTACATCAACCGCATCGTGATCGATCCACGCAACAACGAAACTGTCTACGTCGCGTCCACTGGCAGCTTGTGGGGACCGGGCGGCGAGCGAGGAATCTACAAGACCAGCGACGGCGGCAAGAGCTGGAAACAGGTGCTGAAGGTCGACGACGACACGGGCGCGAACGATCTCGTGATCCATCCGAGCAACAACCAGGTGCTGTATGCGTCGACCTACCAGCGTCGCCGAACCGCCTGCTGCATGAATGGCGGCGGTCCGGGAAGCGGCATCTGGAAGTCAACCGACGGAGGTGAGAACTGGACGCGCCTGAAGGCCGGCATCCCCGAAGGATCGCTTGGCCGCATTGGTCTGGACGTTTCGCGCAGGCATCCCAATGTCCTCTATGCCTCCATTGAGGGACCAGTACAACCAGGGCGCGGGCGCGGCGGGGCGACGGCAGGAGAAGCGACACCCGGCGGCGCGGCACAGGCCGCAGGGGGCGGCGCGGGTGGGGGCGCCGGCCGCGGCGGCGGGCCGCTCAATCCGAACGACCCGACCGGCCTCTATCGATCCGACGACGGCGGAACCACGTGGAAGAAGATCAACAACGCCAATCCCCGTCCGATGTATTTCAGCCAGGTCCGGGTCGATCCCAACGATTCCGACATCGTCTATCTAGGTGGGGTCGGCCTGCATCAAACCCTCGATGCAGGCAAGACGATCGCGACCGACATCGCACAGCCCATTCACGACGACGTGCATGCGATCTGGATCGATCCGTCGAACTCGAATCACTTGATTATCGGCAACGACGGCGGCCTCGCTTATTCCTACGATCAGGGCAAAACGTGGGTGTTCGTGCCGAACCTTCCGGTCGGCCTCTTCTATCACGTCAGCTACGACATGGCGACGCCGTTCAACGTCTGCGGCGGCATGCAGGACAACTACGACTGGTGCGGGCCGAGCGCCGTCCGCGGGTCGGCCGGGATCGCGAATCACCACTGGACCACAGTGCAGGGCGGTGATGGGTTCGTCGTGCTTCAGGATCCGGAGTCGCCGCGCGTGATTTACAGCGAGTCGCAGGACGGCAACATGGTGCGGGTCGACCGCGTGACCGGCGAAACGATGTCCATTCGCCCGCAGCCCGCGAGCGGCGACCCCGCACTGCGCTGGCATTGGGATACGCCCATCATTCTCTCGCCGCACGACGCCAAGGTCGTGTACACGGCGGCGCAGAAGATGTTCCGATCGGCGGATCGCGGACTGTCGTGGACCGCGATCAGCGGCGATTTGACCAGCGGCGCCAATCGCGAGGACATCGTGACGATGGGGGTGAAGGGCAGCGACATCCGGATCGCCAAAGACGATGGCATCGTCGCGTGGCCGACGATCGTCGCGATTGCAGAATCGCCGAAACGCGCGGGAGTCCTGTACGCAGGAACCGACGATGGCAACCTGCAAGGGTCACGCGACGGGGGAAAGACGTGGACGAGCCTGTATTCCAAGCTGCCGAACGCACCGAAGGGGGCGTTCGTCTCCGAGATCGCGGCCTCGCGTTTCGACGAAGGAACGGTCTACGTCACGATTGACGATCATCGTCAAAACAACTTCGAGACCTACATTTACGTCAGCAACGACTTCGGCCAGAGCTGGCGATCGGCGAACGGAAATCTCTCAGGGGAAGTGATCAAGACGATTACCGCAGATCTCAGAAATCAAGACGTCCTGTATCTTGGCGCGGAAACGGGACTCTTCGTTTCAACTGATCGCGCAAAAACGTGGACGCGGGTGCGGAGCAATCTGCCGACCGTTCGCATCGACGAGATCGTCCTTCACCCGCGCGACAACGCCATGCTGCTCGCCACCCACGGTCGCGCTTTGTGGATCCTGGACCACCTCGAACCGATTCAGGAGTACGCGGCTGCGCAATCGGCGGCTGACGCAAAGCTGTTCACGCCTCCGCCGACCGCGATGTACCGGCGGCCCGCCCGCGATCGCAATTACGAATTCTGGGGCGACCAGACGTTCTTTGGAGAGAACCCGCCCCAGGCTGCGGTCATCTCATGGTTGATGAAGCGGCAAGCGAACGAGGTAAAGCTGAAAATCACCGACCCGGCGGGCAAAGAGATCCGCGAGATTGCCGGTACCGCGCTCGCCAACAGCGGTAAACCGGGAATGCAGTCGGCCTGCTGGGATCTTCGAGTGCAGCCGGTGACATTGCCGGCCGGCACCGGCAGCGGACGGCAAGGCGGTGGTGCCGGTGGTGGGGGCGCCGCTGCGGGAGCCGGGGCCGGAGGCGGTCGCGGCGGTCAGCAACCGCCGAGTCCATTTGGTGCCGGGTGTAATGCCGGCGGGGGCGGGTTTGGCGGCTTTGGAGGATTCGGCGGCGGCAACAGTCCCGGGCCGTTCGTGCTTCCGGGCGTCTACACCGTCGCGCTCATCGTCGATGGCAAAACGATCGACACAAAGCCGGTTCGCGTGCTGGACGATCCCGAGGTGGCGCTAACGAGCGTCGAGCGGAAGAAGCTGTTCGACATGGCGATGGAGATGCAGGACCTGCAGAAGCGTGGGACGGAGATGGCCAACGCGCTGACGCCGCTGAACGCCAAGGTCAGCGAACTGGCGAGCCAGGTCTCGGGGAATACAGACATTCCCGCCGACGTCAAAGCGTCGTTCGATCAGCTGAGCAAGGAGCTTGCGGCGGCGATGCCCAAGTTCGTGCAGCAAGGCGGAGGACGTGGGTTCGGCGGTGGTGGCGGCGCGGGAGGCGGTGGTGGCGGAGGGCGCGGCAGCGAGAACGTCATGACGCAGGCCACTCAGGCGAAGACCGGCCTGATGGGCGGCATGTGGCCTGGCGAACAGACGACCAGGGCATACAACGACGCGAAGGCGAACATGCCCAAGGCGATCGCCGCGGCCAACGCGCTGATCGCGAAGGCCCAGACGCTGAGCGCCACACTGACGAAATACAACATCACACTGCCGGTGGCGGCGCCCGGTCCGAAGTAGGCCGCGGATCAACAAGGACCGATACGGCACCCATGAACGCGGACGCGCCGTATCGGAGTTTCCAGCTGCCAGCTTTCAGCCACCAGCTGGGATGACGCCTCCGTTCTCTCAGCTGGAAACTGGAAACTGGAAACTGGAAACTGGAAACTGGCAACTGGCAACTGGCAACTGGCAACTACTCTACGCCTCCCCCTGAAGCAACGGCTCCATGGCGACCGTCTTCGGCCCGTTCTCGTCGCAATACGCGTAAGTCATGTTCTTGCCCCCGTACATCGCGACGCCGGCGTGGTCTCCCTTTTTGCTGAGAATGTAGAAGCTGATGTTGAAGTTTGGCTCTCCGCGCGCATTCAGCAATCGTTTCTCGATCGTGTTGCTCTTGATGCGGCGGAGTGCCGTCATCCCGGCGTCCTTCGGGTGGGCGCCGCGGCGCATCTCCTCGACGATCAGGAACGAACACAGGTTGTAGAGATTCGCTTCGCCGCGCCCCGTCGATCCGGCCGCACCGACCTCGTTATCGACGTAGAGTCCCGCGCCAAGAATCGGTGAATCGCCGACACGGCCTGGAATCTTCCAGGACAGACCGCTCGTGGTCGTCACTCCGCAGACGTCCCCTTTGGCATTCACGCCGTCACAGTTGATCGTGCCGTAGAAATGATTCGCGTTGATCAACCCCTCGGCAATCATCTGCTGCAGGACGCGCTGCATCGCTTCCTGTCGCTTGATTGGATCGAGATAATGCAGCGGATCGGTCTCGCGCTTCCAACGGAGCCAGAGAGCTCGCGAATGCTCGGTGTTCAAGTCGT
>JBPYFA010000349.1:0-10026 GCA_051986585.1 Vicinamibacterales bacterium | reverse complement strand
GTTGATGTCGGGCCGCGCAATAGTGATCTTGTAGACCGGCCCGCTTTGTTCCCCTTCGTGGCCGACGATCTTGGCAAGCCCTGCCGTGTCGAGTGACGGCACTGCGGGATTAGGGGCTGGGGCTGATGGCGCCGGCTTGGGCAGCAGCGCGAGGGCCGGTTTCAGTTTCTGCGCAAGATCGGAGGCCGTACCCATGCCGTGCACGTGCATGAAGAAGATGCGCGGCTGCTCCCAGAAAAAGTGATTGTGGAGCGCGGTCACTTCGAGGCCGTTCTCGAGCAGCGCCGACATCACCAGGTTGACCTCGTCCTCGGTCAGGACCAGATCGCCCATCATCACGTCGCTTCCACCCGTTCCCTTCGTCAGTGCGACCCAACCGCCAAACCCGAAAGGTGTCGGCGCGGCCCGTTGTCCGATCGTGACCTTCAGATCGCTTCGAGGAATGTTGACCTTCAGCACGCCGTCCTTGAAATCTCCCGTTCGCCCGAGCGTCGTCAGCACCGCCTGGTAATCAGCCGGTGTCTGAGGCGCGGCACTCGCCGGAGTCTGGGCCAACGTCACGACCGGAACCGAGAGTGCGACTGCAAGAATTGCCAATATGTGCGGGAATCGACCAGATGACATCGGTTACCTCCGTAACGACACGATCCTCACAATTGTATGCCTCGCCGCGGGCGAACAATCTCAGCCGCTTCACAAATCGAGCGCGCGGTCCTAATATGCATCGCACATCCAAATCCCGGATCCAGTTCGTCTTCCCCGGAGCTATCGATGAATCCAATACTTGCCGCCGGCGTATTGATCGGGTTGTTGTGCAGCGCCTGGACGTTCGTGATGGGATTCACGGGTTGGTACAAAATCCCGGCGCTCGCCAACGTGCTGTTCATTCCCGGCGCCATGGTGATTGAGATCGCCGGCCTGATGTGGGGGCTCCGTCAGACGGCGCGGAGCCGCGGCTACGGCGGACAGATTCTTGCCGGCACGATGATGGCGATCGTCGCGGGTGTGATCATCATCTGCTCGTCGCTCGTGTTCACCACCATTGTCTTTCCGAGTTACTTTGCGGAAATCGAAGGAGCGTATCGCGCGGCCCTGCAGCAGCAGGGGAAGAGCGAGGCCGAGATTGCCGCCGCCATTCAGGCGAGCGCCGCCAGCGCCACGCCGATGGCGCAGGCCATGAGCGGCTTCATCGGCACGCTGGTAACCGGCATCGTGGCTTCGGCGGTGATCGGATTGTTCGCTCGCCGCCGCGAACCAATGGCGATTCCCGCCGCGCCGCGCTGACCGCCTGTTACAATAGGACATGGCACGTGTCAGTGCCGTTATCCTAGCTACACTAGTCGCCGCCTCCGCGATCGTCGTCGCGCAGGAGCCTTCGCCGTCGCCGCCGACAGCAGCGAAGCCTCCCGCGATTGCCCCGGTGCCGCCGCTGCCCCCGCCGTTCAGCGAATGGCTCACGGCCTTCCGCGCCGAGGCCGCGGAACGTGGTATCCGTCCCGAGATCCTCGAGCAGGCGCTCGCCGGGCTCGAGCCGGTCGAACAGATTCTCGAGCGCGATCGATCGCAGGCGGAATTCACGATGAATCTGGAGACGTACCTCAAGCGACGCCTCACGCCGTCGATCGTGCGGACGGCGCAGCGCATGTTTACCGAGCGCCAGACGCTGCTCAAGAAGATCGGCGAGAAATATGCGGTCAACCCGCGCGTCGTGGTTGCCGTCTGGGGGCTCGAATCGAATTTCGGACGATTCGCCGGCGTCCGCCCGACGATTCCAACGCTTGCGACGCTCGCTTACGATCAACGCCGCGGTGCAATGTTTCGCAACGAGCTGTTCAGCGCACTGGAGATCCTCAACCGCGGCGACATCGATCTCGATCGGCTGAAGGGATCGTGGGCGGGGGCGCTCGGCCAGCCGCAGTTCATGCCCTCGAGCTATCTCCAGTACGCAGAAGACTTCGACGGCGACGGCCATCGCGACATTTGGAACTCGGAAGCGGATGTCTTTGCCTCGGTCGCGAACTATCTGAAGCAGCACGGATGGACACAGGGCCAAAGCTGGGGCCGGGAAGTCCAACTGATCGGCAAGGCACGAACCGCCGCCGAGGCATTGCCGTTACGGGAGACCGGCTGTCGCGCCGAACGAGCGATGACCGATCCGCGGCCGCTCAAAGCCTGGCGCAAGATGGGCCTGAAGACGATGGGAGGCGCGCTCGTGCCCGCCAGCGATCTGCAAGCCTCGCTGGTCCGCGCCGGCAAGCGGGCGTTTCTGCTGTATTCGAATTACGACGCGATCCTTGGCTACAACTGCGCGCACACCTACGCGCTGAGCGTTGCCTTGCTGTCAGATCGCTTGCATTGAGTCGGCAGCCTCTTTCTCTCCTTAGCTCAGCCATTCGCGAGGATGACAGTATGCGTCGGCGTATACTGTGCGTCTTGTCGCGATGACCAAGACGGCAGTCCTGATCATTTCCTTCCTGGTTGCAACGATTCCAGCATCGCCGCTCTGGGCGCAGACGACGCAGGCGGCGTCGAAGCTTCCCCAAGATCTCAAGCGGCTCAGCATCGAAGAGCTCGCCGAGATCGATGTCACGTCGGTGTCCAGACGAGCGGAACGGTTGTCTGACACAGCCGCTGCCGTCAGTGTGATCAATCCCGATCAGATCTTCCGCAGCGGATTGACTACGCTTCCCGAAGTGCTCCGGCTCGCTGACGCGATCGACGTCGCGCGGGTGAACTCGAGCACGTGGGCGACCAGCCTTCGCGGGTTCACCACCAATCCAGCGAACAAGTTGCTGGTCCTCATGGACGGTCGCAGCGTGTACTCGCCGCTGACCTCGGGCACGTTCTGGGATGCGTTCGATACCGTGCTGACCGACGTCGATCGCATCGAGGTCGTGCGCGGGCCGGGCGGATCGGTCTGGGGCCCGAACGCGGTGAACGGCGTCGTGAACGTCATCACCAAGGACGCGGCATCCACGATTGGCGATTATGTGTCTGTCGCCGGAGGATCGGACGAGCATGTTTACGGTGCCGTCCGCCACGGTGGCCGGATGGGCGGTGGCGCGTACCGCATATTCGGGAAGTATCGCCAGCACGGCGCGCAGGTGTTCACCGCGACGGGGCAGGACGCTGGCGACCCGGTACAGCTCGGACAAGGCGGCTTCCGCCTCGACTCGTCGTCGACCGGGCCAATCACCTGGACGCTTCAAGGCGACGCCTATCGTGGCACCGATGGATTTCCGGATCGTGCCGACGGCGACATCGCTGGCGGCAATGTGCTGGGGCGGTGGACACGCGCCTTTTCAGGCACGAGCGCATTTCAGGTGCAGTTCTATTACGACGGCAACTACCGGAAGGTCCCGCTCCAGTTCACCGAGCAACGGCACACGGGCGACGTCGACCTCCAGCAACATCTGAAGATCGGGCGTCACGATATCGTGTTCGGCGGAGAAGTTCGCGTGACCCGCGGCAACGACGTCGGTATTGCCGGGTTCTTGTTCGATCCGCAGGTGCGGACGAATTCGCTCTTCAGCGTCAGGGTGCAAGACGAGGTCGCGATCGCACGAAACCGCGTGTTCTTGACACTCGGATCGCGGTTCGATCGCAACGACTTCACCGGCTTCGAGGCGCAGCCGACCGTTCGCGGCCGCTGGGCGGTCACGCCGCGGCAAACAGCGTGGGGTGCGGTCTCGCGCTCGGTCCGCCTTCCGACCCGGCTCGATACAGACCTGCGGCTGATCGATCCGATCACAAAAAGGACAACGCTGACCGGTTCGGAGGATTTCGACGCTGAGGAAGTGATCGCGTACGAAGCCGGCTATCGCGTCCGCCCCCTGGCGACCCTGTTGCTCGATGTGGCCACGTATGTGAATCAGTACGACAGCCTGCGCAGCACCGAGCTGACCTTTGCGCCACAGCCGCTGATCGTTCTCGAAAACCTGTTGAACGCGCGCACGAGTGGCGTCGAATTGGCTGGAACCCTCCAGCCACTATCCCGATGGCGCCTGCACGGATCGTACGCGTACTTCCATAAATCATTGTCGTTCGATCCCGGCAGCCACGACGTCTACGGCGGCACCGTCGAAGGCGACGATCCCGGTCACCTGTTCTCGCTGCAATCGTCGCTCGATCTCCCAGGGCGCATCGCCTTGGACGCGATATTCCGCCACACGTCCCGGCGTCCGGATCCGATCGTTCCGCCGTATAGTGAGCTCGATCTGCGGGTTGGCTGGACCGTCCGGGCGGGGTGGGATCTCTCGATCGTTGGACAGAACCTGCTTCACGCACACCACTCAGAACTGCTGCCGCTCAACGCGCCACACTATGACTTTCGTCGCGGAGTCTTCGTCCGCTCCCGATGGTATTTCTGACCCGGGAGGTCCACCGGCACGTTTCCATCATCGCGTTGTCGCTGATGTGCGCCAGCCATCCGCTCGTTGCTCAGCCCACCCTCGAAGACGACGTCAAGGCCGCGTTCCTCTATAACTTCACGAAGTTCATCGAGTGGCCACCGCCGGCGCAGCCTGACGAGCCGTTCAGGTTATGCGCCCTCGCCGATGCGCCATTCATTGCCATCCTCGACCGGACGATTGCCGACGAAGCGGTCGGTGGACGACCGCTTGTGCGGGTCGCACCGCAGTCAGTCGAAGAGGCGCGCAGCTGCGCGGTTCTCTATATCGGGAAATCAGCGGGGGACCGCGGCGCGCGACTCGCGGCGGGTGTCCGTGACCTGCCGGTGCTGACTGTTGGCGAGGGCACGCAGTTCATCAAGCAGGGGGGAGACATCGGATTCCTGCTCGAAAACAATCGGGTGCGGTTCGATATCAGCGCGCGTTCGCTGCAGCGATCCGGATTGAAAGCGAGTTCCAAGCTGCTGCGCGTGGCGCGGACGGTCGACGGAGGTGTGTCGTGAAGACGCTCTTCCAGCTGATCCGTGAGTTGCCGATTCGACAGAAGCTCGTCTTGATGATGATGGTGACGACCGTGTCGGTCCTGCTTCTGGCCAGCATCGGTTACATCGCACTCGATTACTTCAGGACTCGCCAGCTGTTGCAACGCGATTTGGCCGCGCAGGCCGATCTGATTCTGAAGAGCAGCACGGCCGCTCTCCAGTTCCTCGATCCGCCGACGGCGCAAGAAGTGCTTCGAACCCTGGCGCCCAACGAGCACATTCGCCGCGCCTGCCTTTACGACGGAGGCGGACGCCTCTTTGCTGAATTCACGCCGGCACAGGCGCCGATTCCATGTCCGGCCTCGCCAGGCGCGACCGGGTCGTTGTTCGAGGCTGACCGGCTGACGATCGTGTCGTCGCTGACCGACGACAAGGGACGGCGGATCGGCACACTGGACGTGCTGAGCGATCTCGACGTGCTCCAGGCCAGGTTGAATGCGCAGCTCACCATCATCGTGCTCGTCCTCGTTCTGACGAGCGCGATTGGTTTCCTGATCGCCTCGCGCGTCCATCGCATCGTTTCGGTTCCCATCACCGCTCTCGCCGAGAAGGCGACCGAGGTGTCAGCGCGCGGCGACTACTCGCTGCGGGCGGCACGCACGACCGACGATGAGCTCGGGGTGCTGGTCGATGCGTTCAATCGGATGCTGGAACGGATCCAGCTCCGAGAGCAGGAACTGTCGGCGGCCAACCAGGGACTTCGCAGCGAGATCGCCGAACGCCGTCGCGCAGAGCAGGAGCGTGCCGATTTGCTGGTTCGAGAACGCGAAGCGAACCGATTGAAGGACGAATTCCTGGCGACGCTGTCTCACGAGCTGCGGACACCGCTGAACGCGATTCTGGGATGGACGCGGCTGTTGCGGAGTTCGGCAATTCCGGCCACCGACGTCGACCGTGCGCTCGAGAAAGTCGAGCGCAACGCCCAGGTGCAGGCGCGGCTGGTCGAGGATCTCCTCGAGGTTTCGCGGATCACCACGGGCAAACTGCGGCTGGATATCAAACCGATCGACCTGGCGGCGCTGGCGACGACCGCGATTGAATCGATTCGGCCGACCGCCGAAGCGCGCGGCGTGGCGATCAACCGGGATTTCGCGGCGGTCACCCAGCCGACCGCCGGCGACCCGGATCGGCTGCAGCAGGTGATTTGGAACCTGGTTTCGAACGCCGTCAAATTCACGCCGGCCGGCGGACTCGTAACCGTGAGCCTGCGGCGCCAGGATGGGATTGATGAACTCGTCGTGTCAGACACGGGAATCGGGATCGACGCGGCGTTTCTGCCGAGCGTGTTCGACACGTTCCGGCAGGCGGACGGAACCAGCACGCGCGCGCATGGCGGTCTCGGCCTCGGGCTTTCGATCGTCCGCCAGATTGTGGAGCTGCACGGTGGCGACGTGCGGGCTGAAAGCGACGGCATCAACCATGGATCGCGGTTCACCGTGCGGCTACCGGCGCGAACGGCGCAGCGTGCACGCGAGCCGCGCGTCGCTCCAACGATCGAGCCGCACGAGACGCTGGCCGGGCTGCTCACTGGCGCGTGCATCGTCGTTGTGGACGACGACCGCGATACGCGTGAATTGCTGCATTCGGTGCTCGAGGGGGCGGGTGCGAGGGTTCACGTCGCGGCCAGCGCCGATGAAGGGTTCAGCGCATGCCTCGACGAGAGTCCTGACGCGCTCATCAGCGACATCGCGATGCCCGGCCGCGACGGATACAGCCTGATGCGACAGCTGCAGACCGCCCTCGGTCGAAACATGCCGCGTGCGACCGTGGCGCTGACGGCGTTTGCCGGTGAACAGGCGCAGCAGATGGCGCTCGACGCCGGCTTCGATCGCCATATGCCGAAGCCTTTCGACGGCTCTGCGCTGGTCCATCTGCTCCACGATCTGCTCGCGGCTGATGCTGGGCTCCCGTAAGGGTTCTACGGGGTTCTACGGGGTTCTGCTGGGTTCTACGGGGTTCGGTTCTTGAGTTCTGCAGGGTTCCGCTCCCAGGTTTTGCAGGTTCAACGTGGTAGAACCCTGGAACCTCGCAGAACCTCGAACCCCGTAGAACCCAAGAACCGAACCCAGTAGAACCCAAGAACCGAACCCAGTAGAACCCCGCAGAACCCAGCAGAACCCCGTAGAACCTATTTGGAGGACCGCCCCAGTCCAGCGGCCCCGGTAGTGGCGGGTTCAATCAAAGCCAGCGATACAAGCGTGACAGCGGCGAGGGCGACAAAGATGGCGGCGACGCCGTCGTGTTCTCCGGCCAGTCTGGCGCCGGATCCGAGCAGCGAAGCAGCAAGCAGCGTGTCGAGTGCGGCGATGGTGGGAAAGAGGCGACCGCGATGGTCGACCAGCGTGGCGGGGTGCACACGCGAGGCGAAGAACAGGTTCAAGCGCAGCGCGACCGAGATGGTTGCGAGCGTCAGTGAGATCAGGAATAACCACGATCCGAAGGGGCGGCCCAGCCATCCGCGAACGGCCCACATCGCCGCCGGAACCGCGGCATTCACCATCGACACCACAACCTGGTGAAACTGCCACCACCAGAAGCTGTCGCGCGGTGCCGGCTCAGGATTCGCGACCGATGGTCCCTCGAGCGCGCGGAGATCTCGCAGAAGCGCGTCGGCCGATTGGTAGCGTTCCACTGGGAGGCGCCGCATGCAGCGACGGGCGACACGATCGAGGCCGGGAACGGGGAGCGCGCGTGAAAGACCGGTGGTTCGTCCTTCGAGCAGCTCGGTCATGCGCGCGAGGAACGAGGCGGCATCGGTGCCGAATGGGTGTTCACCGGTTGCCAGCTCCCAGGCGATCACGCCAAACGCGAAGATGTCTGCCCGGCCGTCGATTTCGGCGCTGGGCGTCAGCTGCTCAGGCGCCATGTATCCGGGCGTTCCCAGCAGTGACCCATCGTCGGTCAACACCGTGCTCGTGCGTTGCACCGATCGCGCGAGGCCGAAATCGAGCACTTTGATCTGCCCGTCGTCGCGCCGGATGATGTTCTCGGGCTTGAGATCGCGATGGACGATGCCCTGCGCGTGTGCGGCGGCGAGCGCGGAAGCAATGGCAATCAGGATCGGAATCAGTTGCGACGGCGGGAGCGGGCCGTCGCGCAGCTCTTCGCGAAGGGTGCGGCCGCGTACGAGCTCAGAGATGATGTAGAGTTCGCCGTCGATTTCTTCGAGATAAAAAATCGTCGCGATGGCGGGATGCGAGAGTGCAGCCGCGGCGCGAGCTTCGCGCGTGAGCCGCTCGCGACGGATCGGATCGCGTGTGTACTCTGGGGTGAGCGCCTTCAGCGCGACGGTTCGCCGCAGCCGCTCATCGTCGGCGGCATAGACGATTCCCATTCCGCCGCGACCGATCTCTTCGAGGACGCGGTAACTGCCGATCACTTTGCCGACCAGCGAGCCGTCGTCGCCATTGGCGAGATCGGGCGCGACCTCCCACGCAGGCTGGCCGAGAAAACCGGGGGCCTTCAGATGCGTCGAGAGAAGTGTCTGCACCTCACGAAGCAGCTCAGGGTCGCCGGCGGTGGCTGTTTGCAGGTACGTGTCACGGCTGTCGGGATCGTGTTCGAGCGCGGTGTGAAAGATATCGTTGACGCGATGCCAGCGCTCCCTGTTCACGCCTGCGAGTTGCCCTCCAGCTCGCGCGCCAGCCAGGCGGAGGCGACGGTCCAGTGGCGCTTGACCGTCGCCGGCGAAATTCCCATCGCCTCGGCGGTTTCTTCAACCGTGAGCCCGCCGAAGAAGCGGAGTTCGACCAGCCGCGCCTGATCGGGATCGAGAGCGGCCAGGCGCTCGAGGGCTTCGTCGAGTGCGATGAGATCGATCGGGCGTTCGCCGCCCGGCAATAGCCGCTCGTCGAGCGTGACGCGCTGGCGCGCGCCGCCGCGTTTCTGAGCGCCGCGCGCGCGTGCCCGTTCGATCAGGATCTGACGCATGGAGTGCGCCGCGATCGCGCAAAAGTGTGCGCGGTTCTGCCAGCGGCCCGGCTTGTCCTTCATCAGCCGGAGGTAGGCCTCGTGAACGAGCGCGGTCGGCTGCAGCGTCTGTCCCGGACGTTCCCGGCGCAGGTAGTTGCCGGCCAGACGCCGCAACTCTTGGTACACGACCGGCAGCAGCGAGTTCACCGACTGCCGGTCATCGGTCATCAGGCAATCCGCTTGATGGTGACGTGATTCATCACGACCGGCTTGACCGGTCGATCCTGGCGCCCGGTCGGCACGGCACCGATCTTCTTCACGACGTCGAGCCCCTCGACGACCTCGCCGAATACCGAGTGGCGGTTGTCGAGATGCGGGGTTGGTCCGAGTGTGATGAAGAACTGGCTGCCGTTCGTGTTCGGACCAGCATTGGCCATTGAGAGGATACCGGCGCGGTTATGGCGCAGATCGGGATGGAACTCGTCGCCGAAGTTGTAGCCCGGTCCGCCGGTGCCGGTTCCGAGCCGGTCGCCGCCCTGGATCATGAAACCATTGATGACGCGATGAAAGGTGACGCCATCATAGTATGCGCCGGTGCGCTTCTCGCCGGTCGATGGATCGCGCCACTCCTTCGTTCCCTCAGCGAGGCCGACGAAGTTGGCGACCGTCTTGGGCGCTTCTTTCTCGAACAAACGAATCGTGAAGGAGCCCTCAGTCGTATCGAATACCGCATAAGTCCCAGGCTGCACGTGAACTCCCTTCCGTAAATGGGTGACGGGGGGTGCCAGGAGTGCCAAGGGTGCCAGGAGTGCCAAGGGTGCCAGGAGTGCCAAGGGTGCCAGGAGTGCTAAGGGTGCCAGGGGTGCCAAGGATGCGGAGGGTGCCAAGCGTGCCATGGGTGCCCCGAGCACTTGGCAATCAGTACGCCTAGCACTCAAAGCACGCCTGGGACTCGCAGCAGTCTTAGCACTCGCAGCACTCTTGGCACTCGCGGCACTCGGCATCCTTAGCACGCGTGGCACCCGCGGCACCCTTCGCACGCGCGGCACCCGTGGCACCCTTCGCACCCCCGGCACCCGTGGCACCCCGGGCACCCTTAGCACCCTTGGCACCCCTGGCACCCCTGGCACCCCTGGCACCCTTGGCACCCCTGGCACCCAATT
>JBPYFA010000348.1:0-9232 GCA_051986585.1 Vicinamibacterales bacterium | reverse complement strand
TCGACGAGTTCGGGAAAGACGTTGCAAGCCAGGGTCGTTCGCGCCGACTGGAACGAAGGGCTCGGCCTGTTCGTGCTCTCGTGCCAGTACGCGAATCGCTCGATTACGCCTGAAGAGTACGGGGCGCTGGCCGACGACCCCGCGTGGCAATTGAAGCACTTATTGGATTAGGCAAATGCTGAACGATGACTGCTGAATGCTGAAACATTCAACATTCAACATTCAACATTCAGCATTTGCCATGGTCCCGTTGGTTCTCTTCGAGAAATGCGGCGTGCAGCAGCCGCACCGCGTCGTCCAATACGCGTCGGTCGACGAGCCATGTCGTTCTGAAAGACGATGTTGAGAGACCGTGTGATGCGATCCGATGGGCCTGCAGGCATTCTGATCCGCGGCGGACGTTCGCGTAGGTGGCGTTGATGCCGGTGCCGACGACGCTGAGCGCGCCAAGACCGTCGATCAAACGCGCGTCAGTTCCGAACGTCGTGTCCAGCTGGCGTCGCAATCGATCCTCGTGATGCAGGTTCTCGCGCGAGATCACGAGCGTGGCGCCGTCTCCCGGGGCGCCGAGCGCGGCAACGTGCAACTGCTTGCCGCTGACGCCGCATTCGTCGAGCACTTCGACCAGCCGTAGCGCGTCCCGCGCCGTCTGCAGCAACAGGACATCTCGCTCGCTTGCGACGCCGGCGACCGTGCCGGGCATCCGCGGCGCATGCCGCCTGACGACCGTTCCGTCCGACGAAGGATCGGTGCCGGGCAGCGCAGAAGAGGTCGCGCGTGCGTATATCGCAATCCCCTTCTCCTTGGCGAACTCCACGGCCTGAGCATTGAGCACCTTGGCCCCTGCCTCGGCGAGTTCCTGCGTTTCCTCGTAGGTCAGGGCGCCGATTCGCTGCGCGGCGGGCACGAGCCGCGGATCTGCGGTATAGACGCCATCGACATCCGAGCAGATCTCGCACCACTCGGCACCGAGTGCGGCGGCCATCGCGACGGCGGTCGTATCACTGCCACCACGTCCGAGCGTCGTCACCTCCCGGCGGTATGAGACGCCCTGGTAGCCGGCAATGACGACGACGCGGCCGCGCGCGAGCTCGTCCTGCACGCGAAACGGCCGCACCTCGATGATGCGCGCGTCGACGTGGCGATCGTTGGTGATGATCCCCGACTGGCTGCCAGTGAAGCTGATCGCATCGCCGCCCAACTCGCGGATCGCCATCGAGAGCAGGGCCATTGAGATGCGTTCCCCGGCCGACAGCAGCATGTCGAGCTCGCGTCGATCGGGATTCGGGGATACCTTGCGCGCTAGCGCCAAAAGCTCATCCGTCGTATCGCCCATCGCCGAAACGACGACGGCGACGTCGTGCCCCGCAGCCCTGGTGCGCATGATCCGCTCTGCAACCTGACGGATGCGCGTGACGTCGGCGACACTGCTGCCGCCGTACTTCTGGACGACGATGGACACGAAGCGAATTCTATCAGTTGGTGAGTTGGTGTCTGGTGAATTGGTGAATGGCGAATTCGTGAATTGATGTAAGAATGTCCGACTCGAAGGAGGGCACCGGATGGCCACCACCACCGCTCGCGCGACTGAGCACTCCGTTCGTGACACCTCGTCGCCATCGATCGCGGCAGCCGGTCAACGGATCGCGTCAATCGATGTGATTCGGGGCGCGATCATGGTGGTCATGGCCATCGATCATGTCAGGGTGTACTCAGGCGTTCCGGCAGGTGGACCGAGTCCTGGCGTGTTCTTCACCCGGTGGGTCACACACTTCTGCGCGCCCGGTTTCGTATTTCTCGCTGGCACCTCTGCTTTTTTGCTGGGACGAAGGATGGGGCGGGGGGAGTTGTCGCGCTTTCTTGCCACCCGCGGACTGCTCCTGGTGCTGCTCGAATTGACCTTCCTTAAGGCATCGTGGACGTTCAATCTGGATTACTCGCAGTTCCTGCTGGCAGGCGTGATCTGGATGCTTGGCTGGTGCATGGTTGCGCTGTCGCTCCTCATTCGGTTGCCCCTCCGGGCGATTGCCATCGTCGGCCTATTGATCATCGTGGCGCAGGCTTCGTTTGCGACGCTCGGGGGTCTGCTGCCGCAATCGCTCCATTCGGCGTGGGAATTCATCTATCCCCTCGGTGGAGAAGTGCACCTTGGCCAGAACGGGCCGGCGGTCACCGTGCTCTACACAATCGTGCCGTGGATCGGAGTGATGTGTGCCGGCTACGCGTTCGGATCGCTGCTCGTGCGTTCCGACGAGGAGCGTTGGCGTTGGTGTATTCGAATCGGGGCCGCCGCAACGGTGCTCTTCCTGATCATCGGTATCGCTGGTGTCGCCCGCAGCGGTGGCCCGAACGTACCGCCCGCGTATGTCCGGCTGCTCAACCAGCGCAAGTATCCCGCGTCACCTTTGTTCCTGCTGATGACACTCGGTCCGATGATTGCCCTGATGCCGTTTGCTGACCGGGCGCGCGGCGGGTTTGCGCAGGGGTTGACGACGTTCGGTCGTGTGCCGATGTTCTACTACCTGCTTCACATTCCGCTGATTCACGCCGTGTCGCTGCTCGTCTGGTATCTGCGCGACGGTGCGTTTCATCAGGACCGGTTCATGACGGCGCCGTATGTGTCGATGCCGCCAGAGCAGCGGTGGGGCCTCGGGCTGTTGTATGCCGTCTGGGCGATCGTCGTCGCTATCCTGTATCCGCTGTGTCGCTGGTACGCGCAAAGGAAAGCTCTCCAGCCGCGCGGCTGGATGCGATACATCTGATCGGCCCCCGCAATCGATCCGGAAGCGCCGCTATCAAATCTGTGAACCCGATACAAGAATTGATCGCCGAGCGCCCGTGGGAACGACAACAACAGCGCTTTTCGTGTCCCCGGCCCGGCGTGTGAATTGCTCCACGGCGCACAGTGGTTCAAACGGTTTTGGTACTGGCGCTCCAGGCGGTCGGGATGGCCGTCGTCTTGTCGTGGCTCTGGACGCGACAGTACAAGAGCTACGGCGGGATCGCCGCAGTCGTGCTCGGGATTCTAGGCGCGCTGATTCTGTACGACGGATTTCGTCTGGCCGTTTTGGAGGAATCCCGCAGTCGGTACGGCAAGGTCGTACCAGGTCTCGTCGAACGTCGCTGGACGACCAGCGCTGACGCGCCGTACGGCACCAACTCCAGCCGCAACGACTCCTCGGTTCGCACCGACGCGATCGACGAGTACCAGCAGTTCGCGCGGTTTCTTCTGACCGGCTCGCTCGACCCGTGGGCCGTCCAGTACAGCTACGCATGTAAGGTCGGTGTTGGCATCTGCTACGGCCAGGACTTTGTACCGCGTGATCTTTGGCTGCGGTTGCATGTCGGCGATTCCGTCAACGTGCGGCAGTCCAGGGACGAGACGATCACATCTCGTCTCGACGAGAACCCGCAGCGCGGACTCGCGTTGGTGAAGACGGCGATCGCATGCGTCGTCCTCGCCATCGCCGGACTCGTGAGTGGCCGCCTGAAGTTGTTTCGACGTCCGAAATATATCCAGGCCGACGCGACCGTGACCTCGGTTGAACGAGTGCAGTACGGCAACGAGAGCCGGTGGAAGGTGCGGTTCGCCTACTTCGACCTGAACGGAAATGCACAGGACAGCGTGGACGAGGTCAACGACCCTTCCTGGAAACCTGGAGACGGATGCTTCGCGATTTACCGCCCGGAGTGTCCCGACCTTGCCACCCTGCAGGGGCGCTAAGGCGCGATGGAACACATTCAACATTGAGCATTTCACATTGAGCATTTCACATTGAGCATTGATAGACTCGCCCGGTGGCCAACTTTCCTGACTGGCTCGTTCCCATGGCCGCGACGCTCACACAGGAGCGGTTCACGGGTTCGGAATGGATCTTCGAACGCAAGTTCGACGGCATCCGGCTGATTGCGTTCAAAGAAGGTTCAGAGGTTCGGCTGTTTTCCAGAAACCGCCTTCCGCAAGACATTCCCCCGGTTGCGCGCGCGATTGCGAGCCTTCCCGCACGCAATCTGATTCTCGATGGTGAGATCACCTGGGATCGATCCGGCGCCTATCACGTCTTTGACATCCTGTGGCTCGACGATAGAGATGTGACTTCGCTGCCGCTGGAGGAGCGCCAGGAACTGCTCGGACGATTGCCGCTTGTTGCGCCGCTTCGCCGGGTCGAGCCGCTCCACGATCCTGATCCGTGGGACCGGGCCCGCAAAGAAGGCTGGGAAGGCGTGATCGCCAAGCGGCGCGGCTCTCGCTACGAGCACCGCCGATCGCCGCATTGGCTGAAGATGAAGTGTGAAGCGGCACAGGAGTTTGTCGTCGGCGGTTTTACCGATCCGCAAGGCGCGCGTGTCGGTTTGGGTGCGCTCCTGGTTGGCTACTTCGATCGCGACGATCTCGTGTTTGCCGGCAAGATCGGCACCGGCTTCGATACGAAGCTTCTCCTCGAGCTCCGGCGGCGCCTGGACGCGCTCGAGACGAGGTCGACGCCGTTCACGAGAGCCAAGGGGCTGCCGCGCCTCCGCGCACATTGGGTCCGCCCTGAGATCGTCGTGCAGGTGGCGTTCATCGAATGGACGGTGCATGGAAAACTGCGCCATCCCCGCTTGCTGGGCGTGAGGAACGACAAGAATCCACGCGATGTGATCAGGGAGCCGTCGTGAACGTCGTGATCACCCATCCCGAAAAGATCCTCTTCCCGGACGACCGAATCACCAAGGGAGAACTGGCGGCCTATTACGAGATGATTGCGCCGGTCATGGTGCCGCACATGCGCAATCGGCCTGTGACGATGGAGCGGTATCATCGGGGCATCGGTGCGCCGGGATTCTTCCAGAAGGATGTTTCAAAAGGATTTCCCGACTGGCTGCAGCGCGTGGAGGTCCCGAAAAAAGGAGGAACGGTTCATCATCCGCTCGTGACCGACACCCGATCGCTGCTGTGGCTGGCCAACCAGAACTGCATTACGCCACACGTCTGGACGTCGCGCGCTCCAGAGCTCTATTACCCAGACATCTGCGTCTTCGATCTCGATCCTTCCGAAGACAACCCGGATCAGCTTCGGGCGGCAACGCTGCAGCTGAGAGACTTTCTTGATGAACTCGGACTACCCAGCTGGTTGAAGACTTCTGGCTCGAAGGGGTTTCACATCGTGGTCCCGCTCGACGGGAAGTCGAACATGGGAGACGTGTCCGCCTTCGCGAACGCCGTCGGAAGCACGCTCGTCGAGCGCGACCCCCGAAATCTGACACAGGAATTCCACAAAGCGGATCGCGGGAGTCGCATTCTCGTCGATACCGGGCGGAACGGGTACAGCGCGACGTTTGCCGCAGCATATGCGGTCCGTGCGAAACCTGGCGCGCCGGTGTCGGCTCCGTGTTCGTGGCAAGAATTGGAGAGCGGCGATGTTGGCCCTCGTACTTTCACGCTGCGCATGATGCGCCAGCGCATCGAATCGGTCGGCGATGCCTGGGACGAAATGCGAAAACGGAAGCGTTCGCTGAAGCGAGCAATCGAGGCGCTACGCAAGCTGCGAAGTGACGAGCAGTCCTAGGCCGAAACGAATACCGAAGCCCAGGGGCGCGCATGCTATAGTCGCCGCGGCGAATGTTCGGCATCTTCTATCCCTACGGCATCGTCCTTCAGATCCTCGCAGTCATTCATTTCATCCGTCGCCGGCCCGACACCTACTGGCTCTGGATCATTCTGATGTTCGGAGGCATCGGTGCGCTCGCCTATATCTTCATCGAGGTCATCCCCGACTTCGGTCTTCTCCGCGCCTCGTTTCAGGTGTTTCCACGGCGTAAGCGCATCAGAGCCCTCGAGGGCATGATTGTCGACAATCCGTCGATCGGAAACTACGAAGAGCTCGGCGATCTCTATCTGGACGACGGGCAGTTCGTCAAAGCGCGTGAGTGCTTCGACAAGGTGCTCGCGCGAGAGCAGTCAATCGACCCTCTCTACCGTCGGGGACTCACCGCCCTCGCGCTCAACGACTACCCGGCGGCCGTTGCCGATCTCGAGAAAGTGGTGGCACTCGATCCCAAGTACGACTACCAACGTGCGGCCGGACTGCTGGCGCACGCCTTGGCGAAGACAGGGCAGCGGGATCGAGCCGGTGCGCTCTTCGCCGAGGTGACTGAAACGTCGACGCTCTCGGAAACGCAGTACAACTACGCGTCGTTTCTTGCCGAGACGGGCCGCGCCGCTGACGCACGTGAGTGGGCGGAACGCATCCTGCGGAAAAAGGCGACGATGCCGGATTACATCCGGCGACGGGAACGCATATGGTTCCGCAAGACCAGGGCACTGCGGAAAGGGCTGCCGCGCTCCTGATCCGGAACGTGGAACTTTTCCGGCCGTCAACGTGAATAGCAGCATGGAGCGACTCCGTTCGGATCTGATCGATGCGCTTCGCGAGCTCAAGAACGGCAGGTTGACGATCGCGGCTGCGGTGATGACCCTGGCGGCCGCTATCGGGATGAACGTCGCCATGTTCGGTCTTGTCGATCGGGCATTCTTGAGTCCACCCAAACGCATCGCCCGCCCTGATCGGCTCCTGTCGTTTTCATTCCACGCCCCCGGGGAGCAGGTAGGGCAGGCGGGGATGACGACTACGTCGTATGTCACCTATCGCCAGCTGCGCGACCACGTATCGTCGCTCTCTGGCGTGGCAGCCTGGGAGCCCGGACCGGCCAGCGTCGTCATCGACGGCGAACAGATTCGCGCCGACACGTTGCTGGTGTCGGGCACCTATTTCAAGGTGCTGGGCGCGAGTCCGAGGGCCGGCCGCGGCCTCACCCCTGAGGACGAAACGAATGGCGAAGCGGTAGCGGTTGTCAGCGATGCGTTCTGGCGACGTGTGTTTCGAGCGGATCCGAGAATTCTCGGCCGACGCGTTGTCGCGGAAGGGGTGGAGTATGCGATTGCCGGCGTGATGCCTGCCGGCTTCAGTGGCCATTCTGCTGCCGCTGTCGATCTCTGGCTCCCGCTCTCGACGGCGAAGCGGAGCGATCCGGGGTGGAGCGAAAACCCCTTCCGCAATGTCGTATCGGTGTTCGGGCGGCTGGCCGATCCGTCGACACCAACCACGGCCGCGTCGCAGGCGACTGCTGTTTTGAACCGGGAGGTCGCGCTTCGAGCTCTGACTGCTGGGAGCGTCGGATCGGCGCAGCGCCGAATCGCATTCTGGCTGTCTGCCGTGTCGATCGTCGTGCTTGCGATTGGCCTCGCCAACGCAGCGACACTTTTGCTCGTGCGGGCCACGAAGCGGCACCGCGAATGGGCGATCAA
This sequence comes from Vicinamibacterales bacterium, assembly GCA_051986585.1. Taxonomy (GTDB): domain Bacteria; phylum Acidobacteriota; class Vicinamibacteria; order Vicinamibacterales; family 2-12-FULL-66-21; genus JALZOC01. The sequence goes on along the minus strand of JBPYFA010000348.1, from coordinate 1,944 downwards.
GGCCACCCTGGGCGCAAGCCGTGGACGATTACTGGGGCAGGTGGGAATTCAAGGCGTCGTAGTCGCGACAATAGCCACGGCTGCCGCTCTCCTCCTCGGGCAGTGGCTCGATGGCGCTCTCCGCACCGTACTTCTTCCGGGACTCATCGAGAATGACGCGACAGAGAGTCGTACCTTGCTTGCCGCTCTCGTCGCAGGGATCGTTGCCGCGAGCGTCGCGTTTGGCGCAGGCGCATTGGCATTACCTTCGGGGTTGCGGGGCACCGATCTGCAACTGCACGATCAACGGAGCCGGACGCGCGTCCAATTCGTGTTGCTTTCTGTGCAGACCACCATCTGTGTGTTGCTCCTTGCCGGTACGGGGATGTTCGCCCGCAGCTTGTATCGCCTGATTGAGCAGGACTTCGGCATGCACATGGATCAGGTGCTCGTCGTCGAGTTCGAGCCGGGCCCCGGTCCTGCCCCTGACGCCGGGTCTATCTGGCCCGATACGTTGGCTCGAGTTCTGGCACTGCCGGGGGTTGCATCGGCAACCACCTTCCAGACGCTGCCATTCGGCGCCCACCATATTCCACCCATCAGCGTTCCCGGGCGGTCCGAGCCTCCAAACGTTGGCGGACAGCTGCCGTTTCTGATTGCCGCTACTCCCGAGTTCTTCGGCATCCTCGGTATCGATCTGGTTGAGGGGCGAACCTTCACCAAAGACGACGATCGCGGTGACCCTGTCGTTATCGTCAACCAGACGATGGCACGCGGCGTATGGCCGAACGAAAGCGCGGTGGGCAAGTGCATTCGCATCGGGTTCGATCCGTCGTTCGACCCGTTCACGGCCACAGTCCCGCCGACACCTTCGGCGGCAATTCCTTGCCGACGTATCGTCGGTGTGGCTCGTGACGTGCGGCAGCGAAGCGTCGTGCCAATCGACAACGAGGCCGGGCTGATGCAGTACTACGTTCCGACCTCGCAGGTTCCGGGGCCGCCCGGTGGGATGGGCGTGATGCCTCAGGCGAGCGGTCTGTTGGTCCGCACGGTGAACGAGCCGACGCGTTTGATTGATCCCATTCGGCGCCTCGTCGTCAACGAACGAGGCACGCTTCCGTACGTGCGCATAGAACCGTACCTGCAGTCGCTCGAGCGGCAGGTGCGACCGTGGCGAATGGGCATGTCGCTGCTCGGGATGTTCAGCATGCTGGCGATTGGCGTCGCCGCGATCGGGCTGCATGCGGCATTCGCTCACGCGATCGCTCTGCGCAGTCGCGAAATGGCTATTCGCGTCGCGATTGGCGCGAGGCCAGTAGTTGTGATGACGATGATTATCGGGCAGGCTACTCGCCTGGCGATGGTCGGCATTGGTGCCGGCACACTGGGAGCGATTCTCGGTGGCCGAACCCTCGAATCCGTTCTCTACGGCTTCGTCGCTGCCGATCCGGTCGTGCTCGGTGCGGCCGCGCTCGCGATGCTGCTTATCGTTGTCTCTGCGACGTCGATCCCAGCCATTCGCGCGTCGCGGATCGATCCGAATGCGATCCTGCGCGCGGAGTGAACGGAGAGGGCGGATGAAACGGAGTTCACAACGGAGGAACGGAGTAAACGGAGACGAACGAAGTGTTCGTGCCAGAAACGGAGAGCGTGATCGCTTGGAGAAGCGGAGTCGATCTCAGCTCGGCCGGATCATCTTGAGATAGAGCGCCCTCGGTTGTTTCATCCACTTCATTCCCGCGAATATGATGTTCTTCGTTCCGGCGAATGTGAGCTTCTTCGTTCTCGGGAAGATGGTCTCCGTTCGTCTTCGTTGACTTCGTTCCTCCGTTGTGAACTCCGTTACCTCCGTAACCTCCGTAACCTCCAGATGGTGTTGTACGCTTCTCCTGATGCGAGTACTCGCGCTCTCGCTCTGCTTGCTCTTCCTGACCCCTCCGATCCTTCCAGCCCAGGAGTGGCCTC
>JBPYFA010000347.1:0-14712 GCA_051986585.1 Vicinamibacterales bacterium | reverse complement strand
GAAAAGGTGGAGCCCGGCGATCAGGCCGCCGTCGACGAATTCGTCGACCAGCACTTTTTTACCAACCGTAAAGCATGATCATGCAAATGCTGAAGTCTGAATGCTGAATTCTGAATGGTCGGTCTTGTCATTCGGCATTCAGCATTCGGCATTCGGCATTCAGCATTCAGCATTCAAACTTCAGCATTTACATCATTCGCGCAACAGTCTCAGCGCGTTGCCGATGACCACCAATGACGCCCCCATGTCGGCAGCGACGGCCATCCACAAGGTCGCCGTGCCGGTGACGGCGAGGATCAGAAACGCTGCCTTCAGCACGATGGAAAACGCGATGTTCGCCCGAATGTTTCGCATCGTCGCGCGGCTGAGGCGAAGCGCGTAGGGAATCTTCAGCAACTCGTCGGCCATCAGTGCGATATCGGCGGTTTCCAACGCCGCACCCGTTCCGGCTACCCCCATCGCGATGCCTACATCAGCGGTCGCGAGCGCAGGCGCGTCGTTGACGCCGTCACCGATCATTGCCAGTGCGCCATACCGTCGTCGCAGTTCTTCGACCGCGCGGACCTTGTCCTCGGGCAATAACGCGGCGCGATAGCCGTCGAGATCGAGCGATTCGGCCAGCTCGCGTGCCGCTGACTCCTGATCACCGGTCAGCAGCACGACGTGTTGAACGCCCTGCTGGCGCAAAAGATCGACGGCGTCCCGTCCCGATTCACGCGCCTCATCGGCGACACCGATTACGCCAACGCCGCTGCCGGCGGCGGCGACCATCACCGATCCGCATCCGCGGATTGTCAGCGCATCAAGCGACGCCTCCATCTGCGACGAACAGAGACCGCGCTCCTCGAACAGCCGATGGCTGCCGACGAGAAGGCCGTGTCCACCCAGCCTGGCCTCGGCGCCCCGGCCGGGCAGCGCCTGGAAGGCATCGACCGACACGGGCGTGATGCCCTCGCGCGTGGCGTACTCGACGATGGCCCGTCCGATCGGATGCTCCGATCGCATCTCGAGCGAGGCTGCGAGCCGCACAATCTCCGCGCATTCCATTCCGTCCACCGGCAGCACGTCGACGACGTGAAGTCGGCCGTAGGTGAGCGTTCCGGTCTTGTCGAACGCGACACACTTGATTGAGGCCATCTTCTCGAGATGCGTGCCGCCCTTGATCAAGACACCGTTCCGTGCCGCGGCGGCAAGCGCCGACACGATCGACACCGGCGTCGAAATCACGAGGGCACAGGGACAGGAGATGACGAGAAGCACCAGCGAGCGGGAGAACCACATCGCCCAGTCGCTGCCGAGGACCAGCGGTGGCAGCAACGCAACGACGACAGCCAGCACGAGGACGAGCGGCGTGTAGACCCGAGCGAACCGATCGACGAACTGCTGGCTCGGCGCGCGCTGCGCCTGTGCCCGTTCGACGAGGTGAATGATGCGGGCCAGCGTCGAATCGCGCCGCCGGCGCGTCACGATCACGTCCAGAGCCCCCTGGCCGTTAATCGTTCCGGCAAACACCTCGTCGCCGACCGCCTTTTCGATCGGCAGCGATTCGCCCGTGACCGGCGCCTGGTTCACCTGGCTCTCCCCCGCCAGGACGCGGCCGTCAAGCGGGAGCTTTTCGCCGGGGCCGACCAGCATCGTGTCGCCGACGCGCACTTCGTCGACCGGCACGCGTTGCTGGTATCCGTCACGCCTGACGAGGGCATCAGGCGGCGCGAGATCCATCAGCGCGCGAATCGCGCCGCGGACCCGATCCATCGCACGCGCCTCGAGCAGCTGCGCAAGACCGAACAAAAACACAACTGACGCCGCCTCGGTCCATTCGCCAAGTGCCATCGCACCGACAACGGCAAACAGCATCAGGACGTTGATGTCAAGAATGCCTGCGCGAAGGGACACGAGTGCGCGGCCGAGCGTCAACACGCCGCCGAAGCCGATCGCGGCGAGGAAAAAAGTCCAGGCGTACGGAGCGTGGATGAAATCAGCCCCGAGACCGACGCCCAGCGCCATACCAGACGCGACGATTAGCTGGAGACGACGGTCGGAGGGTGCAGGGGACGGTGCCGGCTCCTCGTGCTCGAGCCACGCGCGCATCCCGGTTTGCGCGACCGCTTCCGCAATGGATCCAGTCGACAGTTTCGCCGCGTCATATTTGATCCGGAGGCGCTGCCCGATGACGTCGGCATGGAGCGCCTCCAGTCCTGACAGACGCCTCAAGCGCCGTTCGAGAATCGCGACCTCTTCGTGGCAGTCCATGCCCTCAATCTTGAACGTCGACTCGGCGTGCAGTTCACAGACGGGACAGGAACTCATCGCGGGATGCGCGACTCTTCGACGTGCGTCGAAGCCTGTTTCAGGAGTTCCAGGATGTGCTGATCGTCAACCGCGTAGTAGACAAGACGCCCCGCGCGTCGAGGACGCACCAGACGCATTCCCCGCAGCAACCGAAGCTGGTGCGAGACCGCGGATTCACTGATACCGACGAGCGACGCGACCTCGCACACGCACAGTTCGCCAGCGGAGAGCGCATCGAGAATGCGCACCCGGGTCGGATCGCCGAGGACGCGGAACGTATCGGCGAGCGCTTCGACGGTGCGTGCGCCCATCAGGGATGCGCGGCGGTTTTCAGACAGATCGCGAACGTCGGTCGTCGAATCGAGTGTAGGGTGAACCAGCGACATGTGAATATATGAGCAGACGCTCATATTTAGACTAGCGCTGGGAGGCGAATGGGATCAAGGTCGCGCAACCACCGCGCCTCAGCGGGGCGCCTTGACACATTTTTCCCACTCTCGATAGTATGCAGGATCGGGCTGTAATCGTCTTTCTATCTATACCTTACGCAGTCACATTGGGAACGGCAAGGTTCACGCTAGCAAGATCCAGGAACCCTTCTAGTTCCATAAACCCTGGTGTACCAGACGGAGTACTTGTGTGATCGAAGTCCAGCACATTACGAAACACTACGGCCGGGTGACGGCCGTCGACGACGTCAGCTTTCGGGTCGAGCGTGGAGAGATTCTCGGTTTTCTCGGGCCGAACGGCGCCGGGAAAACCACCACCATGCGCATTCTGACGGGATATATGCCGCCCTCGGAAGGCAGAGCCGTGGTGGCGGGCTTCGATGTGTTCACCGATCCGATCGAAGCCAAGCGCCGTACAGGGTACTTACCTGAAACGCCGCCGCTCTATCCCGACATGACCACGCGCGAGTATCTCGACTTCGTCGCGAAAATCAAAGGCGTTCCGTCGAGCGAGCGCAAGCAGCGCGTCGGCACCGTCATGGAACGCACGCGTATCGCTGACGTCGCGAATCGACACTGCGGCAAGCTGTCCAAGGGCTATCGCCAGCGGGTCGGGCTCGCGCAAGCGTTGATTCACAACCCTGAGGTGTTGATTCTCGACGAGCCCACGGCGGGCCTCGACCCGAAACAGATTATCGAGACGCGCGATCTCATCCGCAGCCTCGCTGGCGATCACACGATCGTGCTGAGCACCCACATCCTTCCGGAAGTCGCCCAGACGTGCCAGCGCGTCGTCATTATCAGTAAGGGACGGGTTGTAGCCGTCGACACGCCCGACAACCTGACTGCCAAGCTGAAGGGGTCGGCCACCCTTTACGTACAGGTCGATGCGCCTGGTGCTGACGCGGGAGCGGCACTGCTGGCGGTTCGCGGCGTCACTCGTGTGACCAGCGCCGACCAGCCGCGCTCGCCGCTCGGCCCCGACGCGATGCCGCCGGTGACGTCGGGTCCGCTCGCGTTCGAAGTGGAGAGCGAACCGGACGTCGATGTCCGGCGCGACCTCGCGCGTGTCATCGTCACACGAGGATGGGGGCTGCTCGAGCTCCGTCCCGTTCGCATGAGCCTGGAAGATGTGTTCCTCCAGGTCACAACCGAGGAAGTTCCCGAGGAGGCCCTGCGTGCGTAATGTGCTGGCGATAGCGGACAAGGAGGTCCGCTCGTACTTCGCCTCTCCGATCGCCTACATCATGATCGGTCTCTTCTCGCTGCTGTTCGGGTGGTTCTTCTACGTCTATCTGATGGCGTTCGTGCAGCAAAGCGAGCAGATGATGCAGTTTGGCGGCGGCAGCGGAACCAATGTAAACCAGATGATGATTCGCGGGCTGTTCCAGAACACCGCGGTGATCATCCTGTTCGTGATGCCGATGATCACGATGCGCACCTACTCTGAGGAGAAGCGCTCGGGGACCATCGAGCTGCTGCTGACGGCTCCGCTCACCGATCTCGAAATCATCCTCGGCAAGTTCATCGGCGCACTCGCGCTCTACGGAGCGATGCTGCTCGTGACGATGCTCTACATGCTGATCCTGTTCAAGATCGGCAACCCGGAATGGCGGCCGATCGTCGCTGGCTATCTTGGACTGCTGCTGATGGGCGGCTGTTTCCTGTCGACCGGCCTCTTTATTTCGAGCTTGACGAAAAACCAGATCGTCGCCGGGTTCCTGACCTTCGCGACCTTCCTGATGCTCTGGATTATCAACTGGCTCGGCGAGTCGTCCGGGCAGACGACTCGTGACGTGCTGAATTACCTGTCGATCACGGAGCACTTCGACGATTTCGCGCGCGGCATCATCGATACGAAGCACGTCGTCTATTACCTCAGCTTTATTACCTTTGGTCTTTTCCTGACGGCCAAGTCGGTCGACAGCGAACGGTGGCGTGGATAGCGGTCTATGTTGAAAAGAGTGCTCGGTCTTCTCGGGTGGCTTGGCGTGGCGTTGGTGTTCGCCGCCGTGGCCATTCGTTTCACACGTCCTGAATGGCAGCAGTGGTACAACGGCCTGGCGATGGCAGGCCTGGCCTGCACGCTTCTCTACATCCTCAGCCAATGGCGTGAGATCGTCCGATCGTTCTCGGGTCGTCAGGCACGGCTCGGCTCGCTCGCGGCTGGCAGCGTGGTGGTCGTGCTGGCGATCCTGTTCGCCATCAACTATCTGTCGTCACGCCACAACAGGCGCTGGGATCTGACGGCGGCCAGGCAGTTCTCGCTGTCCGAGCAGACCAAGAAAGTGCTGCAAGGGCTGCAGAACCCGGTCCACATTCGCGTGTTCGACCGCAGCGACGGGTTTCAACGGTTCCGCGAGCGGCTCGATGAATATCAATACGCGTCGAAGCTGATCACCGTCGAATACATCGACCTGGACAAGCGACCGACCCTCGCGAACGAGCTCAAGATTCAAACCCCCGGCACGGTAGTGATTGACTACCAGGGGCGAAGCGAGCGAGTCACCTCGGACGGCGAACAGGAGCTGACGAACGGGCTCATCAAAGTCATTCAGGGCAAGACGCACAAGGTCTACTTCGTCGGCGGGCATGGCGAACGCGCGACTGAGACGACCGATCGTACGGGTTACAGCACGATCGCGGCGGCGTTGAAGAACGACAATTTCGAAACCGACACGATCGTACTGGCGCAGCAGAAGGCGGTGCCGGACGATGCGTCAGTGCTTGTCGTCGCCGGACCCAAGACGGACTTCTTCCCCGCCGAGATCGACATGGTCAAGAAGTATCTGGCCAAGGGCGGCAAGCTGATGCTGCTCCTCGATCCGCCCGACCGCCACGACTCGCCACCGCTGACCAATCTCGTCGCCCTGGCCAAGGACTGGGGCATGGATGTGGGCACCAACATCGTCGTCGACGTCAGTGGCATGGGTCAGCTGCTCGGAACGGACGTGTCGGTGCCGGTCGCGGCGAAGTACGAAACCCATCCGATCACGGATCGCTTCAACCTGCTGACGGCTTTCCCGCTGGCGCGCTCGGTCACTTCGGTTGAGGGCGGCGTGAACGGACACAGCGCGCAGAACCTGGTGTTGACGAGCAAGAACAGCTGGGCGGAAACCGACATCAAGCGGCTGGCAACCACGGGGCAGGTCGAGCGGGAGTTGGACAAGGGCGATAAGCCCGGACCCGTGTCACTCGCGGCGGCGGTCTCGGCGGCGGCAACGGACGCACCGGCGCCAACCGCGACGGACGGAGCGAACAAGACGAACGATGCCCCCAAACCCGAAACGCGTGTGGTCGTCTTTGGCGACTCCGATTTCGTGACCAATGGCTATCTGGGCATTCCGGGAAACCGCGATTTGTTCTTGAATTCGGTCAACTGGCTCGCACAGCAGGAGAACCTCATTTCGATTCGCCCGAGGGATCCCGAGGATCGACGCGTGTCGTTGACGGCCGATCAGGCCAAGCTGATTTTCTGGCTCTCGATCCTGATCATTCCGGGGTTGATTCTCGCTGGCGGCGTCCAGACGTGGTGGCGGAGGCGCTAGATGCGGGGCACGCGTTTCCTCATCCTGCTCATCATTGCGATCCCGCTAGGCTGGTACGCATATCACGACTCGAAGAAGGGCGCTGTCGACGACACGCCGAAGCGCGACAAAGTATTTGCGGTCGACGCCGACAAAATCGACGAGCTCGAAGTCAAATCCGAGTCCGGTGATCACACTACCCTCCGGAAGAAGGGCAGCGACTGGGAAATCGTCCAGCCGATCACGGCACCGACGGACCAGGCGGCGGTGTCGGGCATCGCGTCGAACCTGTCGAGTGTCGAGATTCAGCGCGTGATCGACGAGAATCCACCGGACCTGAAGGAGTATGGCCTGGCGGAGCCGCGGGTCGAGGTCGCGTTCAAGGCCAACGGCCAGCAGCGCCGGCTGCAGCTCGGGCAGAAGACACCTGCGGGCTCGGACGTGTACGCGAAGCTCCCCGACAGCAAGCGAGTATTTCTGATCCCGTCGTATCTCGATTCGACCTTCAATCGGAGTACGTTCGATCTCAGAGATAAGTCCGTACTGAAAGTGGACCGCGAAAAGGTCGACAGCCTCGAAATCACGACGAAGGATCACACGACACGCTTCGAGAAAAAGAACGGCGAATGGCTGATCGCCCAGCCTGCCGCAGGACGAGCCGAGTTCAGCGCCGTCGATGGTCTGATCTCCCGTATCAGCTCGCTGCAGATGAAGTCGATTGTTCCTGACGCCAGCGACCTGAAGAAGTTCGGCCTGGACAAACCTGCCGCCACCGTGCGCCTTGGCTCGGGATCGTCACAAGCGTCGCTCGCGATTGGCAGCGCCGCCGAATCCGGCAGCGTTTACGCCAAGGATCTGTCGCGGCCGGCCGTGTTCACGATTGAATCTTCCTTGGCTGACGATCTGAAAAAGGATCCTTCCGAGTACCGGCAGAAAGACCTGTTCGACGCCCGTTCCTTCAATACCACGCGAATGGAGATCGTCCACAACAACCAAACCACGGTCTTCGAAAAGACGAAGGTGAAGAACAAGGACGGGAAGGAAGAAGAAAAGTGGAAGCAGACGGCGCCTGCGGCCAAGGACGTCGATGCCTCAAAAGTGGAGGCGTTGATTTCGGCCGCGACCGGTGCGCGTGCCACTGGGTTCGTCGAGTCGGCAGCCAAGACAGGTCTCGACAAGCCGGAATTGGTGATTGCGTTCAAATACGATGAAGGAAAGGACGAGCGTGTTTCGTTCGCCAGGACGAAAGATGCCGCGTATGCCGCCCGCACCGGCTCGCCGGGCGCCGCGAAGATCGACGCTTCCCTCATCGACTCGATCGTCAAAGCTCTCGGGGACGTGAAATAGCTGCACGTCTGCACGTCCTTCGTGCCGCGCTGGCTGCGAGCATCCTCTCGGCCGCAGCCTGCGCGTCGCATCACCCGGTCAACACTTCCCTCGGCCAGCCCTCGGCGGCCGTCCGAGAACTGCGCGACGACCTCGCCAGGATCTTCAACGCGCCGCTCAACGAACGCGGCGTTTGGGCCGTCGACATCCGTTCACTCGAGACCGGGGAACGGCTGTTCGACCTGAACTCGGGCCGGCTGATGATGCCGGCCTCGAACATGAAGATTCTGACGGTCTCGTCAGCTGCGGAATTATTGGGATGGGACTATCGCTTCACGACCACCCTGGAGGCGCACGGCACGGTATCCGGCGGGGTCCTTCACGGCGATCTGTGGGTGAAGAGCAACGGCGATCCGACAATCAACTCGCGTGATGGCCGCGCCGCCGCCGTGATGACCGAATGGGCGCAAGCGCTTCGCGCCGCGGGCATCGAGTCGGTGGATGGCCGCATCGTCGGTGACGACCAGGCGTTCGACGATGAGTGGATCGGCGCAGGATGGGCATGGGATTACCTGCAGTACGGATATGCCGCTCCCATCGGCGCGTTGGAATACAACGAGGACGTCGCGTCGTTGACGGTCGCTCCGGCGCCACAGCCTGGCGGCACTCCAATCATTGCGCTGCAGGCTGGATCGGGACTCGAACTGATCAATCACGCCGTGACCGGCGCTGCCGGATCGGAAGACACAATCGACTATCGTCGGCACCTCGAACGACCAATCCTAGAAGTGACCGGATCCATTCCGACTGGCGGAGAACCCGACAATCGGAGTGTCGCCGTCGTGAATCCCACGGTGTTCTACGCCGAGTCAGTAAAGCGGGAACTGGCTGCGCGCGGGATCGCGATCAGCGGCCCCGCCGTTGATTTCGATGACGTTGCCGGAGAGTTCGCCGCCGTCTCTCATGAATCCGGGGCAACATCAGTCTGGATGGTCGCCACGACCGAATCGCCGCCGCTCAAGGACATTGCCACCGTTTTGATGAAGGTGAGTCAGAACCTTTACGCCGATACGCTGCTGAAGGCCATCGGCGGCCGCAACGGCCTCGGCACCACTGAAGGCGGCCGCGTTGCGGTGCGGAAACTTCTCTCAGAATGGGGCATCTCGGCCGACGCGTACGTGATGTACGACGGCTCCGGGCTGTCCCGGTACAACTACGTGACCGCCACCACGATCGTCGACATCTTGCAGCATATGTACAAGGACCCTCGCCATCGGGAGGCTTTCCTCGCAACTCTCCCGATCGCGGGAAAAGACGGTACGATGGCGACGCGGCTGCATGGAACGCGTGGCGAAGGCAACGCGCTCGCCAAGACAGGCTCGATCGCCAACGTTCGATCGCTGTCGGGCTTCGTGAAGACGCGGGACGGCGAAATGCTCGTGTTTTCCATCCTCGCAAACGACTTCATTATCCCGTCGTCCACTATCACGATGATCGCGGACCTCGGCGTCGAAACGTTGGCGAACTTCAGTCGAAAATAGGTACCAGGAGTGCCCCGAGTGCTAACGGGGACTCGCAACTACAATGAAGCTTGTGCTCCGCGCAGCAGCTATCGTCGTCCTGGTCGCGTGCGCCGCTGGAGCGGTCTGGTACTACCGAACAGTGCACCCGGTCGTGTCGCCGGCACCGCCTCAGCCGGTTAACGAAGACACGTGGATCGATCACCTCTACCGCGCGAATCCGGCGGAGCTGGAGGCGGCCACACGCCAACTCCAGGAGATGGGCGCGCGCGCGCTTCCTCTTATTCACCAGACGTTTCAGGATCCCACGGCGTCGAGCAACCGGGTCAAGTCGGCGCTCAAAGCGTGCGCGATTCTCGGGCCCGTGGCCGCACCGGCAATCGGAGAAGTTGCCGAACAGCTTCCGGATCCGACACTGACTGCGGAAGCTGCGGTAGCGCTCAGCTTCATGGGCCGGGGTGCGTTTGGTCCGCTGCGTGAGGCGCTTGGGAGCGACGATCCGGTCGTCCGTCGCGAATCGCTGCGTTCGATCGGGAAGCTCAAAGAGCGTGCGCCGCTGGACGCACGCGCCGTGCTTCCGCTGCTGATTAAAGGTGCAGGGGACCCCGACCCCGGCGTCCGCAGCGTTGCGGTCACTTACCTGGGCATCATCCACGAGGGAGGCGCAGCGGCGGTGGATGCACTCGTGGCCGCGCTGCAGGATCCAGACACCGATGTGCGCCGGTCGGCGGCGACTGCGCTTGGATCGTTCGGCGCGGATGCCGCGTCGGCGGTTCCGGCGCTGAAAAAGGCGGCCGCCGACCCCGACCCAGAGGTAGCACGCGAGGCAGGCGTGTCCCTCGTGAAACTGCAGGGAAAGTGAACCCGAGCCTGACCGCGCCAAGGCTCCGGCGAGTCTCGCCGCAGCGCTCCGCGCGGAGGCGGAAGCCACATCGCTAGTTGTGTCAGCGGATCATCTGTCGCGTGACGTCGATGATCTCGCTTGCACTGCCCTGAAGCCCACCCCCTTGGGCCAGCTCCGGGCGCCCGCCACCTTTGCCGCCGAATCGTTCAATGAGCTCCTTGAGAATCGACGCACAATCAACATTCACGTCCGATCCGCGCGCGACGACGGCGGCTATCGGTGGCGTTGTACTGAAAAGCGCTGCGAGATACCCGCGGCGCAACGTAATCGAGGCGGCCAGATCTTTCAGTCCTGCCTGATCGAAGCCATCAACGGCCGCGATTACGGTCCGAATCGCGGTGATTGATTCACCTGCAGCGATGACTTCGGCGCGGTCGGCAAGCCCGGCCGCCTCGACACCGGCCAATCGGGTTCGCAGATCCTTGAGTTGCCGTTTCGAGTCCTTCAGCTCCGCCTGAAGCCGCTCGATCGCACCGGGCAGCTCGGATGGCAGCACGGAAACCAGGCGGACGCTTCCAGCCATCGCGTCCCGCAAAGCTCGATAGCCGCGAACGGCTCGCCCGCCACAGAGGAATTCGACCCGAGTGCCGCCACGAAAGCGTTCGGATGATGCGACGACGATCGAGCCAATCGCGCCGGTACGTGCGACGTGTGTGCCGCCACACGCGGAGAGATCGAATTCCGGAATCTCGATCAGCCGAAGCGTCCCGACGCGCATGGATTCCTTGCGCAGCGGCAGATTTGCCGCCTCGTCGGCGGTAGCGAATCGCACAGTCACCGGCCGATCCTCCCAGACGATACGATTGGCCTCGTTCTCGGCACGCTCGATGTCGGAGGCTGAAAGCGTTCGATTGAGATCGATGGTCGACGAGACGGAGCCGAGGTGAAAGCTTTCAGTCCGAGCACTCGCGACTCGATCGAAAGCCGCAGAGAGCACATGTTGGCCGGTGTGCTGCTGCATGTGTTCGAATCGGCGGGACCAATCAATCGTCCCGTGGACCGTTCCGGGTCCCAGCTCGCCCTCGATGAGATGGAGGATGACGCCGTTGTCGCCATCGATCACATCGATGACCTTCGCACCCCCGAGCATTCCGGTATCAAACGGCTGACCACCTGACGTGGGGTAAAACGCCGTGCGGTCGAGGACGACTGCCGGCCGGCCTTCGTGTGAGCTCACGCCGACGACCGTCGCATCGAACGCGGCGAGGTAGGCATCGTGATAATAGAGTCGTTCGGTCACGAGCGTGGCCCGACGTGGCGGAGCGCCGGATCGGCGATACCGGCCTCGGCAAAGCCCCTCGCACGGAGCCGACAACTGTCGCAGCGCTGGCACGGCGCACCGGATTGATCGGGATCGTAGCAGCTATGTGTCAGACCGTAATCAAGGCCAAGCTTCATTCCTTCTCCAATAATCTCCGCCTTCGACAAGCGCAGGAGCGGGGCCTTGATGTGCATCGCCCCGCCTTCGACACCCGACCGTGTTGCCAATACTGCGAGCCGCTCGAAGGCCTCGAGATACTCAGGCCGACAATCCGGATAGCCTGAATAATCGAGCGCGTTGACACCGATCACGATCGTTTCTGCGCCCAGCACCTCGGCCCACCCAAGCGCGAGCGACAGAAATATCGTATTGCGCGCGGGCACGTAGGTCGACGGAATGCCCGGGCCGTCGAGATCGCGATCCTTCGGAATCGTGCCGTCACCGACCAAAGCGGATCCACCAAAGGCCGAGAGGTCGACGTTCAGCTCCACATGCCGAACCACGCCCAGATCGCGTGCGACATCCCGTGCGGCCGTCACTTCCCGCTCGTGGACCTGTCCGTAGCGCACCGTCAATGCGTACAGCTCATATCCGTCTCGACGCGCCAACGCGCCGGCCGTGTACGAATCGAGTCCGCCGCTGAGAAGAAGCACAGCTTTCATTTGACTCTACTTACTTTGCGCTGGGGCCACGCGCCTGCCTTGTCTCTTTTCCAGTTACACGCCTCGCGTGTTCGCGTCCCAAATGTATTTGTGGGCTTGGAGCTGAAGTCGGACCGCTAGACGGTCCGCGAGAATCCACGCCGCAAGATCCTTCGCGGCAAGGACACCATGGACAGGGGAAAACAGCACGGCCGCTGTACGCCCGACGAGATGATGACGTGTGACGATGTCGCGCGCGAACTCGTAGTCGACGCGATCGCGGATCACGAATTTCACCTCGTCCTTGGGAGTCAGCAGCTCGAGGTTCTGCCAATGGTTCTTCGCCGATTCCCCGCTGCCTGGACACTTCACGTCCATGATCCGAATGACCGGCGGCGGAACATTCTCGATGCTGAGGTGACCACCGGTCTCGACCATCACGGTCTTGCCTGATGCCAGCAACTGCTCCATCAGCGGGTAGACGTCGCGTTGCAGCAACGGTTCCCCGCCGGTGATTTCAACCAGATCACAGCCGAACTGCTCGACTCGCCCGAGGACGTCGTCAACCGACATCTTGCTGCCTTCGGTGAATGCGTACGGCGTATCGCACCAGGAGCACCTGAGGTCGCAGGCCGTCAGCCGGACAAACACACAGGGACGCCCAGTGTGGGTCGACTCCCCCTGGATTGAGTGGAAGATTTCGTTGATCGTCAGCACTCCTCCCATTGTAGCTGGAGGGAACTTCGGCGCAGGGCGGGTAGAATACAGGACATGGCGCGCCCAATCTTCTACTGGAAGCCGACCTGAACCACGTGCCGCAACGCCAGAAGTTATCTGGCGCAACACAAGGTCGATGTCGAGGAGCACGATATCAACCGCGAACCGCCGACACGTGCGTTCCTCGAGAAACATATCGACGCCGATCGCTTCCTGGATTTCGTCAGCACGCGGAGCCCGGTCTTCAAACAGCGTCCGCTTCCGCGCTCCAAAAAGGAAGCCATCGATTTGATGATGGATCAGCCTAATCTGATTCGCCGTCCAATTCTGATTCAGGGCTCGAGAGTGATTTTTGGGTTCGACAAGAAGGGCTATCCCACCTAGTGGCATGGGTGAAATCCGCATCGGCACGTCCGGCTGGAGCTATCCCTCGGGAAAGGGCACGTGGAATGGCATCTTCTATCCGATTCCACCCGGACGCCGATCTGGCCGCCGCGGAAGCTTCGACGAGTTGACGTTCTATGCGGAGCACTTCGACACCGTTGAAATCAACTCGTCGTTCTATCGCGTGCCGGCCGTTGACGCGGTCCGTGGCTGGGCAGAGCGAACGCCGGAACGATTTGAGTTTTCACTGAAGCTGTTCCAGAAATTCACGCACCCTGAGATGTTCCAGAAGGCAACCGGCGAAGATCCGTGGACGCTTGGAGACACGGACGTCGACGCGTTCCGGACGGCGATTGAACCGCTCGCGTCGGCCGGCAAGCTGGGAGCGCTGCTGGCGCAGTTCCCGGTCAGCTTTCGCAACGAGCCGGATACGCGCGGCTATCTCGAATGGCTGCTGCAGCAATTCAAGGACTACCCGGTTGCGCTCGAGCTGCGGCATCGCAGCTGGAGCGACCGGCCCACCGAGACGCTGCAACTCCTCCAGGCGTTCGGTGCGGCGTGGGTTCAGATCGACGAACCAAAGTTCCGTGGATCGATTCGACAGAACCTGTTGCCGAACGTGAAGACGTTCTACTATCTGCGCCTGCACGGCCGGAACGCGGCACAGTGGTGGAAACACGACGCGTCGGAAGACCGTTACAACTATCTGTATTCTGCCGACGAGCTGAAGCCCTTTGCGGCGGCGGCCAAAGCGGCGGCCCGAGAAGTCAAGAAAGCGTATCTCTACGCCAACAATCACTTCTCTGCAAAGTCAGTGGCGAATGCGGCGATTCTGAAGCACGATCTCGGTCAGCCGCTCGACGGCGAATATCCGCAGGAGTTCGTCGACCGCTATCCGGACCTGAAGGGGATCGTCAGGGTGTTGCCGGACCCTCTCTTACGTACGCCTTCTTGACGACATCACCGACCTGGATCTTATCGACCACCTCTATCCCTTTGATCACCTTCCCAAACACTGCGTACTTACCGTCCCACTCGGGGTGCGGCTTGAGGTCGATGAAGAACTGGCTGTCGGCCGATCGCGGATCGGTTCCCGGATATGCCATCGCCACGGCGCCGCGCACGTGCCGGCGCTTCTTGGTGATCTCGGCTGCGCCGATTGGTTTGCCGCTCGCATTCCGTCCCCAGTAGTCCTTCATCAGCATGTTGCGCGTTTGCGGATCGCCGATCTGCACGATCCCGACCTCGGCTCGGTGAAACCGGAGCCCGTTGTAGAAGTTCTTCTTCACGAGGCCGACGATCTGGGCAACGGTCTTCGGCGCCTCCTCGGGGTAGGTTTCAAACTCGATATTGCCTTTGGCAGTTTCCAGCACAATCACCGGCCCTGCGCCAGGCGACGTCTGATCGCGCGGCACGAATCCGAAAGCCAGGAAGGCGAGACAGAGCGTCAACGTCGCTCGCAGGGTCATGAGGCGGTCCTCTCTTCGCGCGGGCTCCGGCCCACGCGTGTGACGCCGATTCTCGGACAAAGGTCGAAGAGAACGCAACTGCCGCACAGCGGATACACGGGCCGGCAGACGTTCTGGCCCCAGGTCACCAGGTACAGGTTGATGACCGGCCACCACTTTCGATGCGTGACGGCGTACAAGGCACGCTCGGTCTCCTCTGGCGTTCGCGTCCTGACCCACCCG
>JBPYFA010000346.1:0-11629 GCA_051986585.1 Vicinamibacterales bacterium | reverse complement strand
CGAGAGACGGGACAGCTTACGGCAGCCTCGGGACCACGTCAACCCATTGAAGATTGCTGATTGGAGACTGGCGATTTGGGCGATTGACGAATGCGGATTGAGATTGCGGATTGCGGATTGAGATTGTGGATTGAGATTGCGGATTGCGGATTGAGTTTGTGGATTGAGATTGCGGATTGTCGATTGTGATTTGCGGTTATCGATTGACGCACTGTCCCACAATCAACAATCCACAATCTCAATCCACAATCCGCAATCTCAATCGGCAATCCCAATCCGCAATCTCAATCCACATTCGTCAATCGCCCAATCCGCAGTCCTCAATCTTCAATCCGCATTCGTTAGCGTGTCTTGACACTGATGTCCCCTCGCTTGCTGCGAATCGTGATGGTTGGGCCGCCGCCGTTGATGGGGCCGGTCGCGCGATGCTCTCGATCGGTCGAGGTTACTTCGAGGGTGTCGGGTGGAAGAGTGATTGTGCCGTCGCTTGCGACGGCGTCGAGTTGAAAGCCGCCGGCAGGCGGCGTCACCTCGATCGAGTCCCCGCCTTCACTGTAGATCGCCAGTGGCGCCGCGCGATCGATGCTGGCTTGCACCTCCGTGCCTCTCACATCGAAGCGTCCCTCGGTCCGGAGTCCCTTCACCTCGAGTGAGCCGCCGACGGCGTTGATGCGAACGATGCCGCTTGTCTTTTCAAGACGGTCGAGCGTGATGTCGGTGCCGTTCGTATCGAGATCGATCGGACCGGCCGGCTCAGCGCACTTCAGCTCACCACCTCGCATCGTCATCGTCATTTCGCCGCGGACGCGTTCGACCTCGGCGTCGGTGCCGGTCGTGGTTAATTTGATTGTTCCCGCGTTGGCGATGTGCAGTTCGCCGCCACGATGGCTACCGGACACGAGCCCCGGAATCTCTTTGATCTCGAGCTTGCCTCGCGCGCCGCCGAGCTCGAGCGCCGAGACGTGACTGATGTCGAGCTCGTTGCCGCCTCCTTGAAGCCGGACGGCCAGCCGCTGCGGGACCTTCAGCGTGATCGTTGCCCGTTGAAACCCGGCATCTGGATAGGAGACCGACAGCGCAAGGCGGGCGCCCGCTCGATCGACCTTCAGAGCCGTTTCTTTCGCGGTGCGTTGAGCTTCGTCGTCGTCATAGGCGTTCGAATGGACGAGCAATTCGGCGTCGATGTCCGACCGGTCTTCTCCGATGATCGTGAGGTTGGCGGTCCTGAGATCGAAACGGACCTCGGAGACGGCCGCGTCGACCGGGTGAGTACTCCTCGTCACCGTTTCCGCGGTGGCTCGATTCCCGCGGATTGCCCGCTGGATGTGTTCGATTACCTGCCCTGGCTGGAAGCTTCGCTCACCGGCCGCCGGGGGAGGGGCAGTGAACTGATAGACGAGTGCCCCGAGGACGACAAACGCGGCAATGAGCAATAACTCGCGTTTTCCCATAGAATTGGAGCGGAACTTATTCTAATCCTTGCCGGACGTGGCGCTTCTCGGCCGCCGGCGCCGGCGAAAACTGTCCGAATTGCATGCGGCGACACGTTCGCACGTTGGTCATTGCTCTGCTCACGCTCGGGCTGCTGGCGTTTTTCTTCCGCAACGCCGATCCGGCAGCGGTCTGGGCAGAGACAAAACGTGCCGATCCGAAGCTGCTGGTTCTGGCCACTATCCTAACGGCTGTGACCTACGCGGTGCGCGCGCTGCGATGGCAGTCGCTTCTCGCGCCGATCGGACCGACTCGCTATTCAGTCGCCTTCGCCACGACGGTGATTGGCTTTGCCGCCAATTCGCTGATCCCTGGACGCGTCGGCGAGGTCCTTCGACCGTATCTGCTCGCCAGGCGCGAGTCGTTGAACGCCACGTCGACTTTCGCCACCATCATTCTCGAGCGAGTCCTGGATCTGGCGACGGTGCTGATCCTTTTTGCGTGGTTCGTGTTCGGATCGGCCTCCTCGATGATTTCCGGCGATCCCGCGCAGCTCGCGCTGGTGAAGTTCGGTGGGACTGTCGCCGCAGCATCGGCCGTTGGCGGATTGATCGTGTTGTTCGTCTTAGCCGCTCATCCAGAACGGCTCGGGCGCGCCGCTCTTCGGGTTGAGCGCGTCCTGCCCCCGCGGCTCGCCCGGATACTCGCTGGGTTCGTCGAGACGTTTGCACAGGGCCTTGCCGTCATGCGCGACCCTGCCCGGCTCGCCACCGCACTGGTCCTGTCGTTTCCCATGTGGATGTCGATTGCGGCAGGAATCTGGCTGACATCACGGGCATTTCACATTACGTTTCCCTACACTGGTTCGTTCCTCGTGATGACGGTGCTGGTCGTGGGGGTGGCGGCTCCGACTCCCGGTGCTGTGGGTGGATTTCACGCCGCCTATCAGTTCGCAGTCACCCAACTTTTTGCCGCGCCGGTCGACCGCGCGATAGGGGCCGCGATCCTGTTGCACGCGTTGTCGTTCGTGCCGGTCACCCTGATTGGTCTCGCATTCATGGCCCGTGAAGGGCTGACGTTCGGGAAGGCAAGGGAAGTGGCGTTGGGTGCCAGGGGTGCCGGGGGTGCCACGGGTGCTGGCGGCGCCACGGGTGCCGATGCCATGCCGATTGCTCCCACGCTGGAGAAGGGCGCGCGATGAAGTGTCCGTATTGCGGCCACCTCGGCGACAAGGTCGTCGACTCGCGCGAGAGCAAAGAGGGGGACGTTATTCGACGTCGGCGCCAGTGCCTCAGCTGCGGCAAGCGGTTCACCAGCCGCGAGCGGCTCGAGGACATCGAGTATCGTGTCGTCAAGAAAGACGGAAATCGTGAGGCGTTTCAGCGGCAGAAACTGATTGCTGGGCTCTTGACGGCGTCGGAGAAGCGGCCCGTCAGCATTCAACAGCTGGAAGCGATCGCCGATCGCGTCGAGGCTGAGCTCCAGGAACGACCCGAGCGTGAGATGACGACCGAAGAGATCGGCGCGCGGTTGATGCAGGAACTGAAGCAGCTGGATCAGATTGCGTACGTGCGCTTCGCGTCGGTCTACCGGCAGTTCCGCGACGTCGGCCAGTTCAAGCGGGAAGTCGACGAGCTGCAGAAGTCGAAGGGATGATCGGTCGCGCGGCTGACGCGTTCGCCCTTGCCAACGGATCCACGGGATCATGACGACTGTTCGTGAAGCGCGGCGTCCCACCTTGCCGGTGCGCACCGTACCGGCCGAACGTCGTCCCTTCCGTGACAACCCCCGGCTGATTCTGCTCGGCATCGTGCTGCTGTTTGCGGCACTCGCGGCGATGATTTTTCTCGCCGACAAATCGACCCAGCTGAACCCCGACTTCCTCAGCGAAGTTCTGCTCTACGCGTTATCCGCCGCCGACCTGACGATGGTGGTGGCGCTGGTGTTCGTGCTGGCGCGCAATATCGTCAAGCTCGTCGTCGAGCGGCGGCGCGGGCTGCCGTTTTCGCGCTTTCGCGCGAAGCTCGTGCTGGCGCTTCTCGGCCTGACCATCGTGCCGTCGCTGCTCGTGCTGGCGGTCGGCGGCGAGCTGATTCGCAGCGTGACCCAGCTGTGGTTCAGCCAGCCGGTCGATGAAGTGTTGCGATCGGCCAACGAGATTGGCGGGAATTATTACCGCGAGCATGAAGACCTCATGGCGGAGCACGCGCAACGAATCTCGCGCTCGATTCCGGCCGCGGCGGTGGCGGCCGGCAACATCGAGGCGGTTCGAGCCGCGATCGCTCCCGAAGTCAGCCACGGACCGATCGGCCTGATCGAGGTGTATCGCGTCGGTGCGTCGGGGACACCGTCGGCACTTGTCGCCGTAGAGTCGCCGCTCGTGCCTCGCGGTCATGCGAAGGGCGTCGCGGACCGACTGGCCGAACGTGTGGCGACCGGCAGTGCCGAAACCGGAACGCTCGATCCGCTCGATGGCGGCGGCGAGCTGGTGCGGGCTGGCGCCATCATCCGCGAACCATCAACCAATCGCGTCGTCGGTGTGGTGATCGCAAGTGATTTTCTGTCCAGCGATCTTGCGACGCAGGCGCGGCGACTGACCGAGGCCTACGAGAGCTACAGTCAACTGCACGCGCTGCGTCGGCCGCTTCAAGGTGTCTATCTGTCGTTGTTCCTCATGATGACGCTCATGATTCTGGTCGGCGCGACGTGGACCGGTTTGTATCTCGCCAAGCGCATCACGCGGCCGGTTCAACTGCTCGCGGCCGGCGCGCGAGAGATCGGAGCCGGCCGGCTCGATCACCGGATCGAACCGGAGACGCGCGATGAATTCGGGTCGCTGGTTGAAGCGTTCAATACCATGGCGGGCGAGTTGGCCGCCAGCCAGCGCAAGCTCGAACGGTCCCGTCTGGATCTCGAGCGCAAGAACCTGCAGCTCGACGAACGGCGCCGCTACATCGAAACAGTCCTGGAGCGAATTGCGACCGGCGTGATTTCGGTCGGCGCCGACTCGCGCATCGAGACGATCAACACGGCGGCGCTGCGCCTGCTGGAGCTCGGCGGCGAGGTCGTCGGTCAGTCTGCGACAGAGGTCTTCGGCCGCGACGATCTCAAACCGTTGTCGGTCCTGCTTGGCCGCATGCAGACGGTAACCAGCGAGGCAGCGGCGCAGGAGATTGCGCTGGCCCGCGACGGCCGGGAAGTGCATCTGGCGGCGGCGGCGACACCACTGCAGGGCGAGGATGGATCGTTTGCCGGGGCGGTCCTCGTGTTCGACGACGTCACGCCGCTGATTCGGACGCAGCGCGTCGCCGCATGGCGCGATGTGGCCAGGCGGCTGGCGCACGAGATCAAGAATCCGTTGACGCCGATTCAGCTCTGCGCCGAACGCATGCGCCGCCAGTTCAGCTCCGCACCCGCTCCCGCCCGTGCCTTGGTCGAGGAGTGCACGACCACGATCGTCGGCGAGGTCGAATCCCTGAAAGCGCTGGTGGACGAGTTCGCCCAATTTGCCCGGATGCCCCCGCCAAAGGCGGTTCCTTCCGATCTCGCCGCGCTACTGACCGAAACGCTCGGCCTCTATCACGGCCTGTTTCGCGAGATTGTCATCGAGCGGCGATTCGCGTCGGGCCTGCCGGCGGTGCGTCTGGATGTCGAGCAGATCCGGCGCGTCGTGATCAACCTGGTCGACAATGCCATTGAAGCGCTCGGCGGCGCGAACGCGAGTACGCGGCCGAACGGCGATCCACCGCTCGTTCTCGTCGAAACCTGCCACGATGCTGCGAACGGTGTGGTCCGACTGACCATATCCGACAACGGTCCCGGCATCCCGGCGGCCGATCGCGACAAGCTTTTCATGCCGTACTATTCGACCAAGCGTCGCGGTAGTGGGCTTGGGCTGGCAATCGTCCGGCGTATCATCGCCGAGCACGGCGGCAACATCGAAGCCACCGACAACGCGCCCACGGGCACGGTTTTTACGGTGGAACTGCCGGTTTGAGCTTCCGGCTTCCAGCTTCCAGCTGGTTGCCGCGAATGAAGAAGCTGATAGCTGGCAGCTGATAGCTGGAAGCTTGAATGAAATCTACCGTCCTGGTCGTTGATGACGAAGCCGGCGTTCGCAGCGCGTTGAGTGGCGTGCTGCGCGACGAAGGGTACGCGGTCGATGTGGTCGACAGTGGCGAGGCCTGTCTCGACCGCGTCTCCCGTTCACCCTACGACGTCATCGTCCTGGACATCTGGTTGCCAGGAATCGACGGCCTCGCGACGCTGGCGCGCCTGCGCGAGCGTCGTGTTGATGCGCCGGTCGTGATGATTTCCGGTCACGGAAACATCGAGTCTGCGGTGCGGGCGATCAAGATGGGGGCGTTTGATTTCGTCGAGAAGCCGCTCTCGCTCGAAAAGACGGTGTTGGTGGTCGGCAACGCGGTCCGTCAGCGGCAGCTCGAGGCTGAAAACCGCGCGCTCCGGGCGCACGTCGACAAGCGGCTCACGATGGTGGGCGAAAGCTACGTGATGGGGCAGCTGCGCGAGCAGGTGGCGATGGCGGCGCCGACCAACGGGCGGGTCCTGATCTTCGGCGAGAACGGAACCGGCAAGGAACTCGTCGCGCGCAGCATCCATGCGCTGAGCCGGCGGCGATCGGGGCCGTTCGTAGAGGTGAACTGTGCCGCGATCCCGGAAGAGCTGATCGAAAGTGAACTCTTTGGCCACTTCAAGGGGGCGTTCACGGGCGCCGTGTCTGACCGCCGCGGCAAGTTCGAAGCGGCCGACGGGGGGACTCTTTTCCTCGACGAAATCGGCGACATGAGCGTGAAGACGCAGGCCAAAGTGCTGCGCGCGCTGCAGGAACAGATCGTCGAGCCAGTCGGCGGCACGACCAGCGTTAAGGTGGACGTGCGGATCCTCGCGGCAACCAACAAGGATTTGCCGGCCGAGATCCGTTCCGGCCGCTTCCGCGAGGATCTCTACTTCCGGCTGAACGTCATTCCGATCTTCGTGCCGCCATTGCGCGATCGCGACGCGGATATCCCGTTGCTCGCGGAACACTTCATGTCGGAACTGGCACGTGAATACGGGCGTCGGCCAAAGCACCTCGATTCGGGTGCCGCCACGGGTTTGCGCAGCTATCGCTGGCCAGGCAATGTGCGTGAACTTCGCAATGTGATCGAGCGCCTGATGATCATGGTGCCGGGCGATGTCATCACCCTTGCGGATCTCGAATTCCTCGAGGGCATGTCGATGGCCGCCGCCGAACCTGAAGCGACACCAGCCCTGACGCTCCACGATGCGCGCGAGAAGTTCGAACGGGATTTCATTCTGCGTGCGCTCGCCGCGCAGCAGGGCAACATCTCCCGAACGGCGGAGATCCTCGGTGTCGAACGCAGTAATCTTTATCGCAAAATGCGCGCGTTCGGAATCGTACCGGCACGGAAAGAGGAAGAGTCGGTTTGATCAGTTGCGAGTTGCCAGTAACCAGTTCCCAGTTCCCAGTTCCCAGTTTCCAGTCACAGCCGCCGACGTGACGCGCCATTGCCCCGCCGTCTTCTCCAGCACGACCGTTTCGATTTCCTGTTTATTGACCACGAGCTGATCGAGGCTCCCTCCCCGCGAACTGCGAATTGCGAAGCACGAATTGCGAATTGCGAATCTCCAGTTCCCAGTTTCCCGTCGCCCGTTCGCCCTATCTCAGCTTGTTTTCCAGGACTTGCTCAGGTCCGAATCGTTCCAGTTGTAAATAGAATTCCGCGGCCGACACGAGCGCCGCGGACGGAACCAGGCCCACGATCTCACTTTCAAGAATCGAAACGCCGTATCGTGCAGCTTCGCGCTTCACGACTTCGAAGACTCTGAAGATTGGCGTCTTCTGATAGTTCGTCAGATTCATCGACACCTGTGCAATGTTGCGGTCATCCAGCATGAAGCCGGCCGCCTTGACGTAGCGGAGGCCGCCGCTGCTGTGCCGAATCGCGGCGGCGATCTTCTTCGCCACGTCCAGCCTGTTGGTATTGAGATTGATGTTGTAGGCGATGAGCGGCATCCGCGCGCCGATGACTGACGCGCCGGCCGAGAGGTGCGGCTGCCGCGGACCGAAATCCGGGAACCATTCCTGCGTTCGCATCTTTTCCGCCAGACCCTCGAACTCGCCGCGGCGGATGTCCTCGAGATTCTTGCGCGCCGGATTCGTTGCGGCCTCTTCATACAGGAACACTGGAATGGCGAATCGTTCTGCGACCGAAGCCGCCACGTCCTTCGCGAGCGCGACGCATTGATCCATCGTGATGCCCTCGATCGGCACGAACGGGACGACATCGACGGCGCCGAGTCGCGGGTGTTCGCCACGATGCGTGCGGAGGTCGATCAGCGGAATTGCGGTCTCGAACAGCGCCAGGGTCGCGTGCTTGACCGCGTCGCGATCGCCGATAAACGTCAGCACTGACCGGTTATGAGAAGCGTCGGACGAATAGTCGAGGAGGCGAATACCCGGCGTCTCGCGCACCGCGGAGGCAATCTTCTCGACGACGTCGGCCCGTCGTCCTTCGCTGACGTTCGGGATGCATTCGATCACTGGCATGGAAGATTTCTATCACTTTCTGTGATCAAGAGCCGGAAGCTGGAGCTGCCATCTGGAAGCTGATGTAATTCCTTGTGTATGCCGTCAGTTCGGCTCATAATCGCCTGCGGCTCCGCCTGGAACGATATTCGTGACTTCCGACCAGCACCCGGTTCCCACGCCCGCCGCTCTCGACGCCGAGCACGATCGAGAAGCGCGCCTCGAACAATTGCTGCTGAACGGACTCGATCACTACTTTGCCGGTCACCACGATCTTGCGATTAACGTCTGGACCAGAGCCTTGTTCATCGATCGCGGCCACGCTCGTGCGCGAGCGTACATCGAGCGCGCGCGCAGCGCGATTGCCGAACGTCAGCGCGAGGGCGAGGAGCTGATTCACACCGGAGCGGCGGCTTTTCAACGCGGCGAGCCCGAGACAGCTCGCCGGCTGCTTCGCACCGCCGTCGAGCACGGGGCCGCTACTGAAGAGGCACTGGCGCTTCTCGAACGCCTCGATCGGCTCGAAGCCGCGAGCGTTCCGGATGTGCGCATCCGTCGAGATGCGCCCCACACGCCGGCGACTGAGGCGGATGTCGCGCGGCCAGATCGTTCGTGGTTGGGGTGGGTGGCGGCTGGCGTCGTGCTTGGATTCGCCGCGGCGATCGTGACGATTGGTGTGTTCTGGATCCAGGGTGAACCATGGCCCCTCGAGGCCAATCAGACCGCCGCCTCGAGCACTCGCCTGCACGAAGAGCCGTTGCCAATCCCGGCCGCATCGGATGTGGCGTTCGCCCGTGCGCAAGCACAATACGAGAGAGGCCACCTGCGTGAAGCGCTCCAGGCGCTGGAGGCGATTGGCCCCGGCGATCCGTTGAGTAACGAGGCGGATCAACTGAAGGGCACCATTCAAAACAAGCTGCTGGAAGCGGCCAGGACCGAGCCGGCTGCCGCGACGACCGGGGATCCCTCGCGACGATGAGATGCCCGAAATGTCAGTACATCAGCTTTGACAACGGGGAACGTTGCCGCAACTGCGGGTACGAATTCTCCCTGGTTGCGGAAGCGCGCGGGCTTGACCTTCCGATTCAGACTGGCAACGAGCCGGTAGGTCCGCTGGCGGACCTCGCCCTCGACACGCGATCGGGTAATGCGCGGCCCGATGCGGCGAAGGCCGCAGATGCGGTCGTCTCCGCGCCGAAGCCAATCACCAGCTCATTCGATTTGCCGCTGTTCAAGGAACGCAGGTTCTCCGACGAGCCATCACGTACCATCCCATCAGTCCCGCCGAGACTGCCGCTCTCGGTTCGGCGCTCGACACCGACGCCGCCTCCTCGCCGTGCGAATCGTCCCGAGGTCGACGAACCGGTGCTCGATCTGGGGATCGTCGATTCGCCGCCGGCGCCGCCATCACCGCCCGCCATGTGGTCGGCGATTCGGGAGCCTGTGCACCCGTCCCCGGAAACAAGGGCAGAGACTGCGCCGGTTGGTGTCCGGCTTGTCGCCGCTATTGTGGACAATGTGCTGTTGCTCACGATCGGATTGATCGTGCTGTATCTGACGTTGAAGATTTGTGAGTTGCCGGTGTCCAGACTGAACGCCATCCCTCCCATTCCGTTCATTGCCTTTCTACTGTTGATAGCGGGTGGTTATTTCACACTGTTTACCGCTGCGGGCGGACAAACGATTGGGAAGATGGCGGCCGGGATACGAGTCGTCCCCATGAATGAAGACTCCGCCCGCGTCCCACTCGGCCAGTCGGTATTGCGAGCGGTGGCATATGGCATGTCGATGCTCCCGGCTGGCCTGGGCCTCGTGCCCGCGCTCACCGGTGCTGACAGGCGCACGTTCCACGATCGCCTCGCCGACACGCGCGTCGTCAAAGCGTGACTCGCCTCGCGGTATTCGTTGCGACGGCCGGCTACTGCGGATACTTTCCATTTGCGCCCGGGACGGTCGGATCCGCCGCCGGTCTCCTCGTATATCTGCTGGTGTGGTGGTCGCATTCACCATTCCTTGAAGTGGGGCTCATCGTCGTGCTGTTCGCGCTCGGGGTGTGGGCGGGGACGACGGCCGAGCAGTATTTCGGCGGCATCGATCCAGGTCCCGTCGTGATCGATGAAGTCGTCGGCATGCTCATCACGCTTGCGTTCATCCCGGTCGGCTGGTCGGGGGCGCTGACCGGCTTTCTTCTGTTTCGTGTATTTGATGTGTTCAAACCGTACCCCGCTGGCCGTTTCGAGCGACTTCACGGAGGGCTGGGGGTGATGGCCGACGATGCGATGGCGGCGGTCTACGCCAATCTGTCGCTCCGCGTGATTATGTGGCTCGCTCCGACATGGATCGCGTAAACGCACCGTCGCTCGTCACCGCGGAGATCATCGCGGTTGGGACCGAGCTTCTCGGGGCCACGCGGCTCGACACCAACTCCCTTTTTCTGGCCACCCGGCTCGGGGATTTCGGCATCGAGCTTCGCGCCAAGAGCGTCGTTGGCGACGATCGCGCTCGACTGCGTGCCGTCTTTCTGTCGGCGATGTCGCGGGCGGATCTCGTGATCCTCACCGGCGGCCTTGGTCCAACCGACGACGACTTGACGCGCGAAGTCGTTGCGGCGGCTCTCGACCGCCCGTTGTCCGAGGATCCTGCGATCGTGGATCGGATCCGCAAGCGATTCGAGCGGCGAGGGCTCCGAATGCCCGACGTCAATCGTCGACAGGCCATGGTTCCCGCCGGTGGTGTCGTCCTCGAGAATCCGAACGGCACGGCGCCCGGATTGATGATCGAGCACGGCGATCGTGTCGTCGTGTTACTCCCCGGACCCCCACGCGAGCTCAGGCCGATGTTCGATGCGTTGTGTGATGGATTGCTTCTCGATCGAAACGCGGGTTGGCGGATTTACCGGCGTTCGATCTTTATTGCCGGACGAGGAGAATCGCACGTCGAGGAGATCGCGCAGCCGATCTATTCACGATGGACGAAAGAGCATCCTCCAATCGAAACGACAATTCTCGCCGTCCCGGGGCAGGTTGAACTGCACCTTGCGCTTCGCGACGTTCGCGGCGAGAGCGCCGAAAGGCGGCTTGACGCGGCGCACCGTGAATTGACCGCGGCTCTCGGCGCCGACGTCTTCAGTACCGACGGACGGGCCATGGAAGAAGTCGTCGGCGGTCTGCTTCGCGATCGTGGTCTGACGATCAGCGCGGCCGAGTCGTGCACCGGTGGGCTGTTGCTCACCCGATTGACGGATGTTCCGGGAAGCTCCGCATACGTGCTTGGCGGCGCCGTCACCTACAGCAACGATCTCAAGAATCGATTTGCCGATGTTGCGCCCGCGCTGATCGACCAGTACGGTGCGGTCAGCGAGCCGGTCGCCGTCGCCTTGGCGGACGGGATTCGAACCCGCACCGGTGCATCCTTCGGCGTTGGGATTACCGGGATCGCCGGTCCGGACGGAGGAACTCCGGACAAGCCGGTTGGAACTGTTGCCGTCGCGTTGACCGGCAATCACATGGCCGCGCGCGTGCGGACACTCTCGCTGATCGGCGGCCGGCAACTCGTGCGCTTCCAATCGACGCAGGCCGCTCTCGATATGGTCAGGAGGCAAATGCTCGGATTGTGAATGGGTGCCGGGGGTGCCGGAGGGTGCCAGGG
>JBPYFA010000345.1:0-13567 GCA_051986585.1 Vicinamibacterales bacterium | reverse complement strand
GCCGCTACTCACCGCCCTTACGTTGGCATTCACGACGCTGTACCAGTGGGGCTGGGTGTTCAAGTTCCTGGATGCGAGCTCGCTGACGCTCGCGATGACGATCTTCATTGTCTTCGCCATGATCACGATGGGCGCGTTCGTTGTCGCACAGCAGCGTGGCGTCGCAGGCCAGGGGCGGACGCCGGACAAGGCGTTCGAGTACGGCGGCCTGCTTGGCGCGGCGCTGCCGTTGCTCTTTGCTGTCTACGTCAGCGTTGTTCCGGCATTCGGCGCGCATGCCTGGTTGTTGTTCAGTTTCCTTCTGCTGCTCGACGCCGGCGTGTGCACCGTCGCCGTGATCCGCGGCCCCGCGTTGTTGTATGCCGCCGCTGCGCTCGTGACGCTCACGGTGATGGCGACATGGCTCGCATTCTCGTTTTCGCCCGGCGCGTGGGCGCCGCCGCTGGTGTTCTGCGCCGTATTCGTGACGTTCTTTACGTTCGCGCCAATCATCGCGTCTCGTATGCGGCGTCCGCTGGCCACCGCTGCTCCCGACTTCGTGGCGCCGCTATTGTTGTTCGTTCCCGTCGTCCTCGCCCGCATCGAACCGGCGTTCAGTGCGCCGTTGGTGCTGTTTGTCACGCTGTTGGCGCTCGTCCTCGCGATCGCATGGAGATCCATCGTGTCGGACCGAGGCGCCCTGTATTACGTCGCCGCCTTCTTTGCGATCGCCGCCCAGGCCTCGTGGTCGGCGACGCACCTGCGCCTCGAGCTGATGCGTACCGCCGTCGTCATTTACAGTGTTTTCGGCGTCACGGCAGCGGCGATCCCGGTTATCGCGCGACGGCTGGGTCACCCGCTGAAACCGCAGGCCGGCAGCGGCTTCGTCTTGATCGGCAGCCTCGGCCTGCTGCTGTTCCTCTCGACCGGATCGCTTGCACCCGCGGCGCTGTGGGCCCTGGCCCTGCTGTTGGCCATCATCAACGCCGGCATGTTCATCGAGAGCGCGCTCGGCGGGATCACCCGCGTCGCGATCGCCGGAACCGCGGCGTCATGGCTTGTCCTCGCCAGCTGGTGGTTCCAGGCGGCGGGCGCGGTCGGGATAATGGCATCGCTCACGGTTCTGACTGGGCTCACGCTGTTGACGCTGGGCGGACATGCGTGGGTCGGCCGCAGCACGGCGGCACGCGTTACCGGTCAGCAGCGCGGCGCGGCTGACGGGCTCTACCTGGGGCTCATCGGACATCTCTTCCTGCTCTTGGTGGCGTCGAACCCGACATGGTCAATCCCGCCCTGGCCGTTGTTTGGAACGTTGATGGTGATGACGCTCGCCGTCAGTACCGTCTCGCTCGCTTCGCGACGACCGACGCTGCACGCAGCTGCTGCAATTGCCGCGGCCTTCATTGTCGCTGCATGGACCAGCACGGCCGGAGAGCCGTGGGCCATAACGGCTCTCGTCGCGTCCGCAGTGGTCAGTGCTTTCGCGCTCGGGTGGATCGCGATCGGTCGCGATCGCCTGGCGGCACCCGCGGCTGCGGCCGCACTGTTTCTCGGTGAGCTGACCGCCATCCTCGTGGTAGCGGCGGCCGGGGCGCCACCGTTTCGAGCGGTCGTGGTGGCGCACGTCGCGAACCTGTCGGTCCTGCTCGCGATCACGTGGAAGCGCCGTTGGCAGCACGTATCGTCTGGCGCCGTTCTCATTTCTGTTGTCGCCCTCGTGGCGCAGTGGCTGGACTCCGACCCGGCTACTGGGTGGCCGCGCCTGTTTGTGCTCGCAATCGCGATCTATTCGGTATTCATCGCCTACCCGCTCGTGCTGGGCCGGCGCGCCGCGAACGAACGCGATCCTTACCTGGCGGCCGTGTTTGCAAGCGCGGTGTTCTTCTTTGCCGCCCGCGCGGCGCTCGTCGCGGGACAGTACGAGTGGATGATTGGTGCGCTGCCGGTGGCTCAGGGCGCCATCATGGCGTTCCTGTTTCGTCAGCTGCTCCGCATGGAACCGCCGGGTCAGCGCGATCTTGGACGGTTGGCGGTCGTCGGGGGCGCGACGCTGGCTTTTGTGACCGTCGCGATTCCTCTGCAGCTCGAACGGCAGTGGATCACCATCGGCTGGGCACTCGAAGGTGCGGCTCTCGTGTGGCTGTTTCGAAGGGTGCCGCACCGGGGGCTGCTCAACACGGCGCTCGCATTGTTTGCCGCGGTGTTCGTGCGGCTTGCGATGAACCCCGAGATCCTGCACTACGAACCTCGCGGTGCGCATCGCATCTTCAACTGGTACCTGTATGCCTACGTTCTCTGCGCCGCCGCATTCCTGTTCGCCGCCTGGAAGCTTGCCGAATCCGACGAGCGTATCGGCGGCACAGGCGTCCGGCCGGTGCAGGTGCTTCCCGGGGCTGGCGTCATTCTGTTGTTCATCCTGCTCAACATCGAGATCGCAGATTTTTACGCGACCGGGCCGACGATCATGTTCCGCTTCGGCGTAACGGTCTCACAGGATCTGACGTACACGATCGGATGGTTGGCGTTTGGGATGCTGCTGCTCGCTGCGTGTATCTATCTTCGTAACCGCTTCGGCCGGGTTGCGGCACTCGCGCTGATCGCGCTGACGACGTTCAAGGCCTTTCTGTACGACCTCGGATCGCTCGAAGGACTTTACCGCGTGGGCTCGTTCGTCGGGCTGGCCCTCTCGCTCGCGCTGGTGTCGCTCGCGCTGCAGAAGTTCGTTCTGGCCCGCCCCGAGGAGCAGGTATGAGGTCAACGCTCGCGACCACGACGATTGCGGCCGTTCTGCTGATTGCGTCGGCATTCGCACAGCAGCCGCACGCCGATCGGTTCCGATTCGAACGGCCCGTCGACACGGCAGGCGCAGGACCCCGACGCCTGGCCATCGACGTGGCGCTTCTGAGCGGCGCACAAGCGTCTCTTGCGGACCTGCGGCTGTTCGACGGCAACGGAGGCGCGGTTCCGTATATTCTGCTGAAGTCGCCGATCAGACAGAGGGCATGGACCAACGGCGCGGTTCTGCCAGTCGCATCGACCGACAAGACGAGCGGCTTCGAGGCAGATTTTCAGACCGCGCAGCCAATCGACGGGATTCGACTCGTCGGCATCCCGCCGCCGTTCCTGAAACGAGTGGTGCTCGAAGGTAGCGGCGATCGCCAGCATTGGACGGTGCTCGCGGGCGAAGGCACCGCGTTCGACCTGCCGGAGCAAGGCCTGACCCGGACCGACCTGACATTCGCTGGCGGCACTTATCGGTACGTGCGCGTCACGTGGGACGATCGGAACAGCGGCCGCGTGCCGTTGCCCACCGGCGTCCAGGCGCGTCAGGTGACCGAGTTGATTCCACCGCCGCCGCTGACCGCACGCGTGCCGGTCGAACGACGCGCCAGTGAGCCCGGACGCAGCCGGTATCGTGTCCGGCTGCCGGCCGCGAACCTGCCGATTACGGCGATCGACGTAATCGTCGCGGCCGATGCTCACGTGTTCCGGCCGGCGTTCGTTCGCGAGTCACGACTTTCGGGGCTGAATCTCCGGGCTGTGGACCTCGGGCGTGGGCGTTTGACGCAGGTGGCGCGCGACGGCGTGGTCGCCGGTGCGATGCGCATTCCGATCGAGTCGCCGTCCGAGCCGGAGATCGACGTCGTGATTGAGGACGGCAACAATCCACCGCTCCAGGTCGACGCCGTCTCGCTCGTCTTCGATGCGCTGCCGTGGATCTACTTCGAAGCGCCAGGCGAAAGCCTCACGGCCAAGTACGGCGATCCAACCGCGGCCGCTCCTTCGTACGATCTCGAGGCGGTACGGACGCGCATCCAGATCGACTCAGTCAGTGACGCCGCGTGGGGACCGCCACGCCGGATCACGCCCACAACCGATGGTTCATCTGCGGCGGCGCCGCTTCCCGATATCGGTGCAGCCCTCGACGCGGATCTCTTCCGCGTGCAGCGCAAAATTCCCGATGGCCCCGCCGGCCTTGTCGCGTTGTCGCTCGACGCATCCGTTATCGCCGAGAGCCGCGGTCCGGACGGCCAGTTCGCCGACGTCCGCATCATCGACGAGGCGAACCGCCAGGTGCCTTATGTGCTGGAGCGGCGCGATGAGCCGTTGTCGATCCCGGTCTCGCTAGAGCCACACGACCCCCTCGTCGCGGCGCCGTCTTCAGCAGCTGGACGCGCGCGATCCACCTACTTCATACGATTGCCTTACACGGGCCTTCCAGAAGCGCACCTGGTCCTCGAAACGTCAGCACAGGTGTTTCGGCGCGGGGTCGAGCTCTCGGTCGAACGGCCGGCTGACCGCAACCACCGGGCCCGATGGCTCGCTCCAATTGCTGCGACGACGTGGTCGCATGTCGATAGCGAGGAGGCGGCCTCCGCGTTGATGCTGCCGTTGCCTCGCCTCGACACGACGGAGGCATGGTTATCGATTGACGAGGGGGACAACACCCCGTTGCCGTTGACGGGAGCGCGTCTGCTCCTCCCGTCGTACCGGCTTCGGTTCTATCGCCGCCCGGGCGCGTCGCTGCGGCTCGCCTACGGACGTGACGATCTCGCGGCGCCGCGCTACGACCTTGCGCTGCTGGCTCCCCGCGTGCTCGGCGTCGAAGCGCAGGAAGTGGCGCCTGGACCTGCGATCGGTGGCCGGGCCGCAACCGCCGCTGAATTCATTTCCCGCCGCACGTTCTGGGTGTTTCTGTCTACCGCAGTCCTCGTCCTTGTCGGCCTGATCGTCCGCCTGGCGCGGAAGGAGGACGCGTCGCCCCAGGCTTGACCGCGCGCCATTTCGTCAGTGCTGCCCGCGCGTTGTTCAGCGCGGTCGTGATCGTCTTGACCTGCAACGCTGTCGGTGCCGCATCGGCGCCCTGCAGGCTGTTCATCACGGCCGTCAATCCGTTCGCTGCTGCCGTAAGTTCTGACGACACCGCCTGATTAGCCGCCTGCGCCTGCTGCGCCGCCTCTTGCGCTTCCACCGCGCCCATATAGGCCGACTCTGTCAGCGAGTACACGCGCTCCATCGTGATGGCGGACGTCTTCACGCGCGGGTCCTGCTTCACCGTGATCGGCTGTATGAAACTCCTGCCGTCGACGGTGAGACGAACCGTGTAGGTGCCAGGCCGGACCCATGGTGCGCTCGGTGCGGGCACAGTGTTGTACGGGACGGCCGCGATGGGTAGCGCGCCTGCGCCACGCCCTCCACCTCCGGCTGGGAGCGGCTGGTAATGGACATCCCACGTGAACCGGTGCATTCCAGCCTGCGTCGAGAGAACCATCGGTGGCCGGAACCAGTAGATTGGCAGGTTTCCACGCGCCGGGTCTGGCCGCACGATCGGATCACCACTCGAGTATCGGCGAACGATACGTTGCTGCGAATCGAGCACTTCGAGCGTGACTGGCCCTGAGGCTGCGTCCTTCAAGTAATAGTCGATGATGGCGCCTTCTGGCGGATTGGGCATACCGGGTTCGTCGGGCGGCAGCGGTGTGTCCGTATTCGTGTTCCAACGGACGCGATAGGCGGTTTGGGGTTTGAACAGCACCGCATCGGCGGTGAGGGTCGCGGCATCGATCTGCCGCAGCGGCGTCAGGTCGTCGAGGATCCAGAATCCGCGGCCGTGGGTCGCGGCGATCAGATCGTCGTCTTTGACGATGATGTCGCGCACCGACGATGGGGCCATGTTGAGCTGCAGCGACTGCCAGTGATCCCCGTCGTCGAACGAGACAGATACGCGGCGCTCGGATGCGGCGTACAAAAGGCCCTTCCGTTTCGGATCCTCGCGAATCGAGCTCGTCGGGCCGCCATCATCCAGGCCGGTATTGATTTCGGTCCACGTTGCGCCACCGTCGTGCGTGCGCCAGAGATGCGGACGCATGTCGTCGAGCCGCAGCGTGTTCACCGCCGCATATGCGGTGCGCGCATCGAACCGGCCAGCGTCCATGTTGAACACCTTCATCCACGGTTTGATGGCTGGCGGCGTCACGTTTTTCCAGGTGACGCCACCGTCGGTGGTCGTCTTGATCACCCCGTCGTCGGTGCCGATCCAGATCCGGTTGATGTCGACGTAGGACGGCGCAATCGAGTAGATGACGCCGCGCTGGATGGCGAGGCCGGGATCCGAGTATTTGCCAATCGTTGCCGGCAACTCGTATGTCTGTCGTGTCGGATCGTCGCCAAGCCGCGTCCACGTCACGCCGCCGTCGGTCGTTTTCCAGAGATAGTTGTTGGCGAAAAAGAGCGTGCGTTCATCGACGGGGGAGAAGACCACCGGGAGTGTGCGCACGGTACGATACGCGGGTGTGCCGGGCGCGGGTGCTGGGCCGCCTCGGCCGCCGGGAACCGGACTGATGTTCTGGTTCTGGGTGGTCCGTCGATCGTAGCGGGTGATCTTCCCACCATAGACGATGTCGGGATTGCGCGGATCGGGAACAGCGTAGCCGTACTCCTCGACGCCGACCGGATGCCATTCCCGAAATGTGATCTGGCCGTCGTTGCCGCGACTCGAGACGCACGCCGACCCGCTTTCCTGCTGCCCGCCGCAGACGCGATACGGGAAGTCGTTGTCGGTGTTGACGTGATAGAGCTGCGCGGTCGGTTGGTTGTACCAGGAACTCCAGGTCTCGCCGCCGTTCAGCGATACAACCGCACCCTGATCGCTGACGAGCAGGATGATGTTGGGATCGTTTGGATTGATCCACGCATTCTGATAGTCGTCGCCGCCTGGCGCACCCTTGAACGGCACCCACGACTTGCCGCCGTCGACGGTCTTGTACGCGACGGTGCTCGCGCTGATGACCATGTCGGCATCCTTGGGATTCACGATCGGGACGGCGAGGTCGCCACCGCCAATCCGGCCGACCGGGCGCGCGTCCTGGGTTGCCTGAGTCCAGGTTTCACCGGAGTCGTCCGAACGATAGAACGACGTGCCGGCATTGACCGCGATCGCCGCGTAGATCCGTTTTGAATTGCTGGGTGCGATCGCCAGGTTTGCCTGTGTGATGGCGCCATTCTGGGGCAGACCGTTCGTCAACGGCTTCCAGGTTGTTCCACCGTCGGTCGATTTGTAGATCCCTCCGCCGGTTCCGCGCCATTGTGCGTTTTCCCACGGCCCCTGGCGTTCTTCCCACAGCGTCGCGTAGACGATGTCGGGGTTGGCGGGGTCGATGTCGACGTCGTTGCCACCGATGTTGACGTCCTTGAACAGCACGCGCTGAAACGACTGGCCGCCATCGGTCGAGCGGAAAATGCCCCGCTCCTCGTTCGGGCCGTACGGATGTCCGGCAACCGCGACGAACAACCGATTCGCGTTGGTCGGATCGACGGCGATGTTGGGAATCTGCTGGCCGTCGCGCAAGCCAAGGTGCGTCCAGGTCTGGCCGCCGTCGTTCGACTTGTACACGCCATCACCAACCGAGAGGTCAGGCCTGCCGAGCCCTTCGCCGCTGCCGACATACAAGACATTCGGATCGGACGGCGCGACCACCACCGATCCGATCGATCCTGTTCCCTGGCTGTCGAAGATTGGTTTCCAGGTCCGTCCGGCGTCGGTCGTCTTCCAGACACCGCCGTTGCACACGCCGATATAGAACGTGTAAGGCTGGCTCGGGTGACCGGCCGCCGATTTCGTCCGTCCGGCGCGGAGCGGTCCGATGTTGCGCCACCGCATCTCGGCAAACAGTTTCTGATCGAGCGGCCCGGCGGGGCCCGGCGTCTGGGCGGCGGGGTGCGAGCGCGCCGCGCCGGCGGCTACGAGTACAGCCGTGGCGATGACGAGTGTGCGTGGTGCAGTCAAGCGAATCCTCCGCGGAGAGTTTAGCAACAATGCGCGAGGTTCAATGCTCGACGTCTGAAGAATCCTGACATTGAACATTGGACATTGCGCATTGAACATTGCGCGATACCGCCTCGTCACTCGAGCGTTGACAGAGCCGACCTACTGCGCGAACGATTGGCGCATGAAACCGCTCATCTTTGCCGGCGTGGCTCTCGTCGTCCTGCCGCTCGTCGCCCCGAGACAGACCTCACGGTCCGCCGATCTTGAAGCCCTCGTGAACGCGGAGCGCTCGTTTGCGAAGAGCGCGATGGAAAAAGGGATCCGCGATTCATTTCTCGAGTACTTCGCCGAAGACGCCATCGCCTTCAGTCCGACGCCTGTCTCGGCGACCGAACGCCTCCGCAGCCGGCCGTCACGCCCGTTTCGCGAACTCGAGCTGACATGGGAGCCGCGCACCGGCGATGTTGCGGCAAGCGGCGAGCTTGGCTGGCTGACAGGGCCCTCGACCTTCATCGACCACACGGATCCGAAGGCGCAGCCTCAGCCCGGCAACTATCTCTCGGTATGGCGCCGTCAACCGGGCGGGGCCTGGCGGGTATTCATCGATGTCGGCTCCGCTCCGCCTCAGCCCGTTGCGTTTGCCGCAGGGTTCACGCCGTTTCCGATGCCGTCGCGCTACGTTGCCGGCGAAACCAAAGAGGCCGCGTCGGCCGCCCTGATCGACGCCGACAAAAATTTGAACGCGAAGCTCGATACGGTAGGGACTGGCGACGCGTATGCCGCGATCGTCACCGCCAGTTCGCGACTCCATCGCAACGGGTTCATGCCGTCGATTGGGAGCGACGCCATTCGCGCCTGGATGAATGCCAACGCGACCGCCATGTCGGGGTCGACCGGTTCGGGCGACGCGGCGAAATCGGGAGACTTGGGATACACCTATGGTACTTACGAAGTGAAGAGTCCTGCTCCCGAGCGCGGAGCGTACGTCCGCGTCTGGCAGCGCGACCGTTCCGGGAAATGGTTGCTCGTTGCCGACGTTGCGCAGAAGTCGTAAGCGGCGTGTAGTTCTGCGCCGCGCCGAATCGATCAGTGACACACGCGCTGTCCGATCCTGTAGTTTGTCTATTCACCAGCGCGGATCCAAACCAACATCCACACCTCGACGTTAGTTGACACTCGCTGGCAGGCGATTTGAGTGTCGCTTTCCTATCGTGATTACCCCAGGGGATCCCCGTATTGCATGGGCTGTCGAACAGATGTCCGGCTGCCTCGATCGATCGCTTCGTGTCGCCGACCTCGCTCGCGCGGTGAATCTCTCACCCTCGAGGTTCACGCAGTTGTTTCGCGCCGAGACCGGCGACTCGCCCGCACGGTATCTTCAGGCGCGTCGTCTCGAGGAGGCGAGAGCGCTGATTGAATCGAGTTTTCTCAGCGTCAAGGAGGTGATGGCCCGCGTCGGCTTCAACGATCCAAGCCATTTCACGCGCAGCTTCGTTCGCCACCACGGCGTGGCCCCGAGCCGGCTGCGGTCCAGCCGTAGAACAGACGAGGAAGCCGCTCAGCTCAGATGAAGTGCCCTGAGCAGAGGCCAGCTGGCCGACCGGCGGCGAAGGGCGGCCGAGTTTTTCAATCCGCCAACGGACAGCAGAATTCACCAACACGAGGCCGTTTCTCGTGCCGCGACACACCGGTAACGTTAGGGGCTGGAGACAGAAAAGAACCTAACTGGGAGGAACGCACACATGAAAATGAAACGCATTGCTCTGGCGACAGTGTTCGCCTTTATGACCGCCATGGTGGTCCCGGTGGCGCCAATCGCAGCGCAGGGGCAGGGGCAAGCGCAGACGAGCGCGCTGACTGTTCCGGTCACCGGAAGCGGTGGTGGCGGCACGTTCACAGGCACGCTCCAACTTCAGAAATTCGTCGCGCAGAACGGGCAGGTAGCGGCACTGGGTGTTCTCAGTGGCACGGTCACGACGGCCAACGGCGTTGCGACCAGCATCATCAAGACGGTTTCGCTCCCCGCGGCGGTCACCGATGGGACGTGCGATATTCTCCACCTCGATCTCGGGCCGCTGTCGCTCGATCTGCTGGGTCTGCAGGTCAACTTGAGTCGGGTGGTTCTCGATATCACCGCGCAGTCCGGTGCGGGGAATCTCCTCGGCAACCTGCTGTGCGGCGTTGCCAACCTCTTGAACAATCCCGCCGGTCTGGCGACCACGCTGAACAACATTCTCGCTCAGCTGTGACAGTCTGAATCAGACGGAGCCGGCGGCATGTTCTTCCGAGAGCGTGCCGCCGTCGCCGCCTCCGCCAGTCAGCGACCCGCCGGGTTACAATATCCTTACGTCCGCAGCTGTCCGTTCCGGTATTCCCAGGGCACAATCGTCAACTGGTTCCACAACCTGTCGCGAAACCTTCGGGCCTGTAGAGCCGACTGGACTTGCCAACCGAAGCGCCCCTTCGCTGCGGTTCAGCGGCGCTTGCTGCGCGACGGCGTAGACGCTGCTTACGCCAAGGAGTGATGTCGTGACCG
The DNA here is from genome assembly GCA_051986585.1 of Vicinamibacterales bacterium. Taxonomy (GTDB): domain Bacteria; phylum Acidobacteriota; class Vicinamibacteria; order Vicinamibacterales; family 2-12-FULL-66-21; genus JALZOC01. The sequence continues at coordinate 3,284 of JBPYFA010000345.1, read as the reverse complement.
CTTCCAGGACTCGGAATTTCGCCCGCGCTGGTGTCGTTGCCGCACTGGCCGGCGGGCTACTGAGCGTTGGCCTCGGTGCTCAGGATCGACTGAGATCGATGCCTGGCTACGCGCGCTACGAGAAGATGGCGCGCGAGATTCCGTCCGCTGTCAAGTCCGGAGCGATATCCGTCACGTGGAGCGACGCGCACACGTTCGAGTACGCGCGCGATGGAAAACGCTATCGCTACGACGTGCTGACCAAGACGCCGAGCGAAATCCCAGGACCGTCGGCGCAAGAATTCACCGGGCGCGGCGGTCGCGGTGGCGGCCCGGCACGCGGCCGCCAGGTCGACGCCACGACGTCGCCCGACGGCAAGTACAAGGCGAGTTATCACGATCGCAATTTGTGGTTGACCGACGCGTCCGGCAGCGGTGAGACCGCCATCACCAGTGACGGCAGCGACAAAGGCCGGATCAAATACGGGACGGCCAGCTGGGTCTACGGCGAGGAACTGTCGCAGACGACGGCCATGTGGTGGTCGCCCGACAGCGGTAAGATCGCCTATTACCGCTTCGATGAGCAAAAGGTCCCCGATTACTATCTCCAGACCGATCAGACCAAACTTCAGAGCACGGTCGACACCGAGGCGTACCCAAAAGCCGGTGCGCCGAATCCCGTCGTTGACCTGTATGTCTACGATGTCGCGACGAAAAAGAGCACCCGCATCGATGTTCGCGACGGCAAGCCGTTCGACAACTCGGTGATCGGCCATTACGTCTATCACGTCATGTGGTCGCCCGATGGCACCGAGCTGCTCTTCAATCGCACCAATCGGCGTCAGAACATCCTCGAGTTCGTCGCCGCGAATCCGGTCACCGGCGCCACGCGTGTCATCGTTCGCGAAGAGTGGCCGACCGGATGGGTCGAGAACAATCCCTCGATCTACTTTCTCAAAGACGGCAAGCGCTTCGTTTGGGAATCGTCGCGCAATGGCTGGACGAATTTCTATCTGTACGATCTCAGCGGGCGGCTGATCACGCCGTTGACCACGTATACGACGTTCGAGGCGGGCAACATCCTCAAAATCGACGAGGCCGCCAACGTCATGTTCTATACGGCACGCGATGGCGACAACATTCTGAAGCTGCAGCTCCACCGGGTCGCACTCGATGGAAAAGGCGAGCGTCGCCTGACCGATCCGGCGTTCCACCACACGGTGGGCGGCTGCATCTCGGGAGCGCCGCGCGGTGCAGGCGGCGCGTTTGGCGGTGGAGCAACGTGCGGGATTTCGGCGGACGACAAATATTTCGTCGACGTGTATCAGACGCACGACACGCCGCCAGCGACGCAAGTTGTCGACGCAGCCTCTGGAACCGTTGTCGTGCGCCTGGCGGAAAGCGATCTCACGAAGTTCAGCGAGCTTGGACTGAGGAAGGCGGAGCTCTTCAGCTACAAGGCGGCGGACGGCAAGACGACGCTGCACGGCACCATTCAATTTCCATCCGGTTTCGATCCGACGCACAAGTATCCGGCTCTCGTCAGCGTGTACGGCGGGCCCGCCTCGGCGAGCAATACCGCGCGTGAAACGTTCGTGACGCCCAGTCCACTCAGCGAGTACGGCTTCTTGCTGATCAACCTGGATTCGCGCGCCGCGCCCGGGCAGGGCAAGAAGGTGCTCGACGAGATCTATCTGAAGCTCGGCCAGGTGGAAATCGACGATATGGCCGAGGGGGTCAAGTCGCTATGGAGCCGGCCCTACTTTGACAAGACGCGCGTCGGCATCTACGGCACCTCGTATGGCGGCTACTCGGCGGTGATGTCACTGCTGAGGCACCCCGAAGTGTTCGCGGCCGCCTCCGCGTCCTCACCAGTCACGGCCTGGAACCACTACGACACGATTTACACCGAGCGCTATATGTGGCTTCCGGAGGAGAACAAGGCCGGCTACGAGGCGGGCAGCGCGATGACATATGCGAAGGATCTGAAGGGCCGACTGATGCTGTATTACGGCACGGCGGACAATAACGTCCATCCCTCCAATATGATGCAGCTGATCGCGGCGCTCCAGTCCGCAGGGAAAAGCTTCGATCTGCAGGTTGGGCCCGACCGCGGCCACAGCGGCATCAACGCTGACCGCATGATGGAGTTTTTTATCGAGAACCTGATCGTCAAGCCAACCCCGGCCGGCTCCACGTTGCAGCCCTGACCGACAATTTCTTCAGACCAGACGAGGTGAGCTCAGCCGCCGGGCTGGACCCGGAATGGTGCTTGCGGCGTCTATTAGGGTAGGTGGCGAAACCGCCGTGCCTGCCGACAGGACGCCATGCGCACCGGCCCGGGTGACTACGCAAGTCGTACGAAAAGCGTGCAGATTGACCGCACCGCCGGCTGCGATTGGCATATGATGAGCCTACACTTATGCACTCAGAATCCATTCCGACAGAGCGACGCCAGAAGCGTAGCAGCACTCCGAAGATGACCGCTCCCCAGCGCGAAGTCTGTCCAAAGTGCGGCAGCCCGAACGCGAGGATTATCGGCCGCTCGGAGTCCTTTCCGATTCTTTATTTCCGGTGTGAAGACTGCCGTCGGACGTCCGTCGGTCCAGCAGTCTAAGACCTGAGTCAGCCAGATCGACTATCCGGACGCTCGGACGAGCGGATTGCCGGAGGTGTGCCCGGAGAGCTCCGTGAATGAATGGGTCGACCGGCTCGTTCGCCAGCAGATCGAGTCAGGGTTCGCGGATCTGCGCGGCGCCAATGCCGTCGTCACGATTCCAGTCTCCGAGCGACTTCTCAACGACATTCTTTCGCAAACCCTTCCGTCGTCTGGGGCGGTTCGCGATCTGTACATCAGTCCCAAGGCGGGCGATCGTTTCCAGGTCCGCGCCCGACTTGGGTCGTCCAACCTCATTCCCCCGATACGATTGCATGTCGCTATCGAGCGTCAGCCCGAGCTTCCGTCCCCAGGAGTGCTCGTCCTTCGGCTCGAAGTCGCAGGAATCATGACGCTGGCGGGGCCATTCCTGCGATTCATGAACGCGCTGCCTGATGGAGTGGTCGTCAACAACGATCGGATCCACATCGATCTTCGAGAGCTGCTCGATCGCTATCGCCTCGCTGACTACCTGCAGTATGTGAGTGAGCTGCGGATCCATAGCGACGACGGCGTGGTCGTTGTGACGATTCACGGTCGCGTCAACTAACCAGCGGCAAGGAGATCGCGACGACCCCGTCGCCGACTGCTGAAGAATCCGCGGCGCCGATATTCCGTGCATTCATCGCTGTACAGCCGTTCGGTTAAC
>JBPYFA010000344.1:0-9076 GCA_051986585.1 Vicinamibacterales bacterium | reverse complement strand
GCAGGAATCAGCACCTGGTCGCCACGATACAGGTCGGCAACCGTCGTCGCCTCGAAGCGCTGTTCGACCTGCGCCGTGTCGGACGACAGCTCGCTCTCGAGGCGCGCGTCAATTTCCTGTCCACTCGGGATGGCGCTCGTGCCCGATTGTGTCCGCGTACCGGTGCTCTGACCCGTCCGTGCACGGTCGTCAGCGCTTCCGCCACTCACGCCGCCTGAAACTCCATTGTTCGACGCGTTTCCGTATGGATCGGTGTTGGTACGCCAACCACCGGTATTCCCGCTGCTCGAGCTGGAGACCTCGGCGCGCGCGCGACTCCGCACATCCTGGATTCGGTTCTGCAGGTCGGTGTACTCACTCCGGGAAACGGACCCTTCCTTGCGCAGTTTGACCTTCAAGTACACGACTTCGTCGCGCAAGTCGTCGAGCTGGCTCTGTAGCTGCCCGGCCGCGTCTTGCGTTCCGCGGGCACGCGACAAGTCGGTGCTGGCGTCGTAGACCTGATCCTGCAGACGCTGAATATCAGCGGACGTGATGCTCTGCGCCGCTACGGGACGGGCCAGCGACAGCCACATCGCGGCAACCGCCAGCGCGCCAAGCGCACGCGTCAACGTCGTCGTCAATCTCAATCGATTCATCACTTTCTCCCTAGGCCCCGGGCCAGCACTCCCCTCTCCCCGTAGAGCAGCGCGCCCGTGCTCGACTCGTTTCAATGCAAAAGAGGCGCCTTCAGATGGCACTCAGCTCATGCACGTGTGATTAAGACGATGAATGCTTCGGTCCGGTCCGGTTCGGACCCTCGATGCGAGCGCAAGAAGATGGGACAGCCGGACGTCTCGCTGTCGAATGGTATGATCGAATGATCCGCTTTCATGGCTGTCCTGAAGCTGCATAGAACGGTCGGCGTCCGTGTCGGTTCGGTGCAAGTCGGCGGCGGCGCGCCCGTGGTCGTCCAATCAATGACGATGACCGACACTGCCGATGCTCGCGCGACGGCTCAGCAGTGCATCGAGCTGGTCGAGGCCGGATCAGAAATGGTTCGGGTCACCGTCAATCTTCCTGAAGCCGCACAAGCGATCCCGGAGATCAAGCAGCGCATGCTCGATGCCGGGGTGACCGCTCCCCTCATCGGAGACTTCCACTACAACGGTCATCTGTTGCTCACGCGCTATCCGGACTGCGCGACGGCGCTCGACAAGTATCGAATCAACCCGGGCAACGTCGGCACCGGTAAACGGCGCGACGAGCAGTTCGCGACGATCTGTGCCGTCGCTCGCGATCGCAACAAGCCGGTTCGGATCGGGGTCAACGGGGGCTCGCTGAATCAGGAACTGGTGCTGGCCAAGATGCAGGAAAACACCGATCGCGATCTCGGGCTGAGCTCCGAGGAAGTGATCAATGAATGCATGGTCCTCTCGGCGCTCCAATCGACTGATCTGGCGCTCGAGAGCGGGCTGCGGAAAGACCAGATCATCATCTCCTGCAAGACATCACGTCCACGGGATTTGATCGCCCTCTATCGCGACCTGGCCGAGAAGACCGATCAACCACTGCATCTTGGTTTAACCGAAGCCGGGATGGGAACCAAGGGGCTGGTCTGGTCCGCTGCAGCGATGGGCGTTCTGTTGAACCAGGGAATTGGCGATACGATTCGCGTGTCGCTGACGCCGCGGCCAGGCGGCGATCGTCGCGAGGAGGTTTACGCGGCGTGCGAGCTGCTGCAGGCGCTGGGCCTGCGATCGTTTGCGCCAAGCGTGACCGCATGCCCGGGGTGCGGACGAACGACCAGCACAACGTTCCAGGAACTTGCCGAACGTACGCAGGACTACATCCGCCAGCGCATGCCGGAGTGGAAAGGGATGTACGAAGGCGTCGAATCGATGACGCTGGCCGTCATGGGCTGCGTCGTGAATGGGCCGGGCGAATCGAAAGCCGCAAGTATTGGAATCAGCCTGCCAGGCACCGGCGAAGCACCGAATTGTCCGGTGTACATCGACGGCAAGCACCACACGACGCTCCGCGGCACCTATGACGAGCTCGCATCAGCATTCCGCGAGCTCGTCGATAGTTACGTAGAGACAAAGTATCCCAGACGCCAGCGACACTGAGCGGCAAAGCGTGTCGACTCAGCGGCGCGAGGGACCCAGCGGGCAGTGAGAAATGCGGACCTAGTCGATCCTACTGACCAGGTCAGCGCCTTCGTCGTACAGCTTTCGTCGCCGTTCCCCATCTGCCTCATCAAATTCCGGAACACCATTCGCGTCCGAACCGCGGCCATTCGCGCGATCGGAGTTGGTAAATCGATCCTGATCGGCAACCGCGTCGGGTGGCGCGTCGCTGTCTCGCTGGGCGCGGTTCTCTTCAGGATTCGAGTCGATGACCTTCTCCAGTGGATCGCCCTGCGGCTTCGGTCGTTCTCGCTGCTCAGCCATGATCCCTCCCGTACTCACTCTTCCAGCAAGCCAGGTACCGTTGGATGACGTGAGGACTACTGAAGCGTGGCCACCCGTCGCGCCCAGACCGTCACAAGAGCGACACCGCAGATGATCAACCCTGTCGATAAACCCCACCAGAGGCCGATGACCCCGAGGCCCACGACGAAGGCCAGGGTGTAGCCAAGCGGCAGGCCGATGAACCAGTGGCCGGCGAGATTCCAGAACATTGGCGTTCGCGTATCTCCGAGCCCGCGCAGCACGCCGGTGGAGACCGCCTGAACGCCGTCAAATAGTTGAAAGATCGCTCCGACGAACAGAAGCGACACGCCGATCGCAAGAACGATGGGATCGGCGGTAAATGCGCCAATCAACAGACGCGGGACGAAGAGAAAGGCGGCCGCGGAACACGACATGAACAGCACGCCGAACAGGATCGCCGTCCATCCAGACCGTTTGGCCGCTTCACGATCGCCGCGGCCAACCGCATGACCGACCCGCACGGCACCGGCCGACGCGACGCCCAGTGGAACCATGAAGGTCAGCGAGATGAGATTGATGCCAATCTGGTGCGCCGCCAGCGCCGAGGGGGCCAGGCGGCCGGCAAGGGCGGTTGCCGCGGCAAATACGCCGACCTCGAGCGTCACCTGGCTGGCCGCCGGCAAACCAAGCGCAAGCAGCCTGCGCATCGGCGCGAGATCGAGACGCGGCCAATCAACTGGCCCGGAGGCCCGACGATCTCGGCGGCGACGCATTCGGGTCGTGGCATCGCGAACGAGCCGCCGTTCCCGAAACACAATCACCGCAAACAACACGCCCGCCATGACGACGCGCGCGCCGACCGTTGCCCACGCAGATCCGCGAACACCGAGCGCCGGCGCTCCGAGGTGACCAAAAATCAGCAGCCAGTTGACAAACGCGTTCAGCACATTGGCCAGCACCAGGGCAACCATGACCGGACGGACGACGCCCATGCCTTGCAGGTAGCGGCGGAACGACGCATACAGGAGAAGCGGCGGAACACTCCACGCCAGAATGTCGAGATACGGCTGCACCAGCGCCAGCACCGTGGGATGGAGACCCCAATGGGCGAGCGCCGACGAGAGTGCGAGTACAACGACCGTCACCGGGATAGACAGCAGCAGGCTGAGGGCCACCCCGTAACCAAGCCACCGATGGCAGTCATCGATTCGCCCCGCGCCGAAGGCATGCGACACCAGCGTGTCGAGGCCAAGCAGGAGGCCCATCGCGAAGATGCAGACGCCCATGAAGAGCGAACTGCCGATGCCGACCGCGCCGATCGCTTCAGGGCCGATCCGGCCGACCATCAGCGTGTCGACGAGTCCCATCGTCATCCAGCCAAGTTCCGCCATCACGACTGGCACTGCCAGCGTGAGCATGGGACCGAATTCCTGACGAAGATCGCGAAGCCAGTGGAAGGCTATCGGCGGCGGCGCTGAGTCGCGTTCCATTTTTCGACCGCGCGGCGCAGCTCTTTGAGAGGTTCCTCGCTGTCGTCGACCTGCAGGCGCAGGACGACATCGTTGTTCAACCAGACGCCGCCGTTCTTCTTCACGATGAGCATGGCGGCCGACTGCATGCCGCGCTTGTCGCCGCCGGCGGCCTGGCCGGCATCGAGCGCGGCCATGAGGCGCATCGAGAGATGGCCCTCGGCCTTTTCGAATGCCTCGACCATGCCGTTGACGACACCTTCGCCGGCAAGGATGTTTCCCTGCGCGGTGCAGTACTTTCCGCCTTTGTTGCCCGCCCAGGTCGTCGCCTTCGGCCCGGTGTAGGCGGCGTAGTTCCCTTTCGCATCCATCACCGCGAACTGGCGCCCTTCCTTGGTCCAATCGGAAGGACGCGGATCGGGATCGCTCTCGAGAACGGCTTTGATAATCGCCGCCGGCGTCATGCCGGCGCGCAACAGCGCCAGCGCCTTCGGACCGTAACTCACATCAACGATCGCCTGCGTCGCTGCCACGCCTGCGTCCGCTTCCGCCCATAGCACGCCGTTTCCGACCGAGAACACGCGCGACTGCACGGCCCCGCCAACTTCACCGGTGTCCGGATCGAAGCCAAGGATCGAAAAGGTGGCAACTGGCGGGAATGGCAGCCTCGGTGGCTGGCCCGACTGCGGAGGGACAGCGGCGACGGAGGTGAGGATCAGAATCGCTGCAAGCGCGAAGCGTGGTCGCATCCGTCGCTGCTCTGTCAAAGCGCGTCCTATCGCCAGGGCATCAGCCGCTCAATCCACTGAATGCGCGTGAGGTCGTTGTAGATGACCGTCACCATCAGCATCAAGAGCAGCACGAAGCCCGCGAGCAGCATCTTCTCCTTGACCTTCATGCTGAAATCGCGTCGCGAAACGCCCTCCATTGCCAGGATCGCGATGTGACCGCCGTCGAGAACCGGGATCGGCATGAGATTGAGAAGCCCAAGGTTCAAACTGATCATGGCCATGAGGCTGAAGAGTTGAGTCATGCCTTGTTCCGCAGCCATCCCTGAGAGATCGGCGATCGCCACTGGACCCATCAGCTGCTTCACCGACGTGTGTCGGGTGAACAGGCCGCCGAGGGTCTGGACGATCAACTTGGCCCACGTCCAGTTCTGGTCGAGGCTCATCTTGAAAGCCTCGAACGGGCCCGGTTCGATCGTTCTCACCTCGAAGCCACTCAATTGCGCGCCGATCATCACAGTGTCGTTGATCTTTCGCGGGGTCACCGGCAGTTGCAGGATGTTTCCGTCGCGTTTGATCTCCAGATTGAGCGTCTGTCCTTCGTGCGCCTTGATCACCTCAATCAGCCGTTTGTTCGTGATGTCGCGCTCTCCAGCCGCCCCCATGACGACGTCCCCCGGACGGAGACCCGCTTCGTAGCCGGGAGCCTCTCGCTGAAGCGACGTCACCTGCGGGTGCATGATCGGCAGGATGGCGAGGCTATCGAGGTTCACGAGATCGTATTTGCCGGTACCGGCAGGCACGAACGAGAGGTCCACGTCCTTTCCGTCTCGTTCGATACGGAGTGCGACCTGCCGCTTCGACTTGGCGGCGACGGCGTTGAGAAAATCCTCCCAGGTGCCGACGCGATCGCCGTCGACGCTGACGATGTGATCGCCGGGCCGCAGGCCGGCCGACTTGAGTGTCGACTGATCGAGGACGCTGCCCACCACCGCAGGCTGCTCCATGAAGGCTGGAGCCGGCGCGCCCTGATACAGCACGACCGCCATCACGATGACGGCGAGCGCCAGGTTCATGACTGGGCCCATGACGAGAACCTGGAACCGCTGCCATTTCGACTTGGACAGGAACTCATCCGACGCCCCGGTGCGGGCATCGTCCGGATTTTCGCCTGCCATCTTCACGTAACCGCCGAGCGGAATGGCACTGACGCAGTACTCAGTGTCGCCGCGCTTGACGGCGATCAACTTCGGACCGAATCCGAGGGAAAAGGTCAGCACGCGCACACCGATGCGGCGAGCCATCATGAAGTGCCCGAGCTCATGAACGAAAATGAGCACGCCGAGCACGAACACAAACGCGAGAATGCTTGTCACTAAATGGCCCCTGACGTGCAGCGTAAACGCCGGAAAATCGTGGCTAAACTCTTGATTTTATCGTACCTGCGCCCGCTTCTGCGAAGTGGCGCGCCCATTGGTCGACCTCGCGAACATCGGTCAGACCGCGGATGAGCCGCGGCCCGTTGCTTTCATACGCATCCATGGCGCGGCTGATGAGATCGGGGATGGCCGTCAACCCAATGCGGCGATCGAGAAAGGCCGACACCGCAACCTCGTTGGCCGCATTCAGAACGATCGGTAGTGCGGCATCGCCGACCAGGGCCCGAAACGCCAGGCCCAAGCACGGAAACCTCGCCGTATCCGGATCCGCGAAATCCAATCGCCCGGCGCGTGCAAGATCCAGCGGCGGGAGTGGTGCACTCCAGCGCGCCGGATAGGAAAACGCGTACTGAATCGGCAGCCGCATGTCGGTCACGCCGAGCTGAGCGATCACTGACCCATCGATGAGCTCGACCATCGAATGGACGATTGATTGCGGGTGGACGAGGACCTGGATTCGATCGGGCGGAACATCGAACAGCCATCTCGCCTCGATCACCTCCAATCCCTTGTTCATCAACGTCGCTGAGTCGATCGTGATCTTGGGGCCCATCGACCAGGTCGGATGGCGCAGCGCCTCTTCAGGCGTGACGCTCGCGATGTCGTGAAGCGGCCTGTCGCGGAATGGACCGCCCGACGCGGTCAGGATCAGTCGACGCACGTCGGCCGATGAGCGGCCCTGCAGGCACTGGTGAATCGCGTTGTGCTCGCTATCGACCGGCAGGACGGCAACGCCCTTTCGCCGCGCCGCCTCCATGACGATCGCGCCGGCCATGACAAGAACTTCCTTGTTGGCGAGCGCAATTGTCTTCCCGGCGTCGATCGCGGCAAGCACCGCATCAAGCGCCGCGGTGCCCGACGAGGCGAACAGCACGACATCCGCGTCACGATGCGTCGCAACCGCGATCAGTCCTTCCGGCCCGCTGAACGCCTGTGACACGTCGGGACCGCCGCGGCGACGAAGCTCCGCTCTGGAATCGGACAACGCACGCGGCGTCGACATCGCGATCGTGTCCGGCTCAAAAACCGCGACCTGCTCAACAAAGCGGGCGATGTTTTCGCCGGCGGCCATCGATACGACGCGGAGCCGCTCAGGATGTGCGGCAACGACGGCGAGCGCACTCTGGCCGATCGAGCCGGTCGATCCGAGAATCGCGATCCGACGAATGGCTGACGGGGGTGGCATTGGGGGGCTAAACGATCACGTCAGTTCTTGGTTTTGGGTTTTGGGTTATCGGTTTTGGTTTGTGGTTCTTGGTTTTTCGTTCGTTCTTGGTTTTTCGTTCGTTCTGGTTCTTGGTTCTTGGTTCTTGGTTCGTTCTTGGTTCGCTACATCAACCCTAGAATCGAAGATATCGAACAAAGACGTAATACACCGGTGCCGCAAACAACCAGCTGTCGATCCGATCCAGCACGCCGCCGTGCCCCGGAATCAGCGCGCCGGAATCCTTCATGCCGGCACTCCGTTTGAGCAGTGATTCGAACAGGTCACCAACGATCCCCAGCGCAACGATGCTCGCGCCGACCAGGAGCGTCATCAGCAGCGGCGCGTCGGGAAAGACAAACCGGGCACCGATGACGAAGGCCGCCGTTCCAAATACCACGCCGCCGATCGCGCCTTCCCTTGTCTTCTTTGGACTGATCACCGGCGCGAGTGGCCGGCGACCGAACCCGCGTCCGGTGTAATACTGCGCAGAATCGCTGATCACGATTGCCGCCATGATCAGCAGTACAGCCTCGCGTCCGGCCGTCGCTCGGATCGCAGCAAGCGCACCAAGCGGCAATCCAATGTAGGCAACCGGAAAAATCGCTGCAGCCGCATTGCGAAGTGCGTCCGGTCCGACCTTAGCGCTGCCAACCGCAAGCGCGCCGATCGCAATCAATGCGGTCATCAGCACGACGTCGAGCACCGCCCAACCACCGCCCAGTGCCGCGCACGCGCCAAGTACGGCAGCGCCTGGAATCGCACGGGGCACATCGAGCCCAAGTGCCGCCGCGATCGCTGCATACTCGACAAACGCCAGGAGGGCGGCGATCAGGGCCAGAATCAGGGTCGCAATCGGTGGTAGAAACCAGATCGCGCCGACCACGATCGGCAGCAGCACGAGCGCGCTGAGGACCCGCATCATGCCGCTTCAATGAGCTGCGGCGTGACGCGGGATGGATCCTGCGCGGCTCACCGGCCGGCCACCGCCGGTTGCTTGATGCCGCCGTACCGGCGATCGCGTTTCTGATACGCAAGGATCGCTTCGAGGAGGTGCTGCTTCCGGAAGTCTGGCCACAGCGTATCGGTAACCCAGATCTCCGCGTAAGCAATCTGCCAGAGCAGGAAGTTGCTGATCCGCATCTCGCCACTCGTTCGGATCAGCAGATCGGGATCGGGCTGGCCGGCCGTGTACAACAACTCGGAGAACTGCCGCTCGTCGAGATCCTCCGGCTTCATCCCCGAGGCAATCGCCCGGCGCGCTGCCTCGACGATCTCAGCGCGGCCGCCATAGTTCAAGGCGATGTTGAACAGCATGCCGGCGTTCTGTACGGTTTGTTCTTCCGCCAGCTTCAGTTCGCCGCGTACATCGGGCGCCAGCTCATCGTCTCTGCCGATCACGCGGAACCGGATGTTGTTGCGAAGAAGCGTGTTGAGCTCCAGGCGGAGATACCGCTTCAACAGCGACATCAGCGTCGATACTTCGGTGACCGGACGTTTCCAGTTTTCGACGGAAAACGCATAGAGCGTCAGCACTTTGATGCCGAGACGGGCGGACGACTCGACGATATCGCGAACCGAATCGATACCAGCGCGATGACCTTCGACCCTGGGCAAGTGGCGCTGGGCTGCCCACCGGCCGTTGCCATCCATGATCACCGCAATGTGCTGAGGCAGGTGCGCGAAGTTCACCTGTCGTGCGAGCGCCTCTTCAGGCGAGCCGGCCGGCACAACGGAGAGAATGTCCTGAAGCGACATGACTGGAGGCCGAAATTAAACCTCGATAATACAGTGTGTTACGGATATCTCACAAGTGGACGCG
>JBPYFA010000343.1:0-33685 GCA_051986585.1 Vicinamibacterales bacterium | reverse complement strand
TATCGGCGACGGGCGTGCCGCGCGACTCGATATTCGCGAGAAAATCCCTCAAATGCCCGCGGATCGCGGGCGCAACGTGTCGTTCCAGATCCTTCTCGGTGCGATCTTCGGGGAACTGTTCGAACTCGTACGTCACATCTTCGTGCATTGGCTCGCCCTGTCCGCTTGGCACGAAGTCGTAGCTCATGACGCTCGCCTTGAGCGTGCCTTTGTCGCCGTAGAACGTCGCGCCCCACGGATATTTCGGATCGGGCGGATCGCCGTACGAGCGATGGATCCAGACGACGTCGAGATCGCCGAAATCAAACGTCGCCGTCTGCGTATCGGTGATGTTGGCCTTGCTCGCCTTGTCGATCAGGATGCCGCCGGATGAACTGATGCGCGCCGGCATGCCGAGATCGAGCATCCACCGCGTCATGTCGAGCATGTGCACACACATGTCGCCCATGATGCCGTTGCCGTATTCCATGAACGCGCGCCAGCTGCGCGGATGCACGAGCGAGTTGTAGGGACGCATTGGTGCCGGTCCGGTCCACATTTCGTAATCGAGGTAGTCAGGCGGTTGGATGTCGGGCGGATTCTGGGTCGCCCGCATGTGATAGTAGCAATAGATCTCCACCAGCCCGACGGTGCCGAGCTTGCCTTCGCGGATGACGCGATCGCGTGCGCGGACGAGATGCGGCGTGCTGCGCCGCTGCATGCCGACCTGCACGACACGCTTGTACTTACGCGCGGCCGCCAGCATCGCCTGCCCTTCGATGACGTCGACACTGATCGGCTTTTGCACCCAGATGTCGAGACCGGAGCGTGCCGCCTCGATCATCGGCAGTGCGTGCCAGTGGTCGGGCGTGCCGATCAGCACGACGTCGAGATCGCCGGCCTTCAGCATCTCGCGATAATCCGAGTAGGTGCGCGGCCGCTTTTTCGAGACCTGCCGGGTCGCAACCAGGTCGGCCGCGTCTGAGAGCATGCGTCGATCGACATCACACAGCGAGACCACTTCGACCGGCGCCACCTGGATCATCCGGAGCAGATCAGTCTTGCCATACCAACCGGTGCCGATGAGCCCGACGCGCTTCCGCATATCGCCGAGCTGCTGAGCATAGGAAGGCAATCTGGAGAACGCGACGCTCGCAGCACTTGCCTTCAGGAACTCTCGTCGATTCATGGGCGCAATTATAAGGTGACGGATACAGGACGGTGGCGAACCGATTGCGGTTCACCTTGGTAAGCATTTTGTAGGCATCTGGCTCCCGGTGCCCGCAACCACGGCTATACCGGTCCATGCGTAACAGACGAGCTGCTCGTCAGCCCCTGGTTTTCCTCGTAATTCCCGCGCTCTTCGCCTGTCTTTTGTCGGCTGGCGCCTGCGGCTCTTCGAGCAACACGGTAACCGCGCCGGCCGCCTTATCCAAGTGCGCGGTAACGGTTGACGTCTCGAATTCCACTATCCCGGCAAACGGCGGTGGTGGCACTGTCAACGTACAGACAGAACGTGAATGCCAATGGACAGCTCAACCGGATGTCCCATGGCTGAGCATAACCGGCAGCTCATCCGGACAAGGTCCAGGCGCGGTGCAGTTCGCGGCTGCCGCCAATGGCGATCCCGCGTCGCGGACCGGCGACGTGATGGTGAACGGGCAGAAGGCACAGGTTGCGCAGGCCGCGGGCGAATGCCATTTCGAGCTGTCGAGCGCCGCAACCGGGCTCGGTCAGTCCGGCGGATCCGGCACCGTCGACGTGCGAACGTCGAGTCCGCTCTGCACGTGGACCGCCACTCCGGACGTGAATTGGATCTCGATCACTTCGGGAGGAAACGGGAAAGGCTCAGCGACGGTTTCTTTCACGGTTCAACCGACCACCGGACCGCCGCGCGCCGGCACCATCACGATAGCGGGCCTTCATTTCAGCGTGACCCAATCCGAGGGATGCACGTATTCAATCGCGCCAAACGCCTTCAATGCTCCCTCGTCTGGCGGCACTCAGACGGTGACGGTGACGGCCGGCGCGGCCTGTCCCTGGACGGCGATGAGCGACGCCAGCTGGATCAGCGTTTCCGCCGCCGGGGGCACCGGCAGCGGATCGGTGGTCGTCAACGTCGCACCGACGAGCGGACCGACTCGGACCGGCACCGTCGCAATCGCCGGACAGACGCTTACGGTCACGCAGGGAGAAGGCTGCACATTTGCCATTTCACCGGACTCGCAATCGGTTCCGTCGTCTGGCGGAAACGGGAGCGTGGCGGTCGCCGCGAGCAGCGGCTGCGGCTGGAGCGCGAGCAGCAATCAACCCTGGATCACGATCTCGTCGGGCGGGAGTGGTACCGGAAACGGCACGGTGACCTTTTCCGTCGCGGCGTCCAATGGACCCGGGCGCACCGGCACGCTGACCATCGCCGGCTACACGTTTACGGTCAACCAGGGACAAGGATGCGCGTTCTCGCTGTCCGCGGCATCCGGGTCCGCGGCTGCTGGTGGCGGCTCCGGCTCGTTCGACGTCAAGACCTCGGACGGATGCGGATGGGCGGCCAACAGCAATGCGAACTGGCTGACGATTACGGCCGGTGCCAACGGAACCGGCAATGGAACCGTGCGCTACACCGCCGCGGCGAATAGCGGCCCGCAGCGAACCGGCACCATCACCGCTGGAGGGCAGACATTCACGGTGACCCAGAGCGGCGGCTGCGGGTTCTCGATTTCGCCGCAGAGCCAGAACCTGTCGAATAGCGGAGGGTCGACCTCGGTCGCCGTCACGGCGCCGGCAGGATGTGGCTGGACCGCGTCGAGCAACGCGCCGTGGTTGACCGTCGCGTCAGGCGCGAGCGGCTCTGGGAATGGAACCGTGCAGTTGACCGTCGCCGCCAACTCCGGCAACGACCGGAGCGGCACCGTCACGATTGCCGGCGAAACGTTCACCGTCACGCAGTCGAGCGGCTGCACGTTCTCGCTCTCTCCAGGCAGTCAGAACATTCCGGCCGGGGGCGGCGCCGGCTCGTTCACCGTGAATACGACTCTTGGGTGCGCCTGGACGGCGACATCGAACGCGGCGTGGCTCAGTGTGACGTCGGGGGGGAATGGAAATGGGCCAGGCACGGTTCAGTTCTCGGCAGCCGCAAACGGCGGTGCCGCGCGCGCGGGGACGATCACGGCGGGTGGTCAGGCCTTTACCGTCAACCAGGAGAGTGGCTGCAGCGCGAGTGTGGCACCCGACACGATTGCCGAACCTGCGGCCGGTGGCCCCCAGGCCGTAAACATCACGACCGCTGCAGACTGCGCCTGGACTGCCAGTGGCAACGTGCCATGGATCACGGTTGCCAATCCGTCAAGCGGTTCCGGCAACGCGACCGTGCGTCTCGATATCCAGGCCAACACTGGCCCCGCGCGCAACGGGACAGCGACCGTCGCGGGCAAAACCGTAACCGTCAATCAGGACAGCTGCCCGATTTCGATTTCGCCAACCTCCCAATCCTTCGCAATGGATGGAGGCGATGGGAAGATCACCGTCACGTCACCGGGATGTAACTGGACGGCCTCGAGCGGCGCGAACTGGATCGTCTTTATGGGATCGCCATCCGGATCGGGCAATGGGACCGTGAATTTCAAGGTGCAAAAGAACATGACCGGCGCGGAGCGCTCGGGCACCATCGAAATCGACGGACAGGTCTTCACGGTCAAGCAGGCTGGGTAGTGATCGCGCGATGGGTTCTACGGGGTTCTGCGGGGTTCTGCAGGGTTCTACAGGGTTCGGTTCTTAGGTTCTACGGGGTTCTAGGTTCTGCGGGGTTCCAGGTTCTCCGGGGTTCCAAGTTTGGCTGCGGGTTCAGCTTCTTAGGGCAGTGTTCCGGAACCGAACCCAAGAACCGAACCCCGCAGAACCCAGCAGAACCCCGTAGAACCTTGTAGAACCTAGTCACGGACACTCGGCAGCGGTGGATTGCGCTCTACCCCGAACTTGTGCTGATGCCACATCGGGTACGGCTCGGGAAGCGCACTCACCTCATCGAGCGCCTTCATTTCCTCTGCTGACAAGCGCCAACTGGCGGCAGCGAGGTTGTCGCGCAGCTGCGCTTCGTCGCGGGCGCCGATGATCACGGTGTCGACGCCGGGCTTGTTCATGACCCAGTTGAGCGCAACCTGCGCCGGCGTCGCGTTGTGTTCGCTTCCAATCTCGGTCAGCTTGTCGACGATTCGATAGACGCGATCGAAATCGACAGTGCCGGGCACGTCGAGCTCGTTCAGCCGGCTCACCGACGGCCGCGGCGCGCCGCGACGGAATTTGCCGGAGAGCAATCCGGCGTGGAGCGGGCTCCACGCCATCAGTCCGATGCCCTGATCCAGACCGAGCGGGATGATCTCGTGCTCGACGTCGCGAGCGATCAGGTTGTAGTTGACCTGCTGGCAGATGTACCGCGTCAGGCCGAGACGCTCCGACACGGCGATCGATTTCATGACCTGCCAGGCCGAGTTGTTGGAACAGCCGACGTATCGCACTTTTCCCTGAGTCACCAGATCGTCGTAGGTCCTCATCGTCTCTTCCAGCGGCACGAGCATGTCGGGCTCGTGGCTGATATAGAGATCGATGTAATCGGTCTTCAGCCGCTTCAGGCTGGCTTCGCACGCTTTGATCAAGTACTTGCGCGAGAGCCCGGTGTCGTGCGGCCCGGTCGTGCCCAGACGCATGAACGACTTGGTGACGAGCACGAAATCCTCGCGCCGGCCCTGCAGCGCCTCGCCGATGATTTCCTCCGACGCGCCGTGCGAATAGACATCGGCCGTGTCGATCGTTGTCACGCCGGCATCCCGGCAGACGTCCAGGATGCGCTTCGTCTCGGACACGCCGAGGTTGCCCATCTTGCTGAACCGATCCTTGCCCCCGATGGTCATCGTGCCGAAGCTGAGGACCGATACGCTCAACCCGGAATTCCCGAACCGCCGCTGCTCCATGACGCTGTCTCCTATTACTCCGAGGGCTTCGCCCCTCGGCACGCCTCCGCTAAAGCTTCGGCGATGTCCGCCGTAGCCGCCGCGAAGGCGGAACTCCCTTACACGCTCTCTCGCGAGCCGCTTCGCCGGCTCGCTTCCGCCTCCGCGCGAAGCGCTACGGCGAGACCTCGCCGAAGCGTTGGCGAAGGCGGGCCGTTCGCGTGGCTCGCTTCGCTGCGCTCGTTCGCATCTTCCTTCGCACAGCGTTGGCTCGCCTAGGCGCGCAGAAAGACGTCACGTTACTGCAACAACGGGCCGAAGGTGTAGGAGAAAAGATGGCGCGTCACTCCGCGCGCAACGCCTCAACCGGGTTGACCGATGCGGCCCGTCGGGCTGGCAGATAGCTGGCCGCGAGCGCCGAAACACCGAGGACAATCGACACCGACACGAGCGTCGGAACGTCCCACGAGGTCACGCCAAAGAGCAGTCCGCGCATCAGCGTCGCCGCCCCGATCGCACAGATTACTCCCGCAACAATCCCGGCCGTGGTCAGCCACCCCGCCTCGCGCAAGACCAGGCCGTAGATGGCGCGTCGCTGGGCGCCGAGCGCCATTCGCACGCCGATCTCACGCGTACGCTGACCAACGGAATACGCGACGACGCCGTAGAGCCCAACGACTCCGAGGAGCCACGCCACCGCTGCGAAACCACTCACGAGCACGGCCGACGATCGTCGCAGATACGCCGACTGCGAGTCGTTCACCAGCGTTCGCATCGTCGACGCGCCAAACACCGGGAGCACGGGATCGATGTCGTGAATGGCCGCCGTGACGCTGGACAGCACGTTCGACTCGTCCTGCGCCGCGCGAACGAAGACGGAAAAGCCGCTCGTCGGGTCCTGCGCGAAGGGCACGTAGATCGTCGGCGGCGTTTCTGAATCGAGCGGTGCCTCTTTGATATCGGCGACGACACCGACGATCCTCATCGGAGGCTGCGTCGAAGGGGGCGCGTAGACCAGCTGACGCAACAGTGGATCGTCGCCTGAAAACAATTTCCTGACCAGCGCTTGATTGACGATGACCACCCGCGGCTGCGAAGGATTGTCGTCCTCTCGAAAATAGCGGCCACGAACCAACGTCGCCTGTAGTGTCGTAAAGTACCCGGTCGTCACTTCGCGATAGTGCACCTCGTCGTGTCCGCCTTGGTACTCGCGGCCCACAACCCTGGTCCACATCGTGTTGCCGCCAACGAGCGGCCGCCGACTCGAGATACCAACCGATTCAATGCCGGGAAGCGCCGATACGCGCGCGGAAATCTCGGCGACCAGTGCCACCGTTTTCTGATCGCT
Source organism: Vicinamibacterales bacterium (assembly GCA_051986585.1). Classification (GTDB taxonomy): domain Bacteria; phylum Acidobacteriota; class Vicinamibacteria; order Vicinamibacterales; family 2-12-FULL-66-21; genus JALZOC01. The sequence goes on along the minus strand of JBPYFA010000343.1, from coordinate 27,415 downwards.
CGCATATTTGGAGTTTGGCGCCGTCACAGTCACGGTCGCGAGGTGGTCGGACCGAAGTCCGATATCGACATGAAGTAGTCGGTACAGACTCTGGCCGAGCAGAGCTGCCCCAGCGAGCAGGACGATCGCCGTCGCGATCTCCAGGACGACCAGCTTCGATCCGAGGCGATGCCATGTGAGTCCGGCAGAACCTCGGCTCCCTTCGGCAAGTCCCTGACGCGTATCGTCGAACGACAGCCGCACTACCGGTGTCAGCGCAAAGAGCACCGCGGCGCCGGCAGCCAGCGCGATGGCGAACCCGAGAACGCGCGGGTTCAGGCTGAGCTCCGCAAGATATGGCATCCGCGCGGCGATGTTGACAGGAATCAGTCCGACGAGCAGATCGATCGTCCAGTAGGCCGAAACCATCGCGAGCACCGTCGAGGCCGCGACCAGAACAATCCCTTCGATCAAAAACTGGCTGATCACTCGCCCTCTCGATGCGCCGAGCGCGCTCCTCACAGCAATCTCGCGCCGGCGGCCTTCGGAGCGGACGAGGAGCAGGCTGGCGACGTTGACCGACGCGAGCAGCAGCAACAGCCCGGCCCCCGCAATCAGCACGAGCAGCACCGGTCGCACCGACCCGACGATCACTTCTTCCAACGGCACGAGCGCCGAGCCCTGCCCGTGATTCGATTGCGGATACTGACGTTCAAGCGCGCTCGCGATTGCTGCAACGTTCGCCGATGCGGCCTGTATCGACACGCTGTCGCGAAGGCGAGCCACGCCGTACATGTTGTGGCAGCTGCGACGCTGGTCGCACGGATTCACGGGCTGAAGCGACATCCAGAAGTCCGCCGGCTCGGCAGGGGCGAAATGAAAGGCGCGAGGGAGAACGCCGATGACCATGTAGGCTGCGTCATTCAACGTTACCGTCCGGCCGAGGACGTTCGCTTGCCCGCCGTACCGTTTCTGCCACGCCGCGTAACTGAGCAGAACGACTGGCTGCGCTCCTGGCAGATCTTCGCCGTCGTGAAAGTCACGGCCGAGGACGGGCGTCACGCCGAGCGTTCGAAAGAAGTCGTCGCTGACACGAGCAGCCGGCACGCGTTCGACACTGCCGGCAGCCGACAGTACTGCACCGCTCCCTTGGTATGCGGCGAGTGAGGTGAAGACGGTGTTGAGCTTCTTCCAATCCAGATAGTCCAGGTACGACAGATTCGATCGCGGAAAGGTGTCGACCTTCTCGAACACACCAACAAGCCGCGACGAGCCGTGATAGGGGAGCGGCCGAATCAGCACCGCGTCGACGAAGGCGAATATCGCGAGGCTGGCAGCCATGCCGAGCGCCAAGGTCACAATCGCGGCGCACGCAAAACCGGGACTTTTCCGCAACTGTCTGATGGCAAAGCGGATATCGCTCCATGCCCCGTCTATCACTACCGCTGCGGGTGTCACAAACTCACCTCCGATCCTTGAATTCTCCGGTTTTGGACGGAACAAACCACGGGTAGGGTTGACCCCTCCTGCTTTCCAAACGGCCGAGGCCGATCTATCATTCTGCCTCCCTAACAAGCGGATGCCTCAGGATTCGACCCCCTCGGGCGACAGCGGCGCCCTCGCTATGGACGCCGATTACAGTGGGGACGTCCATTCGTCCTTCGCGCTGCTGCTGCGCGCGCGCAGCGGCGATCAAGATGCGTGCAACGAGCTGTGTGCGCGGTACCTGCCGCGGCTTCGCCGCTGGGCGCACGGGCGGTTGCCTGGCTGGGCGCGGCAACACCTCGACACTGAAGACATCGTTCAGGACACGCTGATGCAGTCGGTCCGCCAGCTACCGGACTTTACGCCTGAACATGAACGCGCGTTCTGCGCGTATGTCAGTCAGGCGCTGCGTAATCGGCTGCGTGATGCCGTGCGCCGTGCGATGACGCGGCCAGCCGGACAGCCACTTACCGCGGAAGAGCCTGCCGTCGATCCATCTCCGCTCGAGCAAGCGCTCGGCGTGCAGATGCTCGGACGGTACGACAGTGCGTTGCAACGGTTGCGCGAGCCCGATCGAGAGCTCGTGATTGCGCGCGTGGAGCTCGGTCTCGGGTACGACGAGATCGCCGGGCTTCTCGACAAGCCGTCGATCCCCGCCGCGCGCGTGGCGGTCAGCCGAGCGTTGGTTCGCCTGGCTTCGGAGATGGGCGTTGAGCGACGCCCCTGAAGATGCCTGGCTCATCGCGCTCGGATCGGCCGTCTCCGACGGCGCGGCCGTCGACTGGGAAGAAGCCGAGCGGCACGCGGTCGACGATCAACGAAAAGCAATCCTCCATCAGCTGCGAAGCGTCGCGCGCATCGTCGATGCCCATCGCATTGATGCGCTGAGTCAGCCCGACGCTGCGCCTCCGGCTCCGGCCTCCTCCGCGCGGCATTGGCGGCACATCGTCCTGTTCGAAACGATCGGATCCGGAGCGTTCGGCACGGTGCATCGCGGTTGGGATCCGACGCTTGACCGCGATGTTGCGGTGAAGCTGCTTCGTTCGAGCAATGGCGCGGCCACCTCGCCGCTCGAAGAGGCTCGTCATGTCGCGAGGATCCGGCACACCAACGTGGTGACCGTCTACGGCGCCGATCGGGAAGGCGACGAGGCGGGCATCTGGATGGAGTACATCGAGGGTTACACGCTGGCGCGGATGGTGCGCGACAACGGACCCTTGAGCGCGCGCGAAGCGATCGGTGTCGGGGTCGATCTGTGCCGCGCGCTCGCCGCCCTCCACGGGGCCGGACTGCTGCACCGCGACATCAAAGCGCAGAACGTGATGCGCGAAGTCGGCGGGCGGATTGTGCTGATGGATTTCAGCGGGGCACAAGCGATCCAGCGGGAGCCACGTGCGGTGGTCACTTCGGGCACTCCGCTCTATATGGCGCCGGAGCTGCTCGATCACGGCGCCGCAACCATCGCTTCCGACGTCTACAGCCTCGGCGTGCTTCTTTTCTTTCTTTTGTCGGGCCACCTGCCGGTCGAGGCCAGCACGGTTGCCGAATTGAAGAAGGCCCACGCGGACGGCCGGCGGCGACACTTGCGGGACCTTCGCCCCGATGCCCCCGAGGCGATCGTCGAGGTAATCGAGCGCGCAATTGCTCCACAGGTCCACGAGCGATACCAGACCGCGGGAGAGTTCGAGCATGCCCTCATCGCGGCCTCGGGTTCCCAGGCGTCCATTGTCCGTACCGGGAGCGCGCCGGCCGCGGTGGTCACGTCGGCGCGATCACGCTGGAGTGTGTGGCCGTGGGTCGCCGCACTGACGCTCGTCGCCGCCGCGGCACTGATGGTCGCGAATTGGCCGGCATCACCGGCGGCAGGCCCGCACGCGCTCGTCACGCACTTCACGGTCGGGCCCCCTTACACGTCAGGCAGCTGGCCGCGCGTGTCGCCCGATGGCCGCTTCGTCGTCTTCGGCGCGATTGTCGAGGGGCGCGATCGATTGTGGGTACGAGCGCTCGATAGCACGAGCGGCCGTCCATTGATGAACACGACGGCAACGGAATCGCCGTTCTGGTCGCCGGACAGTTCGTGGCTGTGCTTTTTCGCGGACGGAAAACTGAAGCGCATTCCCATCAACCAGGGAGAGGCGCAGCCTGAGGTGCTCGCCGACGCGCCGACGCCGCATGGCGGAGACTGGAGCGGCCAGACGATCCTGTTCGCGCGCGACGACGGCCTCTACAAGATCGCGCTGGACCAGAATTCAGCGGTGTCGCGGCTGACAACGATGGATCAGGCGCGCGGCGAGTTCCAGCATGCCTGGCCCACGTTCCTTCCGGACGGACGCAGATTTCTGTTCATCATTCGAAGCAAGGAGTCGGACCGGAACGGCATCTATCTCGGGTCGATTGACGGGGACGCGCCGCGCTTCATCATGCCGGCGTCTTCCCGGGTCAGATACGTCGATGGCTACCTGCTGTTCGTCCGGCAAGGCATTCTGCTTGCGCAGCGATTCAACCTGAAGACGCTTGCCTTCGAGGGTCAACCGGTCACACTCGCCGATCGAATCAAGTACCACACCTCGGCCGATGCGGCGTTCGATGTCTCGACGACCGGAGTGCTCGTCTACGGCCAGAGCTCCGGCGAGCCGACGACACGGCTGGTGTTGTTCGATGGACGCGGCCGTGAGCTCGAACCGCTGACGCCCAACGGGTCGTATCGCCACCCTCGGTTCTCGCCCGATGGCCATCGAGTGGTGGCCGAGAAGGTCAACCCGGACGACGGCAACATCGATCTGTGGCTGTACGACCTTGATCGCCATGCGGTCACGCGGCTCACCAGCACCGGGGCGCCCGATTCGCGGCCGACGTGGTCCGCTGATGGACGGCAGGTCGCGTTTTCCTCGAAACGGGGCTCGGTCTACGACGTTTACGTGAAGAAGGTCGACACTACCGAACCGGAGAAGCCTCTCGTCACCGGCCCTGGCGACAAACTCGTCGAAAGCTGGTCGAGCAACGGCAAGTATCTCAGTGGAACGGTTCTGCGCAGCGGCTTGTGGGTCTATCCGCTGGACGGCACCGAGCCGCCACGCTTGGTGCGGGCGAATCCGAAGATTGAAAATTGGCAGTCTGAATTCTCACCGAACGGGAAGTGGCTGGCGTACATGTCGTACGAATCGGGGAACCCGGAAGTTTACGTGGAGCCGATCCCCGCAACCGGCGAGCGCTGGCAGGTCTCGACACGCGGCGGTGCCCAACCGCACTGGCGGAGCCAAGGCCGGGAACTGCTGTATGTCACTGCCGACGGCCTGCTGATGGTTGTCCCCGTGAGTGCCGCAGGATGGGAAAGGGCCGCTCCGATGGCGCTCTTCCATCTCACGGTGCCTGACATCATCGGAAACGGCGACTACTCAGTTTCGCCAGACGGCACGCGCCTGGTCGTCAACACATTCATCGCCGATCCCGTCGTGCCGCCGATTGATGTTGTCGTCAATTGGCCTGGACTGCTGAAGCGTTAATCGCCCATTCGCCATTCGCAATTCGCAATTCGCTGTTCGCAATTCGCTGTTCGCGGTTCGCGATTCGCGGTTCGCTGTTCGTGGTTCGCGGTTCGCGGTTCGCAGTTCGTGGTTCGCAGTTCGAGGTTCGCAGTTCGTGGTTCGTAGTTCGTGGTTCGTAGTTCGTGGTTCGTGGTTCGTGGTTCGTAGTTCGTGGTTCGCGGGCCGCGCTCCGTTCAGGCGGAGCCGCCAGCCCGGGTGCGGGGTCCGGGATTCGAGGATTCGAGGAGTCGATTCGGGGATTCGAGGATTCGATTCGAGGATTCGAGGATTCGACGATTAGCGATTCAGGATTAGTGATTAGCGATTAGGGATTCACATGATCCACCCGCCGTCGATGATGTTCGTCGTGCCGGTGGTGAAGGCCGATTCGTCGCTGCCGAGATAGACGGCGAGCGCCGCCACTTCCTCCGGCTTGCCAAGTCGCTGCATCGGTTGCCTGGCCATGAAGGCGCGGCGGGCGGCTTCGAGATCGCCTGAGGCGGCCATCCGTCCCGCGAGCGACGGCGAGTCAACGGTCCCCGGGCAGATCGCATTGCAGCGGATCCCGTTGCCGACGAAGTCAGCGGCGATGGATTTCGTCAGCCCGATCACCGCCGCCTTGGTGGCGCCGTAGACGCAGCGATACGGAATCCCCTTGATGCTCGACGCGATCGACGAGATGTTCACGATCGAACCGCCTCCGTGTTCGAGCATGCGCGGAAGGACGGAACGAATAGTGCGATACATGGAGGCGACGTTCAGGTCGAACGAACGCGTCCATTCCTCGGGAGAGCAATCGAGGATCGTTCCGTGATGGACGAAGCCGGCAACGTTCACGAGGATACTGATGTCCGGCCACTGGGCGCCGATCGCCTCGCATTGGGAAGGGCTCAGCACGTCCAGGCGCGCGGTTTCAATCTGCGGCTCCTGCTGCTTCAACGTGTCGAGACCCGCCGTATCGACATCGGTCGCGATCACCCGAGCGCCCTCACGCGCGTAAGCGAGTGCCGTCGCTCGGCCAATGCCTGCCGCCGCGGCGGTCAGGAACGCAGTCTTTCCAACCAGCCTTCCAGCCATGGTCGTGTCCTTTAGTTTGGCCTCGCCCACAATCCCGGAGTCGACGTGACAGTCGTCTTGATGACACCAAAGAACGAGTCCGCGAGCGCCTGGTAACCAGCCGGACGTAGGTGCAGTCCGTCCTGATCCACGTATTCCGCTTCGTGACCGAGGAACGAAGGGTAAGTATCGACCAACGTAGCCCCTTCCGACCGAACCATGGACGCTACTCCACTATTCGTCCTGACAATTGCATCATTGGCGATTCGTCGATCGTTGCCGATCCCAAGATACGGTCCTGGCGGAGTCATCGTACTGACGAAGATGTAACTGATGCCGTACTCCGGGCGTTTTGCGATACGAATCATGTCGCGTATGCCGAACACGACGTCGGAGATCTTTTGCGTGCACTTCGCCGAACCTGAAAAACCGACCTTACACTCCTCCAAGAGGTTGTTATATCCATGAAGCAGCAGCAACGCGCCTGGCCGGTACTGCGAGAGTTCACCCGGAAGACGTGTCAATCCGACTTCGATGTGCTCGCCACTAACACCGCGATTCCTTACGGTGATTGATTGGCCAGGGTATTCAGTATTGAGCCGCGATTCCAGCTTGACCGGATAGGTTGCGGTGGGATCGATGAAGCCCATTCCGATCACCGCTGCGCGGCCATTTTCTCCCTCGGTCAAGCTGTCGCCAAATGCCACGTATTTCGTTACGCTGATCAGCTGTGACGTAAGCGTCACGCTGAACGCGCATTGCGCCTGTCGCGAGCTGGCATCGACCGCCGTGCAGGATACCGCGGTCGTTCCGACATTGAACGAACTGCCCGAGGGCGGCGTGCACGTCACGGTGATCGGAGACGTCCCGCCGCTGACGGTCGCGGGCGGATAGGTCACCGATTGACCGCTTCCCGAGGCTCCGCGAATCGTGACGTTCGCTGGACACACAAGCGTGGGCGGGCCCGTCGGCGGACCTGGCTCGGTGGGACTTCCGCACCCACACAACAGCATTGCGGCAAACATCGGCGGCGCCCAGCAGGTTCGAATCGGCAAGTCGCACTAATCCTGGCTCAGCTACTCGGCGCCGATGCCGAGATACGTCCGCAGTTTCTCGTCATGGAACCGGGCCTCCGCTTCGGGCTCACGCGAGACCAGCGACGCGAGAATCCCGACGAGGAATCCTACCGGCAGCGACACGATCGCCGGATTGCGAAGCGGAAAGATCGGCGTTGCATGATGCAGAAGATCCACCCAGATGGTCGGGCTCAACACGATCAGCACGACCGCCATCAGCGCTCCAACCACGATCGACGACACGGCTCCTGCGGTATTGAAACGCGGCCAGACGATTGACAGCAGCAACGCCGGGAAATTTCCGCTCGCGGCGACGGCAAAGGCGAGGCCGACCATGAACGCCACGTTCTGTCCCTTGAACAGGATGCCGAGCACGACGGCGACGATGCCAAAGACGACGGTGGCGAGTCGCGCGACACGGATCTGTTCGTACTCGGTTGCGTGCCCCTTGCGCACGGCGTGGGTGAAGATGTCGTGTGACAACGCGCTCGCACCGGCGAGCGTCAGCCCCGCGACGACAGCGAGAATTGTCGCGAACGCGACCGCGGCGATGAATCCAAGAAACGGCGTGCCGCCGAGCAACTCCGCCACGAGCGGCGCGGCCATGTTCCCGCCAGTGTCAACCTTGCGAACGATCTCCCGGCCCACCAACGCGGAGGCTCCGAAGCCGACGATCGGAATGATCAAATAGAAGTAGCCGATGAAGCCGGTCGCATAGAGGACCGACGACCGCGCCGCGCGGGCATCGGGCACGGTGTAAAAGCGCATCAGGATGTGCGGCAGCCCGAGCAGACCGAACATCAAGGCGAGGCCGAGCGAGATCGCGTCGACGGGATCGCTGACCAGCCCGCCCGGCTCGAGCGCGGCTTGCCCGTAGCGTGCCGCGACCGCCGAATACAACGCTCCCGGAGAAAAGTTGAACCGTGACAGCACGAACAGCGTCAGCAGCGTCACGCCGAAGAGGAGCAGGATCGCTTTGATGATCTGCACCCAGGTCGTCGCGATCATGCCGCCGAACAGCACGTAGACCAGCATCACCGCGCCAACGGTGATCACCGCCCACTCGTACGGCAGCCCGAACATCAGGGTAATCAGATTGCCGGCGCCGACCATTTGCGCGAGCACATAGAAAAGGAGGGTGAGGATTCCGCCGAACGCCGCCGCGATTCGAACCGGCACCTGGCGGAGGCGGAACGCGACCACGTCAGCGAACGTGAACTTGCCGAGATTCCTGAGCGGCTCCGCGATCAAAAACATCAGCGCCGGCCAGCCGACCAGCCAGCCGGTCGCATAGATCATCCCGTCGTAGCCGCGCAGCGCCACCAGACCGGTGATGCCGAGGAATGAGGCGGCGCTCATGTAATCCCCAGCCAGCGCCAGGCCGTTCTGAAATGGATTGATCGAACGGCCGGCGGCGTAGAACTCGCGGGTCGACCGCGTGCGCCGCGCCGCCCAGTACGTGACCGCCAGCGTCAACGCGACAATGATGAGAAAGGAAATAATGGCCGGCAGCGTCGGTGAACCGAGCGTGGTCTGCATGCGATCAGCGCTGCTCCACCCGGGCCCGGAGCTTGGCGACCGCCGGGTCGTACTGCCGGTTCGCCCAGACCACATACGCCGCCGTCAGCACCCATGCGCCCGCAATCACGCCGGCCGCAATCAGAATCCCAGCGGTCGTCGACCCGCTGACGGTGCGCGAAACGAGCGGCCGGTTGGTCGCGATCAAGACGATGTAGCCGTAATAGAGCAGGAACAGCAGCGCCGTGAGCACGAGCGATACCCGCCACCGCGCCGCCACCAGCCGGCGGAATTCGACCGAGTCGAGAACGTCGCGATCCATGTTTTGCCGCTCAAATGATACTGGGTTCTAGAGTGTTCCGGGGTCAGTTTTAGGTTTTTGGTTTTTGGTTATCGGTTTTGGTTTGTCGTTTGTGGTTCGTGGTTCGTTTGTGGTTCGTGGTTCGTTTGTGGTTCGTAGTTCGTTTGCGGTTTGTGGTTCGTTTGCGGTTCGTCGTTCGCGGTTTGTGGTTCGTTCGCGATTTGTCGTTCGCAAGCGTGGCAGCACCGAGAACCTCGGTGCTGCCTTTGCTGGCGGCCCCTGGCACCGGTGGCACCGCCGGCACCCTTGGCACTCCTGGCACCCGTGGCACCCCCGGCACCCTTGGCCCCCCTGGCACTCCTGGCACCCACGGCACTCAATGTCTCCATGCTACCCTTACAAATTTGCCTCATGATTTCCTTCTCACATGTAAGTAAGCAGTACGGCCGGCAGGTGCTCTTTGTCGACGCCTCGTTTCAGCTCAATCCTGGCGAGAAGGTCGGCCTGGTCGGGCCGAACGGCGCGGGAAAGACGACCCTGTTCCGGATGATTGTCGGCGAGGAATCTCCCGACGACGGGGAGGTGTCGGTCCCAAAGCGGCTCACCATCGGCTACTTCCGGCAGGACGTAGAGGAGATGTCGGGGCGATCGGTGATCGACGAAGCAATCGCCGGCAGCGGCCGCGTCGGCGCTCTCCATCACGAGCTCGAAGCGCTGAATCACGCGATGGCGGATCCGGATCGTGCCGGCGAGATGGACACCGTCCTCCACCGGTTCGGCGAGGTGCAGGAAGAGTACGAACATCTCGGCGGCTACGCGCTCGAGAGCCAGGCTCGCGAGGTGCTGCATGGCCTCGGCTTCGATGATGAGCGGATCGACGGGGATGTGGGGGCGTTGTCGGGCGGATGGAAGATGCGGGTCGCGATGGCCCGCGTGCTGCTCGGCCGGCCCGACGTCCTGCTGATGGACGAGCCCACCAATCACCTCGACATCGAATCGATCATCTGGCTCGAAGCGTTTCTGACCTCGCTTCCGGGCGCCCTGCTCATGACCTCGCACGATCGCGAGTTCATGAACCGCGTGGTGACGCGGATCGCCGAAATCGACGGCGGCGAAATTACCGCCTATTCGGGCAATTACGACTTCTACGAGCGCGAGCGCGCGATCCGCGATGCGAACAAGGAAGCGGCCTACGCGCGGCAGCAGGCGATGTTCGCCAAAGAGCAGCGTTTCATCGAACGATTCGCGGCGCACGCGGCCAAGGCCGCGCAGGTGCAGAGCCGCGTCAAGGCGCTCGAAAAGATCGAGAAGGTCGAACCGCCGAAGAAGCGGCGCGTGGTCCATTTCGACTTTCGCCAGCCGCCACGATCCGGCGATCAGGTCGCGGTTCTCGAGGACCTCCACAAAGCCTACGGCCGCCGGATCATCTACGACGGATTCAACCTGACGATTCGCCGCGGCGAGCGCTGGTCGGTAATGGGACGGAACGGCGCCGGGAAGACGACGCTCCTCAAGATGGTCGCTGGCGCGCTGCCGCCCGACTCGGGCACGATTCGACTCGGCGCCAGCCTGCAGATGGGCTATTTCGCGCAGCAGGCACTCGATCTGCTCGATCCGGATCTCACCGTCTGGGAACAGATCGAGAAGGACTTCCCGCACGAGTCGACCGGTGTGCTGCGCAATCTGCTCGGTGCCTTTCAGTTTTCAGGCGACGACGTGGAGAAAAGGATTCGATCGCTGTCGGGCGGCGAGAAGACCCGTCTGGTGATGGCGCGGATGCTGCTGAACCCGCCGAACTTTCTCGTGCTCGACGAGCCGACCAATCACCTCGATCTGGCGACCAAGGAAATGTTGATCGAGGCGCTGAAGGACTACGACGGCACGATGCTGTTCGTCTCTCACGATCGGACATTCCTGCGCGGCCTGAGCAATCGCGTCCTGGAGCTGGGCGGGGAATCGGGCACCGATGGCGAACCGCACGCCTACCCCGGCTCGTACGTGGAGTACGTCGCGCGCACCGGGCACGAAGCGCCCGGCGTGCACACCTAAGCTCTCGCAGGGGGTCGCGGAGAGTCTCGCGCACAGCCCGCAGGCGGTCTTGCGGAGGTCCTCAGCGCTCCCCGAGCGACTACTTCGTGACCGGCTTGGCCGTCTGCACCGGGCCGCTCTTCACCGACTGGACCAGCTGGCGAATCTTGACCCGACGCAGGATGACGCGTTTGCGGTTGATCTGGTAACGCGATTTATCGCCGTTTCGTGCCGACATCCAAACCCTCCCATGGCTAGCAGCCTCGGACTTTATCCCGAATCGCCCTCCGTTGTATACTGACCATCTGGTCATTTTGCTGAATGCACGGTCATAAGAAGCCCACCAGGTCCGACGTCCTCACCGAATACCGCCGCGACGCGCTGCTGCAGGCCGCGATCCGCGTCTTCGGCGAAGACGGGTTCGACTGCGCGACGATGGAACGGATCGCGCAGCAGGCCGGCGTCGCCAAGGGCACGACCTACCTGTATTACCGGTCGAAACAGAACATCTACGATGCCGCGCTCAGCCACGGACTGGCCGAGCTGGATGCACGCACCCGCGACGCCTTCGATCGGGCACCCAACCTGCATGATGCGATCCCGGCATTCGTGACCGCGCGCGCGCAGTATTTCCTGGAGCACCGCGACTTCTTCCGGATGTATGTCGCGGCCATCTCTCGCCAGATTACCCGCGTCAAACCGCGGGCGTCGGAATTCCAGGCGATCGTCGATCGGCAGACGCGCCGCCTCGAGCATGCGATTGCGCGCGCCGTCCGCCGCCGCGAGATACCGAGCGTCGACGCCGCGAGTGCGGCGCGCGCCATTTTCGATCTGACCCGCGGTCTCGTCGCCCGCGCCATCGTCGTCGGCAGCGACGCCCAGGTCGATCGCGAGGTCGCGTTCGTGACGGCGCTGGTGTGGAAAGGCCTCGAACGGGACGAGGGACAGCGCTCGCGGCCGGCGCGAGGCAACAGAGTGAAGCGGGCGAAGCGCGCCGTCGGGCGACAGCCCGTGGAAGTGGGGCCCCACGCACGGTGAGACATGCTCATCGCCCTTCGCGAGGCGAGAAGTCGGCATAAGGACGCGTGACGATAATGCGTAGAACGATTGCGGTAACGATCGCGGTGGTGCTTGCGGCCGCGGCCACGGCACACGGTCAAACCGGTGAGGGACAGACGAGCGCCAGCAGTCCGTTCATGGGCAGCGCGCCCAAGGAGGCGGTGAGCGCGACGCCGATCAGTCTGTCGGTCAAGGATGCGGTCGACCGAGCGCTGCAGTTCAATCTCGGTCTGCTCCTCCAGGAGGAGGAGGTGCAGAACGCACACGGCGCCCGCTGGCGGGCGCTGGCCAACCTGCTGCCGGATGTGTCGGCTGGGTTCACGGGCAGCCGTCAGATCATCAATCTCGAAGCGTATGGATTTCAGGCCGACCCATCGGTGATTGGTCCGTTCAACGTCTTCGATGCGCGGGTTTACGCCTCGCAACCGGTGTTCGATCTTCGCGCGCTGAACGATGCGCGTGCTGCCTCGGCCAACGAACGGGCGCAGACGTTCGGGGTGCGTACCGCGCGCGACCTCGTCACGCTCGTGGCCGTAAATTTGTATCTCGAGGCCGTTGCCGGCGAGAGCCGGATCGAATCGGCGCATGCGCAGCAGGCAACGGCGGAAGCGCTGTCGCAGCAGGCGACGGACATGAAGCAGGCCGGTGTGGTGGCCGGGATCGATGTCGTCCGGGCGCAGGTGCAGGTCCAGAATCAACGTCGTCGTACGATTCGGGCCGAGAACGATTTCGAAAAAGCGAAGCTGCAGCTTGCGCGTGCGATTGGACTGCCCGTCGGTCAGTCGTTCAATCTGACCGACAAGATTCCGTACGCGCCGCTCGCCGATGTCACCGTCGACAGCGCGTTGAAGACTGCGTTCGAATCGCGCGCCGATTATCTCGCCGCGCGCGAGCGGGTCGCGGCGGCCGAAGCCTCGCGACGGGCGGCCACGAGCGATCACATTCCGACGGTCCACCTCGACGCCGATTACGGCTCACTGGGCCAGACGGTTTCGACGTCGCACGAGACCTTTCGTGTCGCAGCCACGGTCAGGCTTCCGATTTTCGACGCCGGGCGATCGAATGCGCGACGGATCGAGACGGCCTCGGAATTGAGACGCCGGCAGGCGGAGCTCGAGGATGTACGCGGCCGCGTCGAGTACGACGTGCGCGCGGCACTGCTCGACGTCCGCGCCGCCTCGCAGCAGCTGGAAGCGGCGCAGACCAACGTGACGCTCGCCAATCAGGAGCTCGAGCAGGCACGCGATCGCTTCGGCGCCGGTGTGGCCGGCAACATCGAAGTCACCCAAGCGCAGGAATCGGTGGCGGTCGCCTCGGAGAGTTACATTGACGCGCTCTATGCGCACAACCTCGCGAAGGCGTCGCTCGCGCGCGCGGTCGGAACAGCGGAGCAATCAGTGAAGGCGTTTGTCGGAGGAATGAAGTAGATGGATCCGAAGGAGAGGCAAGCCGACAACGCAGCCGAAGATCAGGCTGCCGACAAGAATGGACGAGGGCGATTCGCCGGACGCGGCCGTTGGGTGGCGATTGCCGCGGTCGTGATCGTTGGTGCGGTCCTGATCTATTTGTGGCGAACGGCCGGTCGCGTGTCGACCGACGACGCGCAGATCGACGGGCACATTACGCAGGTGGCGGCGCGGGTCGGCGGTACCGTGACCAAGGTCAACGTCAAGGAGAACCAGTACGTCGAAGCTGGAACAGTGCTGGTCGAGCTGGATCGACGGGATTTCGAGGTGGCCGTGGACCGCGCCCGCGCGGAGCTGGCCGATGCCCAAGCCAACGCGTCCGGTGCAGCGACCGGAATTCCGCTGACAGAGATCTCGACCCAGACTGGTGTTCAGACCGCGAGCGGCGGTCTTGAAGAAGCGCAGGCGGGCATCGGGATCGCGGATCGGCAGGTCGAAGCGGCACGCGCGCAGCTGGTCGCCGCACAAGCACGGCAGCGGGAAAAGGAAGCCACCGCCGTCAAGGCAACCCGCGACGTTGAACGATTGAAGGGTCTTGTGGCCAAGGACGAGGTCGCGCAACAGCAGTACGACGCGGCGGTCTCCGCTGGGGAATCCGCGCGAGCGTCAGCCGATGCGGCAAAATCGGACGTGAGCTCGGCCGAAGCCGCCGTCGCGGTTGCGGAACAGCGGGCAAAGCAGGCTCGCGCAACTGCGGCACAAGCGCAGGCGGCGGTGACGGCCGCGCGCACCGGACCCGAACAGCTGCGGGCGACGAAAGCTCGGGCCGAGGTGGCCAACGCAAAGGTGCAGCAGATGACGGCGGCGCTCGCACAGGCGGAACTGAATCTCCAACGCACCGCCATCAAGGCGCCGACCGCCGGCGTCGTCAGCAAGAAGTCGGTCGAAGTCGGACAGGTCATTCAGCCGGGGCAGCCATTATTTGCGCTGGTGTCGCTGGGCGACGTCTGGGTCACCGCCAACTTCAAGGAAACTCAGTTGAAGCGTGTGCAAGCCGGCCAACGCGTTACCGTCAGTGTCGATGGCGTCGACAAGTCGTTCGAGGGGCGCGTCGACAGCATTGCCGCGGCGACCGGGGCAAAGTTCAGCCTGCTGCCGCCTGAGAATGCGACTGGCAACTACGTCAAGGTGGTTCAGCGTGTCCCGGTGAAGATCGTGTTCGAGCCGGGTCAGGATCCCGATCATCGTCTGCGTCCTGGCATGTCGGTGTCGCCGACCATCTACACCAAGTCCTCGCGATGAGCGCCGCCGACGAACATCCGCACGTCAATCCATGGATCGTGGCGATCGCGGTCATGTTCGCCACCTTCATGGAGGTGCTCGACACGACGGTCGTCAACGTGTCGCTGCCGCACATCGCCGGAAATCTCTCGGCCTCGATTGACGAATCGACGTGGGTGCTCACGTCGTACCTCGTCGCGAATGCGATCGTGCTGCCGCTGACCGGATGGCTGGCGCGCCACTTCGGGCGGAAGCGACTGCTGATGACCTCGGTCACCGGCTTCACGGTTTCATCACTCCTGTGCGGTCTCGCACCGAACCTGCCGCTGCTCGTCGGATTCCGCATCATGCAAGGTGCCACCGGCGGAGCCATGCAGCCGCTCTCACAGGCCGTCCTCCTCGAAGCGTTTCCGCCGCACGAACGCGGTAAGGCGATGGGCTTCTGGGGTCTCGGCATCGTCGTCGCGCCGATCCTGGGCCCTGTCCTCGGCGGATGGCTGACCGACACCTACAGTTGGCGATGGGTGTTCTATATCAACCTTCCGGTCGGCATTGCGTCGCTCGTCATGACGCAGCTGTACGTGTTCGACCCGTCGTATCTGCGAAAGGACACCGACCGGATCGATTACTGGGGGATCGGGCTGCTCGCGGTGTGGGTTGGCACACTGCAGCTCGCGCTCGATCTTGGACAGGAACACGACTGGTTCTCGTCTGCGTTCATCACCGGACTCGTCGTCATCTCGGTGGGGGGGCTGATTGCGTTCCTCCTGCGCGAGTGGTTCGTGCGCGAACCGGTTGTCGACCTGCGCGTGTTCAAGGTGCGAACCTACAGCACCGGTGTGTTCCTGATGACGACGCTTGGGTTCGTGCTGTACGGCAGCCTGGTTCTGCTGCCGATCATGTTGCAGACGCTGCTCGGCTACCCATCGCTTCAGGCTGGGATCGCGATGGCACCGCGCGGAATGGGATCGCTCATCGGCATGCCGATGGTCGGCATCATGATCGGACGAATCGATCCACGCAAGATGGTCGCGTTCGGCCTGGTCGCTGGCGCATTCACGCTGTTCTGGCTTGCGCGGCTGAACCTGCAGGCCGGCTACTGGGACATCTTCTGGCCGCAGTTCTTCCAGGGGCTGGGATTATCGGCGTTGTTCGTTCCGCTCACGACCATCAGCATGGATCCGATCCCGAAAGAGCGCATGGGCAATGCCACGAGCCTCTTCAACCTGATGCGAAATCTGGGCGGCAGCATCGGAATTGCGACCACCGGTTCCTTGCTTGCGCGCAAGCAGCAGGAATACGTCAACGTCATGGGCTCGCATGTCACGCCCTACTCGGAGGCGGCGCGCAATGCACTTGAAGCCGCCCGCCAAGGCTTTCTCGCGGCCGGGGCTGATGCGGTCACCGCCACCGAGCGTGCCTATGCGGCGGTCTTCGGCACCGTTCAGCGACACGCGACGATGGTGGCCTTCGTCGACCTCTTCCGGCTGCTGGGGATCATCTTCCTGCTGCTGCTGCCGCTTGTGCTGCTGATGCGGCGGCCTCGTGGACGCGAGGCCGCAGCCGCGCACTAGACGACAACCCAGATCCAGACTGGCCGCGGATAACGTCGACATCGTGGGTAAAACGACGGTCCGCAGGAGCCGCGGGTGTCTTGTCAGCGCAGCTCTCGCCGCGCTCGGCGCAGCGCGCTGAACGCACGCAGCATCTCGGCGTGCGTGAAGTTGGCGTTCCGGCCGCTCGGGTTCGGCAGAACATAGATGCGCGCACCGTGGATCGTCTCGGGCCGCAGGCCGGTCGTCAGCGGCGCAGTCCGGGCCCGCGCGCGTGCCCGTGAGTCGGCGTCCTCAGCGATCAGCGGCTGAATCGCTCGATAGAGCGTCACGCCGACGAGGGCGACAATCCGCGGACGATAGTGGCGGATCTTCTTCTCCAGCACGTGCCAGCCCTCGACATATTCTGACGGCTTCAGATCGTCGATGCCTGGACTCGGGCGGGCCACGAGATTCGTGATCCCATAACCAAACTCCAGAAGCCGCGCATCGTCGGCATACGTGATTGGCTCCGGCACGAGGCCAGACTCATACAGCAGCTTCCAGAACCGATTCGAATAGCCCGCGAAGTGGTGACCAGTGATCGCCGATCGGACGCCAGGGTTGATGCCGACAAAAAGCACATCCAGCTTTGGTCCGATGCGGTCGTTCAGCCGCAGCGACGACCAGTCCGCCGCGTCGCCCGAACGCGCGGGTGAACTGGCAAGCCGAGGGGGCCGTGGCATAGGATTCAGGGATGAACTGGCTATTCAAAGAAGAACCGACACACTACAGCTACGACGATCTCGTTCGCGATGGGAAGACGTCCTGGACGGGCGTGCGCAACCCCGTCGCGCAGAAGCACCTCCGCTCCGTGAAGAAAGGCGACCGCATCTTCTTCTATCACACCGGGAACGAGAAGGCTGTCGTCGGCATCGCCAAGGCAGCGGCAGAGGCGTACCCGGATCCGACTGACAAGGAAAAGAAGTTCTACGCCGTCGATGTGATGCCCGTTCGTAAACTGAAAAACCCGGTGACGCTCGCGGCCGTCAAAGCGGACAAGTCGTTCGCCAGCTTTCCGCTTACGCGTGTACCGCGCCTATCGGTGATGCCTGTGACCGATAGCGAGTGGGAACGAATCGAGGCCATGAGTCTCTAAAGCGGCAACCAGCGATCCTATCGGAGCACAGCGAGCTGTTCGAACAGGATCGGATAATCTTCGTCCTCTCCTCGTTTCCGGACGATTGGCGTGGTTCGCGGAGGCCGGCTTCCGACATATAACGGCGTATCCCGCTGCCCCGCTTGTCGCGCCGTCGTCGTCACACAGATGTCCTGCACGAGTTGCTGATCGAGCAACGCGGACGCGGTCGTTCGCCCGCCGACAGCCGAGATTCGCTCGATTCCATATTCGCTTCGGAGGCATTCAAGTGACCCGCGAAGATCGTCGCCGGCCATCGGCAGCAAGTGCACCCACCCCCGGCTGGAAACGACTCGCTCGAGCGCGCGACAGCCGGGAGGGCTCGTCACGACATACACGGGCACCTCGGGCACATTGAATACCCGGCTGGTGTTGACGTTGATACGCCCGCGCCCGGTGACGATGATCTGGGCGGGGTGACGTGACAGGCCACGCTCCTGTCGCAGCGCCACGAGTGCGGGATGCCAGACCGAAAAGAACGTGTTCTCGTCGTCAGCAGTTTTCGCGCCTGCGAGCACCGCGTCGACGGCAACTCTCGACAGCCCTTCGTAGATCAGGTGCTTGTCGATTGGCCCGCCGCCAAGCTCCTCCGGGTTATCGGTCCCCGTATTGCCGTCCCTGGATTGCACGAACACGAGTGAGACGAAGGGAACGTTGGCTCCGTCGTAGGACGGCAAATGAAATGGACCGTCGTAGTACTCACGAGTCCAGCCGTTGCCGATCGGTTGAGTCGCAAACGCGGAAGAGTGATCCTCGATGGTTTTGAGCGGCATCAGCCGGGCCGACGTCGCTTCACGTGTTTTTCGTTCGGAGAACGCGTGAAAGCTCTCCACGCGGGACTACCGGGAGGGCTTGAGCAGCAGGAAACCAAGCGGCGGCAGCGTTAATCGAAGCGACTGATCGTAGCCGTGGGCTTTAATCGGCTCGGCGAAGATCGCGCCGCCGTTGCCGACGTTCGAGCCGCCATACATGTCACCGTCGCTATTCAGCAGCTCAGTGTAAGCGCCGGCCGAAGGCACGCCAATCAGGTAGCCATCCCGTGGCACCGGCGTGAAGTTGATCGCCGCAATCAGATAATCGGCTCCGTCCTTGGCGCGGCGAATGAACGAGACGACGCTGTTCTCGCTATCGTTGCAATCGACCCACTGAAAGCCCGCCGACTCGAAATCCTGCTCGAACAATGCCGGCTCTGATTGGTAGATCCGGTTCAAATCCTGCACGAACAGCCGCAACCCCTGATGAAGCGGATAGTCCAGCGCGTGCCAATCGAGGCTCTGGTCGTAATTCCATTCGCGCCCCTGCCCGAACTCGCAGCCCATGAACATCAGCTTCTTGCCTGGGTGCGCGTACATGAACCCGTAGAGCGTGCGCAGCGTCGCGGCTTTCTGCCAGTCGTCGCCCGGAATCTTCCCGAACATCGAACCCTTGCCGTGCACGACCTCGTCGTGTGAAAACGGCAGGATGAAGTTCTCGCTGAACGCATAAAGGAGCGAAAACGTCAGATGACGATGTTCCCAGCGGCGATAGACCGGATCTTTGCGAACGTACTCGAGAATGTCGTTCATCCAACCCATGTTCCACTTGTAGGTGAAACCCAGGCCGCCGACGTAGGTGGGACGGCTCACCGATGGCCAGGCGGTGGACTCCTCGGCGATGGTGATCGATCCGGCCTGCTCGGCGTGCGTCAGCATGTTCAACTCACGCAAGAACTCGATTGCCTCGAGATTTTCGCGGCCGCCAAACCGGTTCGGAACCCACTCGCCTTCTTTTCGCGAGTAGTCGAGATACAGCATCGACGCGACCGCGTCGACGCGAAGTCCGTCGACGTGATACTCGTTCAGCCAGAAGAGCGCGTTCGCCAGGAGAAAATTGCGGACTTCATTGCGGCCGTAGTTGAAGATCAGCGTCCCCCACTCGCGATGCTCGCCCTGACGCGGATCCTCATGCTCGAACAGTGCGGTGCCGTCGAACTGCGCCAAGCCGTGGGCGTCTTTTGGGAAGTGGCCGGGCACCCAGTCCAGAATCACGCCGATGCCGCTTCTGTGGCAGGCGTCGACGAACGCCTTGAACTCCTCGGGTCTGCCAAATCGACTGGTCGGCGCAAAGAACCCGATCACCTGATAGCCCCACGATCCCGAAAAGGGATGCTCCATCACCGGCAGCAGCTCGATGTGGGTGTAGCCCATCTCTTTCACGTACGGGACGAGGCGCTCGGCGAGCTCGGTATAGGTCAGGTAGCGGTTACCGTCCTCTGGCAGCCGCGCCCACGATCCGAGATGCACCTCATACACCGCGAACGGCCGATGGAACCACGATTCGCATGATTCGCGCGATCGCATCCACTCGTCGTCTTTCCAGATGTACTTCGGTTCAGCGACCAGCGAAGCATTGAGCGGTGGGAGCTCGAAGGCAAAACCGAACGGATCGGATTTCAGAATCACTTCGCCGTACCGCGTCAGCAACTCGAACTTGTAGCGCTCACCGACGCCAATTCCCGGGATGAAGATCTCCCAGACGCCACTGGATCCGAGCGATCGCATCGGGTGCCGCCGCCCGTCCCAGGCGTTGAAATCGCCGACGACGCTGACCCGTTTCGCGTTCGGCGCCCACACGGCGAAGTGGACACCGGTGGCCTCACCTATCGTCAGCGGGTGCGCGCCCAGTTTGTCGTAGATGCGTGTGTGTTTGCCTTCGCCGAACAGGTACAAGTCGTAGTCCGACAGGACCCGGCCGTAGCGGTATGGATCGTCGATTTCCGACGACGCACCACCCTGATACGAGACATGCAGGCGGTAATCAGGAATCTCGGTGAGGTCCGGCAACACCGCTTCAAAAATCCCGGCGGGGTGCCGGCGCGTCATCTCAATCGATCCCGACCCGTTGCGCGTGACCGCAATCCGCTCGGCCGTCGGGATTACCGCTCGGATCACGACACCCAGGTTCGGCTCGACGTGTGGTCCAAGCACGGCAAATGGATCGGCATGCCGCGCTTCGGCGATGGCTTGGAGCAGAGGGTCTCGTTTCACACTCGTGGTTCGTGATTCGCGATTAGTGATTCATTCACTCTTGTTATAGCGCGGCGAGCAAACTTGCGCCAGTGCTGGCGAGGGCGAGCAGCAACAGCCACGGTGCGGTCGCGGCAGCGGCACTGGTCGGCGGCGTCGTATCGGCGGCCGCTGCGGTCCACGCCGAGATTCGCTGAAAAGCGGCAAACGTACAACCGAGCGCACCAAAGCACAACGCCCAGCCAGCCCCGAGCAGCCCACGTGGAATTCCGGCGCGCATGCCAGGCATCCACACGGCGAGCGCCGCCGAGAGCATCCACGCCGCAATCGCCATAATCGCCATCAGCTTCAACTGGCTGAGGATCCGTTCGGCTGTCTGACGCCGCAACTCGGCGGCGAGCGCTTCTTCCGCCCGACGCTGTTCGGCCTCAATCTGCGTCCGCTCGAGATCCATCCGCGCCCGATCTCGATCGAACGCTTCCTTCAGCGCCGCGACCACGACGCCAGCAAGCCTCGTTTCGAGACCGCGAGTGGCTCCCTCAGCGATGTCGGTGGGAGACGGATCAAGCGTCGCCCGCAACCGTCCAGCCGTGCGCGCGAGTCCGCTCACCGTATCGATCACTCGCAGCCAGTTGGGCATGGGGGGTAGCTTAGCCTGTAAAGGCTGAATGATGAATGCTGAATGATGAATGATCCCGGTTGCGAGAGCATTCAGCATTCAACATTCAGCATTCGCATTCTTTTCAAGCGTTCGGTATGGTTCGCGGATGGTCAGCGAGTTGCGCGAAGATGGCATCGATGTAGGCAGTCACGAGACCCGGCAGATCGTCCAGCGGACCATGGAGCGTGAAGATCTTTCGAAAGCGCGGACCGGAGATCGCGAGGTCCCACCCACTTCCCGATTGCGATTTGAACAACGACAGCTTCCAGCTTTCGAATGCTGGTCGCCATCGTCGAACGACCGCTTGCACGGCAGCAATCAACTGGGTACGCAGACCCGCATCGCCAACCTGAGGACAGCTAATAGAAACTGACATGACGTCGTATCGTGATCAGTTTCGTCGACGATTTCAAGCTAGGCCGTTTCCAAAATCGGGTTGAGACCGGGCGGGAGAGCGAGACGCAATCGCCACACTGTGGCCGTCACGACACACGGGCTACGTCGCAATCGACGTCCCCATGGCCTGGACGCCCTCGTGCTGATGAACCGGGAGTTCGACAATGAAGGTGGACCCTTGGTTCAATCCCGGGCTGGCAGCCTGGATCGAGCCACCGTGCAGTTCCGCAAGATGTCGGGCGGTCGAGAGGCCGATCCCCAACCCCCACGTCGCTCCCCGATCCGGCGACGGGTCGGCCTGCCGGAACCGATCGAAGACATACGGAAGGAAGTCGGCCGCAATTCCCCGCCCGTTGTCCTTGACCAGAACTCGCACCAGCCCTTCTCCATGGTCGACACGGACCTGGACGCTGCCGTCCGCTCCCGTGAATTTGACGGCGTTGTGCACGAGATTCCACAGGATTTGCTGCACGCGGCGTACGTCGCCGTAAATCATCGGCAGACCCGGCTCGACCTCCACCGACAGGCGGACGTGCTTGGCCTCGGCAGTCGGCTTCAGCGAGTCGACAGCCGCATGCACGGTCGATCCAACGTCCATCGGTGCAATCTCGAGCCGCACGGTCCCGGATGCGAGCCTGTTCATCTCGAGCAGATCCTCGATCAGCTTGGCCTGAAGATTGGCGTTGCGCTGAATGACCTCGATCGCATGCTGTGGATCCTTGATCGCCTCGCCGCGCTGCAGGAGGCTTAGCCAGCCGAGGATGGCGTTCATCGGCGTTCGCAGCTCGTGACTCAAGGTGGCCAGGAACTCGTCCTTGATACGGCTCTGCCGTTCGGCCTCATCGCGGGCGCGCCGCTCGCGGGTCAACGCCTGTTCGCGGGCTTCCTCCGCGCGGCGCTCGGCACTCACATCGCGGCTCACGCCAACCATCTTGTCGATTCGACCATCGTCAGCGTGAACCACGCCGCCGCGCTCGGTGATCCAGACAACGATGCCGTCTGGCCGCACCGCTCTGTACTCGCAATCGTAGGTGGCTCCATGCACCACGGCATTGTGTACCGCCGCTTCGACGCGCTCGCGATCGTCGGGATGCAGGGCCCGGAAGATGCGTCGATCGTCTCCGAACGATCCCGGAGGAAAGCCGAACAACGCTTCGGGATCCGTCGACCAGGTCACACAGCCGTTATCAATGTTCCACTCCCACGCTGCGATCTGTGCGACCTCCATCGCCATGCGGAGCCGTTCTTCGTTCTGCTTGACGCCGCGATGCGCGATCGTCAGCGCCGCGGTCCTCTCGGCAACGCGCAGCTCGAGCTCCTGATTGATCTGTTGCAGCGCGTCCTGTGCCTTCTGTCGTGCGTCCACTTGGCGTTGCAGTTCGTCGTTCAGCGACGCGAGCGCACGTGTCTTCCGGTACAGCTCGATGAAGACGTTGACCTTTGATCGAAGAATATCTGCTTTGACCGGCTTGCTCAGGTAGTCGACGGCGCCGACCCCGTAGCCTCGAAGAATGTCTTCGTCTCCGACCATGTGTGCGGTTAGAAACAGAATCGGAACGTTCTGCGTCCGGCGCCGCTGTTTGATGAGATTCGCCAGCTCGATGCCGCTCGTCCCGGGCATCCTGATGTCCAGAATCATCGCCGCGAACTCGTGCCGCAGCATCGCCAGCAGCGCTTCGTCGGCAGACGAGGCGCGGATCAAGCGGCATCCAGTCGGCTCGAGCATCACCTCGAGCGCGTCCAGATTTCTGGTTTCGTCGTCAACGATGAGGATGTTGACCTCCTCGTTGACGACCGCGCCTGCGTTCAGCGATACAGCCATACTCGGAGAAGCGACAACAGCTGCTCGGTGTTGACCGGCTTGGCGATGTAATCCGATGCGCCAGCCTGCAAACACTTTTCACGGTCGCCCTTCATAGCCTTTGCGGTCAGCGCCAGAATCGGCAACGTTCGGAATGCCGGATTCTTGCGGATCTCGCGCATCGTCTCGTAGCCGTCCATCTCGGGCATCATGATGTCCATCAGGACGACGCTGAGATCGGGCGTTCGATCGATCAGCTCAATTGCCTGCCGGCCGTTGGTCGCGGTCACGACATCCATCTCGTGGTTCTCGAGCAAACTCGTCAGCGCGAAAATGTTGCGCGCGTCGTCGTCGACGACGAGCACCCGGCGGCCGCGCAAAACGGCGTTCGATCCGTGGAGCCGCTCGAGCAGGTTGCGCTTCGGCTGCGGCAGGTCTGCGACGACGCGGTGGAGGAACAGCGCCGTCTCGTCGAACAGCCGTTCAGGGGACTGAACGTCCTTGAGAACGACGCTCTTGGCCACCGTCTTCAGCTCGGCTTCCTCAGCCGCGCTCAGGTCTTTCCCGGTGAAGACCACGACCGGCGTATCGCGCAGCGACGGTTCCGCCTGCATGCGTCCGAGCAGCTCGAACCCGGACATATCGGGGAGACGAAGATCGACGACGCAGCATTCGACCGGCCTCTCACGCAAGACCGTCAACGCCTCTTCGCCGGTCCCCACGGCCGCCACCTCGATGTCGTCGTGCAGCACGAGATCGACGATGCCCTGCCGCTCGATGTCGTTGTCCTCGACGACCAGCAGTCGTTTCTTGTGCGGGACCACATACGACTTGATGCGTTCGAACGCCTGCTCGAGGTCCTGCGTCGTTCCGGGTTTCACCAGGTAGGAGAAGGCGCCATGCGACAGCCCGTGCTGCCGCTCTTCCTCGACCGAGAGCATCTGCACGGGAATGTGCCGGGTCGCCGGATCCAGCTTCAGATTGTTCAGCACCGTCCAGCCGAGCATGTCAGGCAGGAACACGTCCAGCGTGATGGCGGTAGGCAGGTACTGTCGCGCCAGGTTGAGCGCAGCCGCGCCGCGGTTGGCAACGATGCCCTTGAAGCCCTGGTCGCGAGCCAGGCCGAGCAGAATTCTCGCGTAGTGCGGATCGTCGTCGACAATCAACAGCACTTGATCGCCATCCACGACCTCGTCGCGATCGTCGAGGACGATTTCCTCGGTCTGGGCGACGGTGAGAACGGGAAGGGTGGCGGCCGTGGGTCGCGTCTTGTCGATCGGAATCCTCTCGCTGGCGGGCGCCGTCACCGCGCGCGCAGGTCCCGTGTAAT
Source organism: Vicinamibacterales bacterium (assembly GCA_051986585.1). GTDB lineage: Bacteria > Acidobacteriota > Vicinamibacteria > Vicinamibacterales > 2-12-FULL-66-21 > JALZOC01. Next base: position 2,779 of record JBPYFA010000343.1, on the reverse strand, counting down.
TCATCGGCAGGTAAAGCGTAAACGTGCTGCCTTGGCCCGGGACGCTGACCAGTCGAATCTCGCCGCCGAGCAGCGTCGCCAACTCGCGGCTGATGGCGAGCCCCAGACCCGTTCCGCCGTATTTCCGGCTCGTTCCTGCGTCCGCCTGCTGGAACGCTTCGAAGATCAAACGCTGTTTTTCAGGAGCGATCCCGATACCGGTATCCGAGACCTGAATCGCGATCGCCGCTGGCGCGTATCGCAGGACCGGATGATCGGCCGACCACCCGCCGGTCACCTGCTGCACCCGCATGCTGACCTGGCCGATCGACGTGAACTTGAAGGCGTTCGAGAGCAGGTTCTTGAGAATCTGCTGGAGACGCTTGGGATCGGTCGTAAACGTCCGCGGCAACGTGTGGTCGATGTCGAGCTGGAACCCGAGGCTCTTGGATTCGGCCACGTGGTGGAAGGTCCGCTCGACGCTGTCTCGCAGCGACTTGAACGTGATCTCTTCGGGTTCGACGGTAACGGTGCCAGACTCGATCTTGGACAGGTCGAGAATGTCGTTGATGAGTGTCAGCAAGTCGGTTCCGGCTGAGTGAATGTTCTTCGCGAACTCGACCTGTTTGATCGCCAGGTTGCCGGTCGGGTTATCGGCGAGCTGCTGGCCCAGAATCAGGATGGAGTTGAGCGGCGTGCGAAGCTCATGCGACATGTTCGCGAGGAACTCCGACTTGTACTTGGACGTCAGGGCCAGCTCCGCAGCCTTTTCTTCCAACGCGCGCCGCGCCTGCTCGACTTCCTTGTTCTTGCGCTCGACCTCGACGTTCTGTTCGGCCAGCTGTTGGGCCTTGAGCGCGAGCTGCTCATTGGTCTGCTGCAGCTCGCTCTGTCGGGTCTGCAGCTCGATGGTCAGCTGCTGAGACTGGCGCAGCAGGTTTTCCGTCCGCATCGTCGCTTCGATGGTATTCAGCACGACGCCGATCGACTGCGTCAGCTGTTCGAGGAACGTGAGGTGGGTAGCGGTGAACGGCTGCAGCGACGAGAGCTCGATGACGGCCTTCGTCTCGCCTTCGAACAGGACCGGCAGCACGACGATGTTCTTCGGTCGCGCCGAGCCAAGGCTCGAGTGAACCCGCGTGTAGCGCGGCGGAACCTTCGTCAGGAGAATGCGCTGCTTCTCGAGCGCGCATTGTCCGACCAGGCCCTTGCCGACCTCGATGCGGCGCGCCTGATCGTCACCGATGGCATAGCCGGCGAGCAGCGACAGCGACGGCGTGCTGTCGGCCACCTCGCTCAGCATCTGGTAGACCGTGCCTTGCTGCGCGTTCACGAGCGGCGCGAGCTCGGTCAGCAGCAGCTTACCGACAGTGACCAGATCGCGCTGTCCCTGCAGCATGCGGGTGAACTTCGCGACGTTCGTCTTCAGCCAGTCCTGCTCCTGGTTGCGATCGGTCGTGCCGCGGAGATTGTCGATCATCGTGTTGATGTTGTCTTTCAACTCCGCGACTTCGCCTCGCGCTTCGACCTGAATCGAACGGGTCAGGTCGCCCTTGGTCACCGCCGTCGCGACCTCGGCGATCGCGCGAACCTGGTTCGTCAGGTTCGCCGCCAGCAGGTTGACGTTGCCGGTCAGGTCCTTCCATGTACCGGCGGCGCCGGGAACGTTCGCCTGCCCACCGAGTCGTCCGTCGACGCCGACTTCTCGCGCCACGTTGGTGACCTGCTCAGCGAAGGTGGCCAGCGTGTCGGTCATGTTGTTGATGGTTTCGGCCAGCGCAGCGACCTCTCCCTTCGCCTCGACCGTCAACTTCTGCCTGAGGTTGCCGTTGGCCACGGCGGTGACGACCTTGACGATGCCGCGGACCTGGTCGGTGAGGTTGGCGGCCATGACGTTGACCGAGTCCGTGAGATCTTTCCAGGTGCCGGCAACACCCGGCACTTCCGCCTGTCCGCCGAGCTTGCCCTCGGTGCCGACCTCGCGCGCCACGCGCGTGACCTCGGCGGCGAACGCCCGCAGCTGGTCGACCATCGTATTGATCGTGTTCTTGAGCTCGAGGATCTCGCCTTTCACGTCAACCGAGATCTTTCGCGACAGGTCGCCGCGGGCAACGGCGGTGGTCACCTCCGCGATGTTCCGAACCTGCGCCGTGAGATTCGCGCCCATGACGTTGACGGAGTCGGTCAGGTCCTTCCACGTGCCGGCAACGCCGGGCACGACCGCCTGCACGCCGAGTCGGCCTTCCGTGCCGACCTCGCGCGCCACGCGCGTGACCTCGGATGCGAACGAACGCAGCTGCTCGACCATCGCGTTGATCGCTTCCTTCAGCTGCAGGATTTCGCCGCGGACGTCGACCGTGATCTTCTTCGACAGGTCGCCGTTCGCCACCGCGATCGTGACGTCCGCGATGTTTCTGACCTGCGCGGTCAGGTTGCCGGCCATCTGATTGACCGATTCCGTCAGTTCCTTCCAGACGCCCGACACGCCCTTCACCTGCGCCTGTCCACCGAGCTTGCCTTCGGTGCCGACCTCGCGCGCGACGCGCGTCACCTCGGAGGCGAACGACCGCAGCTGGTCCACCATCGTGTTGATGGCTTCCTTCAGCTGAAGGATCTCGCCACGGACGTCGACCGTGATCTTCTTCGACAGGTCGCCGTTCGCCACGGCGATCGTCACGTCGGCGATGTTGCGCACCTGCGCGGTGAGATTGCCGCACATGGCGTTGACCGAGTCGGTCAGATCCTTCCACGTGCCGGCGACACCCGGCACGATCGCCTGCCCACCGAGTTTTCCGTCGGT
>JBPYFA010000342.1:0-15092 GCA_051986585.1 Vicinamibacterales bacterium | reverse complement strand
GTGAGGCAGGGGCGCACCTTTGTCGAACGCGACGATAGTCACGCGCCTGGCGTGGTCATCATCAACGAATCGATGGCGAAACAGTTCTGGCCCAAGAGCAGCCCGGTTGGGGAGCGGCTCATCATCGGGCGCGGAGTCATGCGCGAGTTCGCCGCCGAACCGGAACGGCAGATTATCGGTGTTGTCGCGGATTCGCGCGACAACGGCCTCAACAACGAACCGGGGCCGAAGATGTTCATTCCTCAGGCACAGGTGCCGGATCTCGCCAACGCACTGAACGTGCGCCTGACGCCAATGGCCTGGGTCGTGCGAACGCAAATGGAGCCGCATGCACTCAGTTCCGCGATCCAGGAACAGCTGCGCCAGGCTACGGGCCTGCCGGTGACCGACATCCGCTCGATGACAGAGGTGGTGTCCCGGTCGACATCGCAGGAGCAGTTCAACATGTGGCTGATGTCGGTGTTCGGTGCGTCAGCCCTTCTTCTCGCCGCGATTGGCATTTACGGCCTGATGGCGTATTCGGTCGAGCAGCGTACCCAGGAAATCGGCATTCGTCTCGCTCTTGGCGCGCAGGTCTCCAGCGTCAAGAATATGGTCGTCTTTCAGGGCATGCGGCTGGCGCTCGTGGGCGTCGTGCTTGGAGTGGCTGGGGCGTTGGGACTGGCCAGATTGATTGCCACATTCCTGTTCGGTGTGACGCCGCGCGATCCATTTGTGTTTGTCGGAGTGCCGGTCCTGCTGAGCGTGGTCGCGCTGTTGGCAGTGTGGATCCCCGCACGGCGAGCCAGCCAAGTCGATCCGATTATTGCGCTCAGATACGAATGATGGATTATGTAAATGCTGAAGGTTGAATGTTGAATGCTGAATGCAAGTAATTGCTGATTGTGGATTGCTGATTGCTGCTTCTGGGGAGCCAACCTCGTTGGAGACCTGCATCAGCAATCAACAATCAGCAATCAATCAACAATCAGCAATCAATCGGCAATCAGCAATCAATCAGCAATCAACAATCAGCAATTACACCATTCACCATTCAGACTTCCAACTTCAGCATTTTCAGTCTACAGCCAACGCCGCGGTCGCAATCTCCTCCCATTCGGCGTCGAGGCTGCTTCGGCACTCCGGCTTCTGCGCTCGGCGGTACCAGTAGCCGGCGTTCCCGAGGTCTCCCTCCTTGCGATGGAGGTACGCATGAATCCACGCGCCGGTTGCATCGTCGATGCTCTGCGCGACCTCGTGGGCGGCGTCCCAGTCACCCTTGGCGTCGTGCCAGAGCGCGAGCAGCGGCCGTGAAAGGGAAGCGGGTGGCTTCAGTTCTGACGTGGTGCGTTTGAATTCGGCCAAAGTCACGATGTCAGGATATTAGAACGAGCAAAAAATCAGAAGCAGAGCCAAGCTCCGTCGCCCTCCGTTCACTTCGTTCCTTCGTTGTGAACTCCGTTTTCTCCGTCGCCTCCTATCCGCTCGGCCGTCACGATGAAACGTTTAGGCGCCGAGCCGATGTAGTTGAACGGATAGCAGGTGACGAGGGTGAGCGTCTGGCCAGGTGTCGGGTTCAGCACCTCAACGTCGTCTGGCTCGACGATCCGGGTGCGGCGAACGACGTATGCGAGAACCTCGCGCGGAGTCGTGACCGTGATGCGATCGCCAAGGCGGACGTTGCGCAGCCCGCGGAAGAATGTGTCCCGGTGTCCGGCGAGCCCGCTGTTTCCTGGCTGACCAGGCAGCGCGGTCAACGGGATGTGACCGACTGAATCCCGCAATGTCGCCGTATCGTCTCCCTCGCGCACCATCGCCGAGACGCCGAGGCGGGGGATCTGAACGCGGCCGACGAGCGCTCCGGTGGCCAGCTCCGCCATCGGACGTGACGGCACGGCGACTGGCATGCGCATCGACTCGAGTTCGCGGCTCAGCGCAGCCTGCCGGAAGGCCGTTGTCGTCTGTTGCAGCCCGTACCAGCCGAGCAAGATCGCGGCAAGCAGGAAGAGTGCTCGCTCGAGCACAACGAGATGCCGCTCTGCGACGGCTCGATTTGCTCTATTTGCGAGCATCGCTGTCCACGGGGCCTGCGACATATCCGGCGCGCGCGCGCACCGACAGCTTGCGCTGGTCGTTCGAATGAACCTCGACACGGATCGTTCGATACCCCGGATGGGGTCGCGAAGGTACGTAGCCCAGGGTATAGCCGCTGCGGATATCGCGTGCGATGTCTTCAAGGATCCTGGTGGCGTTCTCAGGATCGTGCGGAAAATACGCGATACCTCCGGTTGCTTTCGCCAGTTTTCGCAGCACGTCCGGCTTCGCGTCCCGATCGTACTGGTCGTACATTCCGATGGCGTAAATCACGGCGTCCATCCGCAGCGCCGTATCGAGTACGTCCTCGAATTTCGAAGTGCTCGCGTTGTCGCCGCCGTCGCTGACGACAATCAGAACTTTCTTCTGCTCGTGGCCGTCGGCCAGATGCTTCAGCGCAGTGCGGACAGCGTCGAAGAGAGCCGTCTGACCGCGGGCGGTCGATTGCTCCAGCGCGTGCTGCAACTCGGCGGTATCGGTCGTAAAAGGCACTGACGCGGGAAGACCGTTCCACACGTGCTCGTTGAAGTTCACCGTGAACATTTCATCCTCCGGGTGGCTCGAACGAGCGAAGGCCATCCCGGCGGCAATCACGGCGTCGCGCTTACGGAGCATGCTGCCGCTGCAATCGAGAACGAGTCCAACGGTGACGGGATAGTCTTCGTTATGAAAAAAACTCACGGTCTCCGGATGGCCGTCTTCGAAAACGGCAAATGATTCCTGCGGCAGTCCAGCCACCAGTTTGGATTTGCCGTCGGTCACCGTCGCGTGGACGACGACGACTTCAGATTGAGAAGTGAAAACGGTGCGTGGCTGATCCTGCCCGAAAGACTGAAAGGCAGCACCAGACAGCAGCAGACAAATCACGAAGACTCGCAATGTTGATCTGCGCTGCATGGTCTGCCCTTCGCCTCTGCTTGTCGCGTTGCGGTGCTGAGGTGCTGCGCCGAGCGTTCGTTGCGCGATATTCTCAGCGACCTCAACGCGAGCCAGCATCAAGTTCGATTTCCATTACACCTCAGTGCGGCGCAATGCCCTAACGCCGAATGCGGTCGCCAGTGCCAACAGCCCAACGAATCCCACGAGAGGCGCCGAGCTTGCCGTCTTCGGCAGATTCGCGGACCGGGTCCCCGACGTTCCAACGGCACCCTGAGTGCTCGGCGTTGTCGACGCGCGCGGCGCAGGCGCCTGGGTTGTGGACTGAGCCGAAGTTGCCGGCGTCCGCTCGGTATTCGGTGACGGTGTGGACGGCTCCGCCGCAGGCGTTGGCGCCGGCTGCGGGGCAGTCTGTGCTGCAGCCGATGGTTCCGGCTGCGCCGGCTGCGGGCTCGACTGCGGCGTCATCGCGGCGTTTGGCTGATCCTTCGGCTGCTCGGGAGTTGCCGGCGTCGGCGACGCCAGCGCACTCTGGGCAGCCGACTCGGTGTTCGCTTCAGGCTCGACGCGCGAGATCTTGCCATTCTTCATCGCGTCGGGACCGGTCTCATCCGTGTCGATCGAGAGGACGGAGTTGTGAGTGGCATTGGCGATCTGTTGGGCCTGCGACTTCGGATACGCGAACTCCTGTCCGCGCGTGTTGCCAGGGTAATACCAGTACTGAATTGCGGGCGCTGTATTCGCAGGCGTCTCCTTGAACGTGATCACCGTGTCGTCAGCCGGCCTGGTTCGCTCCGCGGGAATCGCGAGAATCGTTGCGATGATCTTGGTCCGGTCTTGGTCGAACACCTGGACGATATTCCTGTTCACCTGTGAATCGGCGAGCTGGAACATGTAGGTGCCGGCCGGCAGCGTTACACCGGGCAGAGCGACCGGCGCGCTGAACGTGATCTTCGTCATTTCCTTGGTATCGGGCGCCTGTGCTGACGCCAGCGTCGCGCCCAGCAGTAGTGCACTGCATGTAGCGAGCATTCTTGTTGTCATACGTCTCATCGGTTTCTCCCTCCCTCATTCCGAGGCGGTCACCATAGGGAACTGCATGTCCCGTACCTTCATGTACCGATCAGCTCGCAGCTCTGGTGTATCGCAATTCGCAATTCGCGGTTCGCAGTTCGCGGTTCGCAGTTCGCGGTTCGCAATTCGCAATTCGCGGTTCGCAATTCGCGGTTCGCAATTCGCGGTTCGCAGTTCGCAGTTCGCGGTTCGCGGTTCGCGATTCGAGGATTCGCGATTCGAGGATTCGCGATTCGAGGATTCGGGATTCGAGGATTCGCGATTCGAGGATTCGGGATTCGAGGATTCGGGATTCGAGGATTAGGGTGATTCGAGGATTAGTGATTCGTGATCAGTGATTCGAGGATTAGCGATTAGCGATTAGGGATTCTCTATTTCGCGAGAAAAAGATCGTAGGCAGAATTACCGCATTCCTGCTGATAGCGGTATCCGAGCGTATCCAAGAAAGTGACGAACTCTTTCATCTCGTTCTCGGGTACTTCGAAGCCGGCGAGCACGCGGCCGAAATCAGCACCGTGGTTACGGTAGTGGAACAGGCTGATGTTCCAGCGGCCGCCCAGTTTTTCCAGAAACGTCATCAGCGCTCCGGGCCGTTCCGGGAACTCGAACCGGCACAACTGCTCATGGGCGACATCAGCGCTGCGGCCTCCGACCATGTGCCTGACGTGGAGCTTGGCGGTTTCGTTATCGGTGAGGTCGACTGTGGCGTAGCCGCCGGCGGTCAGCGTCGCGGCGAGATCGGCAGCGTCCTGGCGTGAGCGCGTGGCAATGCCAACGAAGATGTGGGCGACGTCGCGGCCGCTCAGCCGGTAGTTGAACTCGGTTACCACGCGGCGGCCGATGGTGGCGCAGAAGGCGCGGAACGCACCCGGCCGTTCTGGAATGGTGACGCCGAACAGGGCCTCGCGCGCGTCACCAACCTCGGCACGCTCGGCAACGAAGCGCAAGCGATCGAAGTTCATGTTGGCACCGCTGAGGACGGCCGCGAACCGCTGATCCGTCGCGTTCTCGCGTTCAACCCAGGCTCGGAGTCCGGCCACGGCCAGCGCTCCGGCAGGCTCCATGATCGTCCGGATATCGTCGAAGATGTCCTTGATCGCGCCGCAGATCTCATCGTTCGACACCCGCAGGATTTCGTCCACGGTTGCCTGCACGATCGGGAAGGTCAGCGCGCCGACCTCCCGCACCGCGACCCCGTCGGCGAAGATGTCGACCGAATCCAGAGCGACCCGCCGACCAGCGGCGAGCGATTGATACATCGCATCGGCGCCAAAGGGTTCGACACCGATCACTTTCACCGACGGCCGAAGCGCCTTGACGTAGCTGCCGATCCCCGAAATCAACCCGCCGCCGCCAACCGGGACGAAGATTGCCGACACATCGCCGAGTCGATGGCGCAGGATTTCGTCGCCGACGGTGCCTTGGCCGGCGATCACGAGCGGGTCGTCGAATGGGTGGACGAAGATCATCCCGCGCTCGGCTGCCAGCTCGTGGCAGCGCGCCTGCGCGTCGGCGTAGTTGTCGCCCCAGAGCACGACCTCGGCTCCGAGTTCCTTGACTGCGTCGATCTTGATCTCGGGTGTCGTCTGTGGCATCACGATCACCGCGCGCAGCCGAAGATGCCGGGCGGCGTAGGCGACGCCCTGCGCGTGATTTCCGGCGCTGGCGGCGATGACGCCCCGCTCGCGCTCATCAGTAGTCAGATGGGCGATTCGGTTGTACGCGCCCCTCAGCTTGTAGCTGAAGATGGGCTGAAGGTCTTCGCGCTTTAAGAGGATTTCGTTGCGGAGCCGGCCCGAGAGTCGCGGCGCCGGATCGAGCGGCGTCTCCTGCGCGACGTCGTAGACGCGGCTCGTCAGAATCAGCCGGAGCATCTCGTCCGGCGCGGGTGGACGCTCGTGCGGGCGTGTCGTCACTGGCTGCTGGTTACGGGCTGAATATGGATGCCACATTCCAGCTTCTGCCCCTGCCAGCGTCCCGATCGGGCATCGCCGGGATCGAGCGGCAGTGTCGTGCACGGTTCGCAGCCGATGCTGGTGTAGCCGCGGTCGTACAACGGAAGCAGCGGGATGTCGTGCTCCTTTGCGTACTTCCACACCTCACGCGTCGTCCACGTGGCCAGCGGGCTGACCTTCCGGATCATGCGACCCGATGGCAGCCGGAACGGCTCGAGGTGCGAAAGGTTCGCCCGGCTGGGAGATTGCTCGCGCCGAAGGCCGGTGAACCACACGTCGTAGTCCTCGAGCGCCGAAAAGAGCGGCTGCACTTTGTGGCGGGCGCAGCAGTCGTCGGTGCTCGTCTGCCACAGCCCTGGCGACGGCTGGGCGGCGCGCAGATTGACCAGGTTCAGGTTCCAGCGCTCGGTCAGCTCGTCGCGATACCGGTAGGTCTCGGCGAAGTGATGAACCGTGTCGAGGAAGAGCACCGGAATATCCGGCTTCGAACGGCGCAGGAGATCCAGCACGACGACGTCTTCCGCCTGGAAGCTGCAGGTGAAGCAGGGTGCCTGGGCGGCGTCGAACTGCCCGGCGATGACGAGGGCTGCGTCGCTCATGTCAGTATCTCCTCGAGTACGCGTCGCACGGCATCAATCGCTTCTGAATCGGTGGCCGCGGCGCGGGCGGCTTCGGCGAGGCGTCCGGCGGCACCGGCTCGATCGGCCATGGCGCGCCGCTCGCTCACCTTCCGCACGATCATACCCGCGCCAGCGGTGAAGTTCGTGGCCGGATCGATCAGGATGAAGCTTCCCGTCGTACGATTGGAATGATAGCTGTCGAAGACGACCGGCCGCGACGCCGTCACCGTGGCGGTGCCAATCTCGTTGAGTTTGAATTCGCGGTCGATTTCGGCTGACACCGTTCTCGCGCCGTGCTTCAGAAGATACAGCCGTCCCGGATCCAGCGGCCGCTCGTCCATCCACACGAGATCGGCGCTGAACCGGTTTCCCACCTCGGTAGGGCCTGACGTCAGCACATCTCCGCGACTGATGTCGATTTCATCCTCGAGCGTCAGCGTCACCGACATCGGCGCGAACGCCTCGTCCAGATCGCCATCCCAGGTCACGATCCGCTTCACCCGGCTCGATCGCTCGGCTGGCCAGACGGTGATCGGATCGCCGACGCGGACGATCCCCGAGCCGATCTGGCCGGCGTAACCGCGGAAGTCATCCGACGGCCTGACGACGAGTTGCACTGGAAAACGGAACGGCCTCGAGGTAGCGTCGCGATTCACCTGGACGGTCTCCAGATATTCGAGCAGGCTGGGGCCGGCAAACCACGGCGTGTTCTCGCTCGTGGTGATGACGTTGTCGCCATTCAACGCGCTCATCGGAATCGCGTGGACATGCGCACTGCCCTGAATCTCGCGGAACTCGCGGCAGATCTCGTCGAACACGGCGCGGTCGAAATCGACCAGGTCCATCTTGTTGATCGCAAGCGCGAGATGTGTGATGCCGAGCAGCTGCGCGATCCGAGAATGCCGGCGCGTCTGTTCCCGCACGCCGTGCCGGGCATCGACCAGGAGGATGGCGAGATCAGCGGTTGACGCGCCGGTGGCCATGTTCCGGGTGTACTGCTCGTGGCCCGGAGTATCGGCGAGGATGAACTTGCGCCGGGCCGTGGCGAAATAGCGGTACGCGACGTCGATGGTGATGCCCTGCTCGCGTTCCGCACGCAAACCATCGGTAAACAGCGAGAAGTCGATCGGGCCGGCGCTGCGGTTGCGCGAAGCCGCAGTGACGGAGTGAATCTGATCCTCGTACACTCCTCGCGAGTCGTACAGGAGTCGGCCAATCAGCGTGCTCTTCCCATCGTCCACGCTTCCCGCCGTGCAGATACGAAGCAGGTCGGACATCAGAAGTAACCTTCCCGCTTCTTCAATTCCATCGAACCATCCTGGTCGTGATCGATCACGCGCAGCTGCCGCTCGGATTGCCGGATGCTCACCAGCTCTTCGATGATCTTGGGAACGGTATCGGCCGTCGACCGGACGGCGCCCGTGCACGGCGAGCATCCGAGCGATCGCATCCGGCACATGACGCGCTCGCGTCGATCGCCCGGCAGCATCGGGACGAACGGCTGCTCGTCCACAATCAGCGAGTGACCACGGACGATGACATCGCGTTCTTTTGCGAAGTACAGGGGAACGACGGGAATCTGTTCGACCTCGATGTAGTGCCAGACGTCGAGCTCGGTCCAGTTCGACAGGGGAAACACGCGGATGCTCTCGCCCGGACCAATGCGGGCATTGAGGAGATGCCAGAGCTCAGGGCGCTGACGCTTCGGATCCCACTGTCCTTTGTCGTCACGCAGCGAGAAGACGCGCTCTTTGGCCCGCGACCGTTCCTCGTCTCGCCGTGCGCCGCCGAACGCTGCCTGGAACTGACCGGCCGCGAGACCGTCGAGCAGCGCCTTGGTCTTGAGGAGACCGCAACAGCGCTGTGTGCCGACAGCGAACGGCTGCGTGCCGTCCGCGAGTGCCTCGGTGTTGGTATGAACGATCAGCTTCGCCCCGATCTGCCGCGTGTACGAGTTCCTGAACTCGATCATCTCGCGGAACTTGTACGACGTGTCGATGTGCAGGAGTGGAAACGGAATCCGCCCGGGATAGAACGCTTTTTGCGCCAGACGAAGCAGCACCGAGGAGTCTTTGCCGATCGAGTACAGCATCACCGGGCGTTCGAACTCGGCGACAACCTCGCGGATGATGTGGATGCTCTCGGCCTCGAGAGCGCGCAGATGATCCAGCCGTAGGGATGGCGGCTCAGGCTGCCGCCTGGTTGGAGGCGGAACGCTCGTGTCGTTGAGTTCCTGGTATCCCGAAACAACCCCTGGGGCGGCGTGCATCGCTGTCTCCTCGGCACTGTGCGCCCGGCCAGGGCGCGACGGTTCTCGAACCGACTTGCATTTCCGTGTTCATCGGTAGTTCTGCGGCTGAATTGAGGCCGAGCGATGTGCGAGGGAGGCTGGAGGTGTTGAAACTGAAGGTCTTACAGGCGTCTCACCCGCGCATCGCCGGCATCGTACAGACGCAGCGACAACAAATCGATGCGGCCACGGCGGGGCAACAACAGGTAGACATCTCTACCGACGTTAACAGCCCGTTCGGGCCGCTGTCAAGCAGCCGGCCTGGGACGGGCTGCGTGACAGCGGCCGCCACGGGACCAGGGTTCAATGGAGCCGGACTCTCAGTCCTCCGGTCACCAAGCGGGGCGACCCAACGGTCGTCGGGAGTGTTCCGACCAGGTACTCGACGTCGAAGAGGTTCTGGACGCCGGCGAAGAGCTCAAGGTTGCGTCCTACTGCCCTCGACCCCATGATGTCGACGAGCGTGTAGTTCGGCAGCTTCCGCGATGCTGTATTCAGGTCGTCGTCGAACTGCGAAGCGACCAGCTGCAGGCCGATCGCGGCGTTGAACCATTTCGGGCTCGAATACGCGAGTCGAAGCGATCCGCGCTGTTCGGGAACCTGAGGCAGCCACCTGCCTACGAGCACCGGGTTGGTCGGATTGTCGGTGACCTTCGCCTGGTTGTAGAGATAGCCCCCGCCGACCTTCCATTCGTTTCCGATGCGGTACTCCAGGTCGCTTTGAATGCCGTAGATGTGCGTTTTCCCGAGGTTCTGGCGTTGCTGCGTGACGTTGGCGCCGACGGTGGTGATGGTCACGTTGGACACCGGATCCTTCATCTGGTTGTCGAACCAGGTCGCACGAGCGGTGAGGTTCGGCGAAACAGAGTAGGTGACGCCAGCCTCGCCGCCAAGCAGATGCTCAGGGCCGAGATTGTAGTTGGCGAGCGTCAACGTCGTGCCGACGCGGAACTGGCGATACAGCTCGTTTAGTGTTGGCGCGCGAAATCCTGAGCCGAAGTCTCCCCACACGTCGACCTGGTTGGTAATGTGATAGCGCGCTGCGATGCGCGGGCTTGCCACGGTGTCGCTGCGGACGGGCAGAGAGGGCACGTTGTTTACCGGTGCGCCAATCAGACTGGTCTCGAGATTGTGGCCGTCGTAATTTCGCCACGAGTCCACGCGCGCGCTCAACGTGACGTTGAGCTGCTTGGTCGGCACGATCATGTCCTGCACGAAAAAGCCGGCACTTCGTTGCGTGCCGCCAGAGTTTCGCAGCAGCGTCACCTGCGTCCCGGTTTGCGCGTCGAGGCCGTTTTCAAGACTGTCGCCATCGACCCAGCGAATGTCCGAGCCGGCAGTGAAGTACTGCTTGGTCCCTAACGCTCGCGACCACTGAACCATGCCGCCGACGTTCTTGGTCGGCACCTTCTGCAACAACGTCATGCGACCGATGCTGCGAGGCGGGTTGGCAGCGGGCACGGCGAGAAAATTGCTGTGAAATGTTTCAAAGTCGGTGAATACCGTCGCCTGAAGGTCACTTTGATCCGGCAGCTTCAACCGCACGCCACCGCTGTAGGCACGCCAGATCGTATCGTTCGCTTCTTCGGTGCCGTCGATGGTGCTGGCCTTCCCGTTGTTGCGGTTCTCGTCGAAGTAGCCGGCGCGCGCGAACGCGTGAACGCGTGCGTTCGGCGTGTAGTCGAGTTTCGCATTCAGGTTCCAGAACTGTGCCGACGCATTGTTATCGACCTTACCGCGCTCGTTCTCGCGGACGATCGGATATCCGTCGGTGTTGAACACGTTGCCGTCGACGGTCACCCCCAACTTGCCCCAGACGTGCGAGCCGATGAAATCCAGTTTTGGCGTGCTGCGACTGCCGTACTGCGCCTTAAGGTCGAGCGTTCTGGGTGTGGGTGGATTGGTCACGAAGTTGATGACCCCGCCCATCGCGTAATTGCCATACAGGCTCGAGGTCGAGCCGTCCACGACTTCGATTCGATCGGAGCCTTCGAGCGGCACTCTGGACCAGTACACCCAGCCACCGAATGGATCGTTATTCGGCACGCCGTCGACGAGGACGAGCGTGCGGCTGACGCCGCTCGGCCCGATGCCGCGCAGCGAGACGCCTTGGGCAGTCGGATGCGACGCGAGGCTGCTCGTTCGCCGGAAGAGACTGAACGTTGGCAGTTGACGAAGGAGATCGTCAGCGACCATGGCCGGCGATTGTTTGATGTCCTGATTATCGAGCACGCTAATCGACGCCGGAACATCACCGCTGCGCTGTTCGCTTCGAGTTGCGGTGACGGTAACGGCTTCCTCTACCGAGGCCGGCGACAGCACCAGATCCACATTGGTTCGTGACGTGCCCGGCGGCACCGTGTGGCGGAGCTCCGCAAATCCGGCGGCGCGCACGACCAACACGAGCTCGGTGGTTGCGGGAGTCGACAGGGTGAAGCGACCGTCGGGGCCGCTGACCGCCTGCTGATCCTTTGAACCGTTCTGTACGGTGACCGTCGCGCCGGGTACGATGCTTCCTGAGAGGTCGCGAACCGTGCCGGTGATCGATGAGGCCGAAATGGAACCCTGCCCCGGCGCACTTCCCTGAACTTGGGCGGGACCGTTCGCGGCCGGACCCGCAACCTGCACGAGGAGCAGAACAACAGCGGCAAGCATTAATTTCTCCTGTTACCCCGGTTACGACAACGATGCGCCCGAGTTTACCGCGCCGGTACAATAATGTTCCATGATCCCGTGGTTGCTTGCGGTTCTGTTCGCGGCTGGTCAATTCGGACCGGCCAATACGGGCGAACTCCGCGTGACGGTGACCGATCCGACCGGGGCCGCGCTGCCCGGTCCCGTCGACGTCGCCAACCAGGCCAGCGACTTCCATCAGAAACTCGATACGGATGCGGCCGGCGTACTGGTGCTTCGGCGTTTACCGTTCGGTTCGTACCGGATCGCCGTCAGCCGGACGGGATTTGACGATGCATCCCGGATCGTGGAAATCCGGTCTGCTCTGCCGACGGAATTTCATCTCACGATGAACCTGTCGACGGTGCAAACGCAGACGACGGTTTCTGCCGAAGCGACCCTACTCGATCCGCATCAAGCAGCGTCAGTGCACCGAATTGGCGCCGACACACTGCAGCGGCGAACGACCGCACTGCCCGGACGAGAGTTGCCTGACCTGGTGAATACCCAGCCCGGATGGCTGCTCGAAGCGAACGGAATTTTGCATCCGCGCGGCTCCGAGTATCAGACGCAGTACGTCGTTGATGGGCTGCCGCTGACCGATAACCGGTCGCCTGTCTATGCCCCCGAACCTGGTGCCGACGACGTGCACGCGATGGCGATCATGACCGGCGGATATCCAGCGGAATACGGTCGAAAGCTGGGCGGCGTGATCGAGGTCGTCAACTCTTCGCCCGCCAGGCAGGGATTTGGAAGCTCGTTGTCAGCATCGGTCGGCAGCTTTGATACTGGAAGCGGTGAAGCGGTTCTCGAACACGGTTCGGAAAAGACGACCATCAGCGCCACCGCCGCGGCGTCGACCACGGGTCGTTATCTCGATCCGCCGGTTGAAGGAAACTTCACCAATCACGGTGCGGCCGCGAGCGGGTCGGTTCGAGTCGAGCGCGATCTCTCGTCTTCCAGTCGCCTTGGCGTCATTTTCCGCCACGCCTCATCTCACTTCCTGGTGCCGAACGAGAACATCCAGCAGGAAGCCGGACAGCGTCAGGATCGAAACAGCCTCGAGAACGCCGCGCAATTTTCTCTTCAGCGAATCTTCTCTTCGACCATGGTTGGCGACGTTCGCGGTATGGTCCGCGATGTGTCCGCGAAGCTCTGGTCGAATCCAGAATCAACTCCGATTGCCGCATCCCAGGATCGTGGTTTTCGCGAGCTCTACCTGAACGGATCGCTCTCCTGGCACCGCGGTGTGCACGAGTGGAAAGCCGGCGGGGATTTGAGTTTCGGAACGGTGCGAGAGGATTTCGCCTACACGATCACCAACCAGGACGATTTCGGTCCCGACGTGCCCTTGGATTTCACCTTTGCCGATCGACGTCGCAACCGTGAGCAGGCTCTCTTCGTGCAGGACCAGATCCGCAGCGGTCCCTGGACGGTCAACGCGGGCCTACGGTGGGATCACTACAGCCTCGTTGTCGACGACAACGCCTTCAGTCCTCGCCTCGCGGTCGCCTGGTCGTGGCCCGAAAAGAATCTGGTGCTCCGGGCGGCGTACGACCGCGCATTTCAGACGCCAGCGATTGAGAACCTGCTTCTGGCGAGCACCGACGAGTTCGAGAGGCTAGGCGCAGAAACGGCGCGTCTTCCGGTACCGACCTCGCATGGGAACTTCTTCGAAGCCGGTCTTTCCAAGGCGATTGGCGGCCGCGCTCGAATCGATCTGACGACTTACAACCGCCGCATGACCGACGTCGCCGATGATGATCTGTTGTTGAATACCGGCGTGAGTTTCCCGATCGCCTTTCGCCGCGCCAATATTTATGGCGCAGAAGCGAAGCTCGAGTTCCGTCCATCGAACACACTGTTCGGCTTCGTCGCTTACTCGTATATGCACGGCATTGGCGAACTGCCGGTGACGGGTGGACTGTTCCTGGGCGAGGACACCGGCGAGCTCCAATCCACCGAACATTTTGCGTTGACCCAGGATCAGCGGCACACGATTCGCGCACGCGCGACCTATCAGTTCTCGCCATCGGCCTGGATTGCCATCGCAGGCGCGTATGGAAGCGGACTGCCGTTCGAGGATTTCAACGGAACAGCTGAAGACGCGGCAGAGCAGTTCGGTCAGAAGGTCGTCGATCGCGTGAATTTCGAAACCGGTCGCGTCCGGGCCAACGCGTCACTGGACATTGTCGCGGGAATGACGCTGACCAAGACGGACAAACACGCGCTTCGGTTGCAGGCAGAAGTTCGCAACCTGACCAACCGCTTCGACGTGATCAACTTTGCCGGACTATTTTCCGGTACGGCGCTGGCCGCACCGCGGAGCTTTGCGGTGAAAGTGCGGTTTGACCGGTGATAGCTTTTCTTACTTGCGCTGGGGCCCTCCGCCTCCGCGCGGTTCAGACTATCCGCGCTACGGCGTGACCTCGCCGTAGCCTTGGCGAACGCGTCACTTCTTCTCAACCACCACCACGCCCCACGGGCTGCCACCGGTGGCGATCTTCTTCTCCACCTTGCCGCTGGCGACATCGATCACCGAGACATCGCCGCTCGGACCGTTGGCGGTGAAGAGTTTCGAGCCGTCGGCGTTGAGTGCGAGGCCCCATGGGCGCGCGCCAACACCGGTGATCGTGCGTACCAGTTTCCGGCTCTTCACATCGATGACGGCGACAGCGCCCGCCCGGCCCAACGACATGAACACCTGGCTGCCGTCGGGCGAGAGGACACCACCCATCGGCCGCGGCGGCGTTTCGGCGCCTTCGATCGGGGGAAGATGAATCGTTGAGACGACCTTGCGTTTCGGTACGTCGATGATGCTGACGAGCCCTGCAGTTTCGCTCGGCACGAAGGCCAGCGCGCCGTCCTTGGAGAACGTCACCGAGCGCGGTCGTGGTCCTGTCTTGATCCGGGTCACCAGCTTGCGGGTCTTGGTATCAATGACGGCGACGTCGCCGGTCTCCTCGGACGTGACGAACACCATGCTGCCGTCCGGACTGACGGTCACGCCTTCGGGCTCCTCACCGACCGGAATCCTCGCGACGACGTTACCGCTTGCGGTATCGACGATCGAGGCCTGCGCGGCGTCCTCGTTCGAGACGTACACGGTGCTCCCATCGGGCGAGAGGTCGAAGACCTCGGGATCTTCACCGCTCTGATACTTGCGAATCAGTTTGTGGGTGGCGAGATCGACGATGCCGATGCCGTCGGCGGTACGATCCGGCGGCGGCAGCTTCGATTCATCGACGCCCGGACCGCCAATCGGCGATCCCGACAGCGCGACGAGCAGTTCTTTGCCGTCGCGCGACAAACGAATGCCGCGCGGACGCTTGCCGACGGCAATCTTGTCGACGACTTTTCCCGCGACCGGGTCGATGACCACGATGTTCCCGCCGGTCTCGTCCGAGACATACAGCCGGACGCCGGAAGTGAAGGCCGCAGGTGCCGGCGTCGGAGGAGGTGCCGCAGCAGGAGTCGTGGCACCCGATGACGACGATGGCGGTGTCGAGGATGATCCACCGCACGCGCCGG
>JBPYFA010000341.1:0-12520 GCA_051986585.1 Vicinamibacterales bacterium | reverse complement strand
ATCGCGCGACTACGGGCGCGCTTCAACAGCACGCGTCGCAGCGTGCGCGAAACCGAATTCGCGAATTCACCAACTCAGTAATTCACCACTGCGCTCATTCAGCAATTCATTAATTGGAGTGCTTCTTCATGAACCCCTGAATCACCTGCACCATCGCATCATGGATGTGCCCGTTGCTGGCCACGAGGTTGCCCGCACGCGAACTATACGGACCGCCGGCGAGATCGGTCACGCGTCCTCCGGCCTCCTGGATGATCAGCGCGCCCGCCGCGACATCCCACGGATGCAGCGATTGCTCCCAGAACCCGTCGAGCCGTCCGGCAGCGACATAACAGAGATCGATGGCAGCTGAGCCGAGCCGTCGGACAGCCCGTGACACCTTGAGAAATTCTGCGAACAGACCGACGAGCGCATCGGCGTCGTGCTGCACGCTGTAGGGAAAACCTGTGCACAGCAGCGAATCGATCAGCGTGGACGCGCTCGACACCCGCAGCGGAACACCGTTCAGCCACGCACCTTGCCCGCGTTCGGCGGTGTACAGCTCGCGGCGGCTGGGATCGTAAATCGCCGCAACCGAGGGGATGCCCCGGATTTCAAGCGCGAGGGAGGAACAGAAAATCGGCAGGCCGTGCGCGTAGTTCGTCGTCCCGTCCACCGGATCGAAGACCCAGCAGTAGTCCGGCACCTCGTCGCGCTCTTCGGCGCCTGAGAACTCCTCACCAAGCACGACATGATCGGGAAAGCGCGTCGCAATGAGCGATCGGAATTCACGTTCGACGCGAAGATCGATCTCGGTGACGAGATCGATCGCGCCTTTTTTGTCGACGTGGAGATCGCGCCCGAAATGCGCCATCTGAATTTCGCCGGCGTGGATGACGGACTCGACCGCGGTGGCGAGAAAAACGGGAGGGAGCGAATCAGGCACCACTTGCCAGCTTCTTGACCATGCGAACCTCCATGCCGCCCTGCGCGCCACGCTGCAGCACGACGTCGTCCATGAAGCTGCGCATGAAGAAGATGCCCCGGCCGCTCGACTTCAGGATATTTTCCGGAGCCAGCGGATCGGCCACTTCTTCCGGATCGAACCCCTCGCCCTGGTCCAGAACCCGAACCATCAGCTCGTTCGGGTCGGCCAACGGCGTCACCGCGAATTCGACGGTGACGATTTTTGCGTAATCTTCACGATTGCCGTGCTTGATGGCGTTGATGACCGATTCCCGGACGGCCACGCCGATCCAGTGCACCGTGTCGTCGTCCAGTCCAGCGAGCTGACCGACTCGATCGCTGATGACCTGTACGAAGTCCACCATGTCGAACTTGCTGTGGATCTGCAGTCGGACGGTGCCGCCGCGTTTCAGCATGCGGAAGGCACCCGGCCGCGTCGGCGGCGAGGACACAGAGGGAAACGGTCCGAAGACCACGCCCCACAACGGAAATTGTCATGTCCGGACCTGGAGTCCGGCGAGGCAGCGGTCTCTAGAGGCACGCGAGTGAATAACATACTAAACCGGATCCCATCAAGAGGGCGAATGCTATAGTGCGGTTCATGCTCCGCGCTCCGGCAGACTCGGTCACCATCGACCCTCGATCCCACGCGTCGGGACGTGTACGCGTCCCCGGCGATAAATCCATCTCTCACCGATATGCCATGTTGGCCGCACTCGCCGACGGCGAGTCGACCATCAGCGGTTTTTCCCCTGGGGCCGATTGTGCGGCTACCCTCGACTGCCTGCGGCGACTCGGCGCCACCGTTCGAAAAACCGGCCCGTCTGCTATGACTATTCTCGGGCGCGGCGTCGGCGGTCTTCAGCCGCCCGAGGGTCCTCTCGACGCCGCGAACTCCGGGACGACGATGCGGCTGCTGTCGGGCATCGTGGCGGCTCACCCGTTTCGGACCGTGATGACCGGCGATGGGTCGCTCCAGCGCCGCCCAATGCGCCGCATCATCGATCCACTGGTCCGAATGGGCGCCCGCATTGACGCGCGCGACGGCCGGCCGCCGCTGACCATCGACGGCGGGTCACTCCACGGCATCACCCACGAACCCGAAGTGCCAAGCGCCCAGGTCAAAAGCGGTGTGCTGCTGGCCGGCCTGCACGCCTCGGGACGGACCCGGGTCGTCGAACGGGTGCCCACGCGTGACCATACGGAACGGGCGCTCGAGGCGTTCGGCGTTCATGTTACCCGTGACGGCACCGGGGTCGAAATTGAAGGGGGGCAACGGCTTCAGGCCCAATCGCTGACCGTCCCTGGGGACATTTCCGGCGCCGCTTTCTGGGCGGCGCTCGCGGGGGGGACCCCCTCCTCGGACGTCCACATCGACGGCGTCGGGCTGAATTTGTCTCGGATTGCGGTCCTCGAGGTCTTTCGCCGCGCCGGCGTTCTGGTGGACGTATCGCGCGACCACGAGCAGGCGGGCGAGCCGCAGGGGACGGTACGTTTTTCGTTTGGCGAGTGCGAGAGCTTCACCGTCGCCGCCGACGAAGTGCCGCTCGTCATCGATGAGATTCCCGCCCTGGCGGCGCTGGCGGCGATGATGCCGGCCGGCCGGACGTTCACAGTTCGCGGCGCCGGCGAACTGCGCGTCAAGGAAAGCGATCGGATCTCGTCGCTCGCGCAAGGTTTCAGGGCGATGGGGGCGACGGTTGAGGAGTACGAGGACGGGTTCACGCTGGAAGCACGGCCATTGAGGGGCGGCTCGGTGGATGCCGCCGGCGATCACCGGCTGGCGATGGCCTTCGCGATTGCCGCGACGCGCGCGTCAGGCCCGACCACGATTGGCGGCGCCTCGTCGGTGGACGTGTCGTATCCCGGGTTCTTCGACGAGCTCGCGCGGCTCACGCGGTGACGGCGGACAAGATCTATCTCGTCGGATTCATGGCGGCCGGCAAAACGACTGTAGCGCGGATCCTGGCGGAGCGGCTCGGCTGGCGAGCCGAAGATATCGACGAACTGATCGAAGCGCGCGAGCGGCGGACGGTGGCGGAGATCTTCGCGAAGCACGGCGAGCCGTACTTCCGCGGCGTCGAACGCGAGATCCTGCGGCTGCTGCTCCCGATGCGCCACGTCGTCGTCGCGACCGGCGGCGGCACGTTCATGGATCCGGACAACCGCGCCGCGATCAACATGGACGGCGTATCGGTCTGGCTCGATGTGCCGCTCGAGGAGGTCGTGGCGCGGCTGCCGGCCGATGGACGCCGGCCGCTGGCGGCCGATCGCGCGCAGCTCGAGCGGCTGTTTACGATGCGGCAGATTGCCTATGCAAACGCACAACTCCGCGTCGACGCGCGCGGCGCGCATCCCGAAGCGATCGCCGAACGCATCATCGAAGCGGTGAGCTGAGCGACCGGACCGTCGTGCGGTACCTGATTCTTTCCGATATTCACGCCAACATCGACGCGCTGGACGCGGTGCTGGAGGCCGCGCCGGCCGATCGATGGGATCGTGTGATTGTGCTGGGCGATCTGGTGGGTTATGGAGCGGAGCCGGTCGCCGTCATTGATCGCATCCGCGCGCTGAACCCGCTGGCGACGATTCGGGGGAACCACGACAAAGCCGCGTGCGGCCTCGAGGACGGCAGCTCTTTCAACTACGTCGCCCGGCTCGCCGCGCAATGGACCTACGAGGCGCTGTCGCCAGATCATCGCGAGTATCTTCGTGAGCTGCCGAAGGGCCCGGTCACGATCGACGAGACGATCGAGATCTGCCACGGCGCTCCGTTCGACGAAGATCACTACATCTTCGACGCGCGGGACGCCAGCCAGGCGCTCGACAGCGCAACCCGGCCGGTATGCCTCTTCGGCCATACGCACCTGCCGATTGTGTTTCGGCGAAATCCCAGCACGTTCGATGGATTTCTTCCGGAGGGGGCCAATGACGCGCTCGTGGACATCGAGCCGGCGTTCAGCTATTTGATCAACGTCGGGTCGGTCGGACAGCCGCGCGACGGCGACCCGCGAGCCGCGTTTGGCCTCTACGATTCCAGCGGCCCATCGCTGCTCATTCGTCGGATCGAGTATCCCGTCCAGACCGCCCAGCGCCGGATTCTCGACGCAGGGCTACCAGCAAGCCTCGCGAACCGCCTGGGTATTGGACGTTGAGTCGCAATTCGCAATTCGCAATTCGCGGTTCGCAATTCGTCGTTCCTGATTTGCGATTCGCGATTGTGATTCGTGATTCGTGATTCGTGATTGAGGGATTCGCGATTAGGGATTCGCGCTTAGGGATTCGCGATTAGCGATTAGGGATTAGGGATTAGAGGGATTGCCCCGTTTCCCGCGCTCTTCTCTCCTTCGCAACTCTGCCGCAAACGCGTCCTGCGCGGCGCGCGAGCCTAAGACCCAGCCAATGACGACGCCGATGAGCAGCACCGCGGGAATGAAAATCAGGTGCGCCGACGTCATGTTGGAGAAGTTCATTGGCGCTGGCCTGCGGCAATTCGGCGGCTGACGTCGGCCAGTTCACGTTCGGCTCGCCCGATGCGGCTCCAGACCGACCACACGTAGCCGAGCACCAGGAGCCACACGATCGAATACGCGACAATCACGAGCGGCGCGGCCGGGATCTGTTCCTGACCGGGGAGACTGCTTGCCGGAACGAACCCATCCGGCGCGGTCGGCGGCTGCTGCTGTGCGAGTGCAGGAACGACGAGGAGCGCGACGCACAGGACACAGACAGCCGCGCATATGATGGTTTTGCTTTTCATGTCAGTCAGTCCTCGAGCGACAAATACAGTTCGTCAATCGTGGCGCGCACCCGCTCGAGCCGTACACGCGCGGCAAGCAGGATGGCGAACAAACCCATGAACGCCAGCGAACACAGCAGAAATGGGATGCCCATCGACGGTTGAAGGGTCATCACCACCGATGTTTTCGGGTGCACGGTGCGCCACACGTTGACCGACCAGTAGACGAATGGCACGTTCGCCATGCCGAACAGCGCCAGCACTGCCGAAAGCTTCTCGGATCCCGGCCCGCCATACTTGCGAAGCAGCAGATAGGCCACGAACACGAGCCACATGACCAGCGCTGACGTCAGCCGCGCATCCCATTGCCACCAGACGCCCCACGCCTTGCGTCCCCAGAGCGGCCCGGTCAGCAGCCCCATCAGTCCGAACACGACCGCCAGTTCGGCCGCTGCTTGTGCTACGCGATCTGCATCCTTGCGGCCGGCGAAGATCACTATCGCACCGGCAACGCCGCAGACCACCGCCGCCGAGAACATCACCATCCACGACGGCACATGGAAGTAGAAGATCTTCTGCACCAGCCCCATCGTCGATTCGTACGGCGCGTTCTGAATCGCGAACGGCGCGTACGCGAAAAGAGCGGCGGTGACTATCAATAATGGCAGGAATAGCTTTTTCATTCGCGACTCGGACGCGGAACTAAAGCTCCACGCTATGGATGTCACCGGCTATTCGGTCATGGCCGGCTCAAACGTCCACAGCGCGAGCGTGATGAACACGATGTCGAAGAACACCAGCATCGACAGCCACATCCGCGCGATCGGGAGATCCGCGTCAGGTTGCAGCAGAGCCGCGGTTCCTCGGACACCAGCGATGATCACCGGAATTGTAATCGGATAGAGCAGAATCGGCAGCAGTACGTCGCGGCTGCGCGCGCGGACGAGCATGGCCGCGAACAAGGTTCCGACCGCGGTGAACCCAACCGTTCCGGCAGCGAGCAACAATCCCATCCAGAGCGGAAAAGCGAATAGCGGCGCGTGAAACATCAGGGCGATGAGCGGTGTCACGATCGCTTCGACGACTGCCAGCAGCAAGAGCACCCCGACGAGCTTACCGACGTACAGTGCCGGGCGGTCGACTGGCGCCAGCATCAGTGCCCGGAGGGTATCGTTCTGCCGCTCCCGCTCGAACGTCCGCCCGAGCGCGAGCGTTCCGGAAAACGCGATCGCAATCCAGAGAATCCCCGCCGCCGCATCGTCCACGGGAACGCCTTCGCGGACGAAGCCGAACGCAAAGACGAGGACGCACGCGACCGCAAAGAACAGCGTCGTATAGACGACTTCGCGGCTGCGAAACTCGATCACGAGGTCCTTTCGCGTCACCAGCCAGACGGTCTCGACAAACGACGGCCGCCTCTCAGGACTCACGATTGGCAAGCCGATAACGATCGCGCAACGAGCCTGGCCCGGCGTCGATCTGTACAGGTCGGCCACCGCGCAAGAGCACCGCGCGATCCGCGACCCCGTCGATCGTTTCCAGATCGTGTGTCGCGACGAGAACGATGCATCCGTCGCCGCGCAGATCGGTCAACCGGGCGCGGAGCGCCGCCGTCGCCGCGTCGTCCAACCCGGTGAAGGGTTCATCGAGCAGCACCAGCCGTGGTTGATGCAGAAGCGCGCGCTCGAGGGCGAGCCGCTGTCGCATACCACGGGAAAACCTTCCCGCCGGATCGTCGCGCTGATCGAGACCAGCGCGGGCGAGCGCGACCTTTACCGCTCGATCGACATCTGACACGCCGTAGGCGCGGGCGAAAAACGCGAGGTTCTCCGCCGCCGACAATTCCGGGTAGATGAACAAGTCGTGTCCGAGGACGCCAATCCGGGCGCGAAGATCGGCGCCCGACTCGGATCTGGCGTCGCCGTACAAGACCTGGCCTGACGAAGGATCGAGCAGCGTTGCCGCGATCGCAAGGAGAGTCGACTTGCCGGCGCCGTTGGCGCCGAGCAGTGCCACGATCTGGCCGGCCTCGCATCGAAAGCTGACTTTGTTCAGAACACGACGCCGACCGAAATGACGTGAGACATCCGTGAAGGTCAGCGTTTGGAAATCCATCAGGCGGGCGCTACGCGGCCTCGTCGTCCAACTGCGCGTAGACGCGCTCGAGAGCCGTGACCAGTTCGCGCCGGCGCGCTGCGTATCGCTCCGGGTCGATCGTCTGTTCGCGGTGCTGTTCTTCGATCGCCGTCAACTCGGCGAACAGGCGATCGCGCCGCGCATCGAGACGCTTACGCCGGCCGTCCTCGTCCTGGTTTGAGGGACCGCGGCGACGGCTCGCCCACACGCCGGCACCGAGGATTCCAGCCGCCAGTGCCAGCGCTACGTTTCGCGGCCAGACCGGTTGATGCGGCAGCCCGGTGAAGGTAAATGCGACCGTCTGGCCGGGCGCGAGCGCCGGGCCCTTGCCGACAATGAAGGTCTCTCCCTGCAACGGCATGTCGCGATGCTCTGCAATCTGCGGCGACTGCAGTTGCAGGTCGCCGACCTTCTGCGCCATGACGCTCACCTGCCGGAGCGCAACCGGCATGACCTGTTCGATCGTCAGCGAACCCCCCGATATCGGCACGGAATAGCCAAATTGAACAACTGTCGTTCCGGGAGCGAATGGCCCATTCACGATGACCCGCTTCCCTGAAACCACCGCCTGCGGAGTCGAACCCTCGAGCAGCCCTGCACCTACCGCCGATGCCGGCAAATCGAACACCAGCGGTTGCGCGGTTTTGATCGGCGTCTGGGCGCCATTCACGATTTCAAACAGCGCGAACGAGTTGAGGGCTTCGTCCCCCATTTCGAACACAAAGCGCGATCGCTCGCCAAGGACCACCGTCCCACTCTGGGCGGCGCTCTCGGCCTGTTGACGATCCTGTTCCGCGCGTTTCTGCATGTCAGGGTCGGTCGCGACGAGCGCGATGCGCGTCCCTCCGGTCGCCGGGATCGTGAACTCCTGCGATTCCAGACGCTCGCCGTTGACGGTGGCCGTGGCCCTGACCTTTGTGCCTGGCACGAGGCCGGTAAACTCGGCACGGCCGGCGTCGTTTGTTTTGGCGGAAACTGTCGACGCCCCTCCGGTCAGTTCAACCAGTTGGTCCGGAATGACATTCGTGATCACACCGCGAACGACACGGACCGTGACGGTTCCTGGTGGGAGTTCGGCAACAGGCAGGGGCACACCAGACATCTGGCGCGCGTCGGGCATCTGCGCGCGCATGTCCGCGTCCGAAGCCAGAAGGCCTGCACACAGCAGAGCGATGACCGCGGCGATTTGCTTCATTGCACGGCGGCAAGCGCAGTGCCGCACCGTTTGCAGAACATGGCGTCGGGATCGTTGACCGTTTCACACGACGCACAAGTGGTCTTCGCGGGAGCTGAATGCGCAGCCGAATCTGCGGCCGTTTCTGCCGGCGCCGAGACGCGTGCGTCGGGCCTCGCTTCAGCCACCCGTTCCTTTTGAAGACGGGCGCTCAGCTCGCGTTCAATCGCTTCTCGATATCCTGAGCCTCCAGCGTCGAGCTGTTTCATCAGCATCATCGCGCGGGCGCGCAACCGGCCGGCCATCTCGTCGAAATCCTTTTCCGACAGCTTCCCCATCGCCCGGTCGAACTCGAGCTCCTTGATCGATCGCAGCACCAGCGTCTTCTCGCGCTCGAGCGCCGCGCGAGCGCGATCGGATGGACGCTCCGCGAGCCTCGAGACGTCGCGCACGGTGAATGGCACGATCGTGCGATACACCGCCGCCGCGGCTGCGCCTGCAGCCCCGATCGTGAGGCTGATCAGAATCAGGTGTTCCGGTGCGGACTGGCGCGAGAGAACGACAGCGGCCGTGGACGAAGCCAACGACGCGAGCACGAAGAAATGCCACGGCCGAAACCCCTGGTCGGCGGCGGCTTTCGTGTGGCTTCCGGCTTTGGCCGGAAGATCCCCCGCGCTCTCGTAGCTTCCGCCTTTAGGCGGAAGTCCGCCTTTACGCGGAAGCCCTCCTTTAGGCGGAAGTCCCCCTTTGGGGGGCAACTCGTTAATCGAGGTCGCGGAGCTCATCATCCAGTCTCTCGCGGAGCGCGGGGTCTTCGCCGGCATCCGCCACCGGCTGCGGCGGCTCTGGCGCCGCGTCCCGTCGCGACCAGCGGAACGCCACCACGGCGATGCTGGCGGCTCCGGTGGCGCCGATTAGATAGGGAAAGAACCAGGCGAGACGATTGAAGCCTTCGTCGATTGGCGATGCCAGCGGCTCCTGGCTGCCGTACTTGGCAATGAAGTAGGCGTAAATCTGCTCGCGCGTTTTCCCTTCCGCCACCATCTTCGCGACTTCCTCGCGCATCTCTGCCGCCAAACTGCAGGTGCACTCGCCAATGCGCTTCCGCCCGCACGTCCCGCACATGCAGATGATCTCGCTCTGCATGTCTTTCTCGAGCTGCGACTTTGGAACGACGATGACCGTCTGCGGGTTCTCGACATGTTGCGCCTGCGCCGGCCACGGCAGCAGCACAAACAGCAACAGGAGTGACGTCGTGACCGCACCCGCCGGAACCTTGGCCCCGGCAAAGGCGAACGCGCTCTCGGGCAGCAACGCGAGCCCGGTCCCGAATGCCATGACCGCGAACCCGAACCAGATCCAGTTCACGAGCGGATTGATGACAATCTTATAGGTCGCTTCCTGAGTGCTCACGTTGTACGAACCGAGCACGAGGTAGAGATCCTCGGACACTGCTCGCCGTATCGCCACCTCAGTCGTCGGCTCGTCTTCGTGCTTGGCAAAGAACCAACGTGCCGGATACATGCGGTCGATCTGTTTGCCGTTCTCGAACACGCTGACGTCCGCCGTGACCATCTGCTTCTGCGCATCGCTGGTGACGCGGAGCGCGTCGTGGCGCACCGTGAATGGACCGACGGTCGTCTGCTGACCAACTTTCAGCGGCACCTGCTCTTCGCGGTGGAATCCCTGTCCGGCAAATCCCAGGAACATCAGCACGATTCCGACGTGGACGATGTAGCCGCCGTAGCGACGGCGCGAACGGCCGACGAGGCCGATCATGGCCGTCAGGATGTCCGTGCCCGTTGCCCCCTTCCGGACCTGCGCGCCGCGAATCAACTCCTGTAAGACGGTCGTCACCACGAACGCGCACAACGCGAAGCAGGCTCCCGATGTCCAGACACGGACGCCGAGCGCATAGACCGCGATGCCGGTGACGACGCCGGCGAGCGATGGCCAGAGGAACTGCTCGACCAGGTTCTTGACGGTCGACTTCCGCCAGGCCAGCAGCGGCCCGATTCCGGTCAGCAGCAGCAGGATCAGGCCGATCGGCAGCATCCACTTATTGAAGAACGGTGGACCCACGGTCAGCCGGCGGCCGCGCAGCGCCTCGCTCAGCGTCGGAAACATCGTCGCAAACAGCACGAAGAACGCCGAGAAGAGGAGGATCCAGTTGTTGGCGAGGAACGCCGCCTCCCGCGACATCCACGAATCGAGTTCATGGCGCGAGCGCAAGAGGGGCAGACGATACATGACCATCGCGAAACTGAACGTCACGATCGCGATCATGAAGACGGTAAACATCCACGCCAGCTCACGGTCCTCGCCAAACGCGTGCACTGACTGGACCACGCCCGACCGCGTCATGAAGGTGCCGAAGATCGTCAGGAAGAATGTGACGATCACCAGCGTCACGTTCCAGACCCGCAGCATGCCGCGGCGCTCCTGAACCATCACCGAGTGCAGGAATGCCGTGGCGGTGAACCACGGCAGAAGTCCCGCGTTTTCCACCGGGTCCCATCCCCAGAAGCCGCCCCATCCCAGTTCTTCGTACGCCCATAGCATGCCGAGCGTCAGACCGAACGACAGGAACAGCCACCCGAGCATCGTCCAGCGCCGCACCGCTCGAAGCCACGAGTCGTCCAGGTGGCCAGTGATCAGCGCTGCCATGCCGAAGGCGAACGGGATCGTCATCGCCACGAAGCCCGTGTAAAGCGATGGCGGGTGGATCGCCATGTAGAAGTTCTGGAGCAGCGGATTCAGCCCTTTGCCCTCGGCAGGCGCCTGGCCGAGGAATGTGGCAAACGGGTTGTTGTGCACCACCATCAAAAAGATGAAGAACATCTGCACGGTGGCGATCACGGCGACGACGTAGGGAATCAGCTCGCGGTGACGCTCGCGATTGGTATACACCGCGACCGAGCCGAAGATGCCGAGCAGGAACACCCAGAACATGATCGAGCCGTCGAGTCCGCCCCAGTACGACGCGATTTTGTAGGCCAACGGCTGCGCCGAATCCGAATAGTGCTGGACGTATTTGATGGCGTAGTTGTTGGTGACAAACGCGTGAACGATGACGCCCGACGCGACCGTCATCAGGGCGGAGACCAGATAGAACGCGCCGGTTCCGCTCTCAATCAGGCGTAACGACCGCTGCCGCGCGCCCGCGACCGATGCGGCAATGGAATACGCACAGACGACGAAGCTGGCGAGCAACAGGAATGCGCCAAGGGAGGGCATGTTTTCCTTCCTGGTTCTACTGGGTTCTACGGGGTTCTACCGGGTTCTGCCAGGTTCGGTTCGATAGGTTCTGCAAAGTTCTACCTGGGTCTCACGCGTCGGACCATGTCAGAGCGTTCAATTGCCCGGTGCGCCCGGCTGGCCCGCCACGTACTTCGATGGACACTTGGCCATCACCCCGTTTGGTTCAACCGCAAACCCGTTCGGCCCCATGTGCCCTTTGAGCACGACCTCGGATCCGTCCTTGAACGTGTCGGGGACGATCCCGGTATAGGTCGCCGGCACGACGGACCCCTTGTTTTGAATCTGAAAGCGATACTCGAGGGTCTGCGGTTTCACGAAGATGGATTTGTCGACAACGTAGCCGTGCAACTGCAGGCGTTTGCCTTGCCAGGCGCTCGGGTCGTGCATGACTTCGTCGACGTGCACGTAGTACTCGGTGCCGTCGGCCAGCGTCGAGTAGAAGAGTCCGCCAATCCCCAACGCCAGTACGGCCGCGGTGACCGCAATCTTGATAGATTTCGATTTCATAACAGTTTGCGGGAAGACGCCTCCTCAGAATACTGTGGTCCCGGACGACCGGTCAATCCGATCAAATCGATTATTGGAGCTCTGCCAGAAGACGATGAACGGTCGCGACCGGCAGGCCAACCACGTTCGACCACGAGCCGTCGATTCGCTCAATAAACCGCGCGGCGCGGCCTTGAATCGCATAGCCGCCGGCCTTCCCTTCCGGCTCTCCGGACGCCACGTACCAGTCGATGTCCGGCTCGGCAAGGGTTCCGAACCAGACGCGGGTCGTCACGACCTGCCACCGTTCCGCCTCGTCCAGGCGGACCACGACCGCAGTGTGCACGTCGTGTGCCCCGCCGGACAGCAGCCGCAGCATGCGCCGCGCATCGTCCAAATTCTCAGGTTTGGCGAGGATTTGCCCCTGCGCCACCACGACGGTGTCCGCCGACAGCACCAGGCTGCCGGAATTCCGGCACCGTTCCTGAACGGCCCTTGCCTTGTCCCGAGCCACGCGCAAGGCGTAGGCCTTCGGATCCTCCGCCGGCAGGGGCGTCTCGTCGACATCAGCCGGCACGACCGCAAACGTAAACCCGGCCGCTGCCAGCAACTCTGCGCGACGGGGCGAGGCCGAGGCCAAAATGAGGGGCATGGAAAGTTGATAGTATCGTCGCCCGGGTTCGTTGGTTCGTTGGTTCGTTGGTTCGATGGTTCGATGGTTCGATGGTTCGTGGGTTCGATGGTTCGTGGGTTCGATGGTTCGTGGGTTCGATGGTTCG
>JBPYFA010000340.1:0-5551 GCA_051986585.1 Vicinamibacterales bacterium | reverse complement strand
AACCTCACCTTCTTTCCGATGCAGATCCTCGGGCTCCTGGGCATGCCCCGGCGCATCTACACCTACCCGGCACTGACTGGCTGGGGACGGCTGAACATGCTCGAAACCGTCGGCACGGTCATTCTGACGGCCGGCATTGTCATCAGCGTGTGGAATTTCCTTCGCAGCCTGCGCGTGGGCGCGCCGGCTGGCGACAACCCATGGAATGCCGACACGCTGGAATGGGACACGACCTCACCTCCCGCGGTGTACGGCACCACGCACATTCCCGTCGTCGCAACACGACACCCGTTGTGGGACGAGTTCGATGAGACCAGCGATCCAACCGGTGACCGCGCCCTCGATGAAGGGCGGGTGACCGTTGTCACAAGTGTCCTCGACGCCACGCCTGTCTCGATCGCCAAGATGCCGGAAGACACGCTGACGCCATTTGTCATGGCGGCGGGCCTCTCGATCTTGTTCACGGCCGTCCTCCTCAAGGCGCTCTGGATTGCCGGTTTGGCCACCCTGGCGTGCTTGATCATTGCCGCCGCGTGGCTGTGGCCGGAACCCGAAAGAGTTCCCGCATGACCGTGCTCGCGATCGAACCGACCGTCGAACCAACAGTCAGGATTCCTCACCACGTCGTCGACGACCGCCGCGGCACGTGGGGCATGCTCCTGTTCATTCTGTCGGAGGCCTGCCTCTTCGTCCTTCTGTTCTTTTCGTACTTCTACCTCGCGCACGTGTCTCGGGGTGCGTGGCCGCCGGAACAGCCAAAGGTGACGCTGGCGCTGGTGATGCTCGTCATTCTGTTGACCAGCAGTGCGTCGTTGTATTGGGGAGAACGCGCCGAGCGTAACGGCGCGACGATGCAGGCGCGCGCCGGGGTCCTGGTGACGGTGATCCTGGGTATCGCATTCGTGATCCTGCAGGTGTTCGAGTATCGCGAGCACCTGAAGACGTTGTTACCGACGAGCAACGCCTACGGATCGATCTTCTACACGATCACCAGCTTCCACGCCGCGCACCTCGGGCTCGGGTTGTTGATGCTCGTGTACGTGCTGGCTCTGCCTGATATCGGTTCCGGGCATAAACCTCCGCATCGGCCGCTTGCGAACGCGGCCCTCTACTGGCACTTCGTCGATGCCGTGTGGGTGGTCATCGTTGCGCTGCTCTACGTCGGACCGGCTGTGGGGATCGGCCGATGACCACCACCATGTCACGTCCTATGCTCGCTCTGTGGTTCCCGCTCGCCGCTGGGCCGGCGGCGTGGACGGTTCAGGGCCTGCTTGGGTGGTGGGCTGGCGAGCGCATTTGCAGTGCGATGTCTATCGGAGCGGTTCGCGGCGTGACTGCGTTGACGACGCTGGCCGCGCTTGCGGTGGCGATGGCCGGCATCGTCACGGCGCTGAGGACGTGGCAGCGATCGTCGCCGGCAGCGCACCCGATGCATACCGACGCGAGGGATCGCGTTGAGTTCATGGCTCTCGGTGGTGTCCTCGTCAGCTCGGCCTTCGCAATCGGGATCGTATGGGCCGGGCTGTCGTCGGTATTCCTGAACGCCTGCGGGCGTGTCCGATAAGAGGTAGCAAAATGTTTCCCTTCAGCCACTCAGCTTCGGCCTTTGCGCCGCAAACTACGCAGAAAGGTGGCTGCCACCTTTTTGAGCGTTTTGGGCTGCTGCTTGCCGCGGCCGTGGCGGTTATGTTCGCAAGTGCGTGTCAGAAAGCGCCGGCTGCGTCACCGGGGCCGGGCGCTCCGCAAGGGAACCCGCCGGGAAATCCGTCCGCCATTCATCTCGTCGCCGATCTGGCAAACGGCACCTGGCCGATGCCGACGGGTGACTACGGAAATCTGCGTTACAGCCCGCTCAGCACCATCACGACCGCGAACGTGCAGAACCTCCGGCCGATTACCACCATGAGTACTGGTGTGGCGGCCGGTCATGAAGGGCAACCGCTCGTGATCGACAACACGATGTATGTCGTCACGCCGTTTCCCAACAACCTCATCGCCGTCGATCTGACGAAGCCGGGCGGGGCGATCAAGTGGATCTTCGAACCGCATCCCGACTCCCGCGCGGTCGGCATTGCCTGCTGCGACATCGTCAACCGCGGCGCGTCGTTCGCCAACGGCAAGATCATCTACAGCCTGCTCGACGCCAACGTCGTTGCGGTTGACGTGGCCACGGGCAAGCAGGCATGGCGGACGAAATTGGGCGACATCAATCGTGGCGAAACCATGACCGGCGCCACGATGGTGGTAAAGAACAAAGTATTCGTTGGCAACTCCGGCGGCGAGCTCGGGGTTCGCGGTTATGTCGCCGCTCTTGACGTCGACAGCGGGAAGGAGTTGTGGCGCGCGTTCAACACCGGGCCAGATGCGGAGGTGAAGATCGGATCGAAGTTTCACCCGTTCTTCGACAAGGATCGCGGCACGGATCTCGGCGTTTCGAGCTGGCGCGGCGATCAATGGAAGCTTGGCGGTGGGACGGTATGGGGCTACATGTCCTATGACCCAGAGACCAACCTCTTCTTCTACGGCACTGGCAATCCCGGCGTATGGAACGCGGACTTGCGGCCGGGCGACAACAAATGGTCGTGCACGATCTTCGCGCGGGATGCGGATACGGGGGAAGCACGCTGGGCGTTTCAAACCAGCGCCCACGACGCGTGGGATTACGACGAGATCATGGAGAACATCCTCGTCGACATGGACTGGCAGGGTCGCACACGGAAGCTGCTCATCCACCCAGGGCGAACTGGTTTCGTCTATGTGCTCGATCGCGACAATGGCGAATTGTTGTCGGCCGAGGCGTACCAGCCAGTCACGTGGGCAACCGGGTACGACCTGAAGACGGGTAAGCCTAACGAGGATCCGAAATTCCGCACGCACGACAAGGTCGTCACCTCGGGAATCTGTCCCTCATCCACGGGCGCCAAAGACTTCATACCCTCCGCCTTCTCGCCCAGAACCGGACTTCTCTACATCCCGGCCCACAACACCTGCATGGACTACGAAGGCATCGAGGCGAACTACATCGCCGGCACTCCCTATCTCGGCGCCGACGTGAAGATGTACCCCGGCCCCGGCGGCTACCAGGGAGAACTGGTGGCGTGGGACGTTGCTAAAGGCAAGAGGGCCTGGGGTGTGAAGGACGAGGTGCTGCCGGTCTATTCCGGCGTCCTCGCGACCGGCGGCGACGTCGTGTTCTACGGCACCCTGGAAGGCTGGTTCGTGGCGATCGATGCGAGAACGGGAACCGAGTTGTGGAAATTTCACACCGCTTCCGGCATTGTCGGGAACCCGATCACCTATCTCGGACCGGACGGAAAGCAATACGTCGCCATCTACTCGGGGGTTGGCGGATGGATGGGAGCGGTCGCCTTCCCCACGATCTCGGCCGACGATCCCTATGCGGCGCTCGGCGTCGTTGGCGCAATGAAGGACATCAAGAAGTACACCGCTCCTGGTAACACCGTTTATGTCTTCGGGTTCTAAACACACGGTCGTCAGTTTCACGATCTTCGCGGCCGCGGTGGCGTTCACCGCGAAAGCGTACTTGTCGCGCACGACGGGGCCCGTGCACCTGGTCGCAACCGCAGTACATGCCGAAGCTCCCCCTCCTGCTGATCCCGGCATGCTGCGAGTGTGCGCGGACCCCAACAATCTCCCGTTCTCGAACGACAACAGCGAGGGTTTCGAAAATCAGATCGCTCGGACGATTGCGGCGGACCTCGGCAAGCGGGTGTCGTATTTCTGGCATCCGCAGCGGCGAGGCTTTCTTCGTGAGACGCTGATCGCCGGCGCGTGCGACGTTGTTATCGGCGTTCCGACCGGGCTCGGGAAAGTCCGGGTCACACACGCGTATTACCGTTCGTCGTATGTGTTCGTCTCGCGGCGCGACCGGCATCTCGCAATTGCATCGATGGACGATCGGCGGCTGCGATCGCTGCGGATCGGCATACCCATCACCGGTGACGACTACGACAACCCGCCGCCTGCTCAGGCGCTCGCCGACCGAAAGATCGTCGACAACGTCCATGGTTATCCCGTCTACGGCGACTACTCCAAACCGCATCCCTCGTCCGATGCCGTGGACGCCGTGCGTCGTGGTGACGTCGATCTCGCAATCGCCTGGGGGCCAATCGCCGGCTTTGCCGCGCGCCAGCCAGGAGTCGCTCTCGCTCTGAAGCCTGTCCGAGAACCGGAAGGTCAGTTTGCGTTCGACATTGCCATGGCCGTCCGCCGGCAGGATGTCGCGCTGGCCGCGGCACTCGACGATGCAATTCGGCGGCGCGCGAGTGAAATCGATCGCATCCTGAACGATTTCGGTGTTCCGAGGGAGAGAAAGTGAGGGTGCTCGGCATGAGCACAAGCCGTTCAACAGCCGCTGTGGCAGCCGCGATTCTGATCCTGTTGCTGGCCGCATGCGAACGTGGCGAGCGCGAGGTCAGCGCCGCGTCGTCGTCGCCGCCGCCAATCTCGACGAGCGTCGGACCGATACCAGGCCCGGAACAGAATCCTGAGCGACCGACCAACCCGTATGCGCACGATGCATCGGCTCTGGCTGATGGTCGCGAACTCTTCGTTCGTATGAACTGCTCCGGGTGTCACGGCGGTCGCGCCGGAGGCGGAATGGGACCGAGCTTGCGTGACGAGGATTGGCTGTACGGCAACACCGACGCACAAATCTTCAGCACGATCGCCGAAGGCCGCGCGCACGGTATGCCGGCGTGGGCAACGAAGTTGACGTCCGATCAATTGTGGAAGCTGGTTGCCTATGTGAAGTCACTGCGCACCCCAGAGGAACCCCATCCGCCGAGTTGAAGATATGCAACGACGATACGGCACGTATTTCGTCGCGCTGATCGCCGCGTTGGCAGCCGCGTGCCGCGGTGTGCAACCCATGCTGGCGCCAGCTGGACCCGAGGCGCGCGATCTCGCCCGGCTCGGCTGGTTCGTGCTGGTCGTCTTCATCGCGGTAACGGTCGTGATGTGTGCCCTCATCTTCTGGGTCGCGATCCGGCGACGGGGCACACTCGCTGAACATGCTGCGTGGGACGCACCGAACGACAAGCGTTGGGTGATCATCGGCGGCTTCGGCATTCCGACGGTCATTCTGGCGATCGTGTTCGTGATGACGTTGAAGACGATGGCGGCATACCCAATGGGCGACAACGAGATGCACCTGCGCCCAGCCGAGATTGCAGTGACCGGACATCAATGGTGGTGGGAAATCGAATACCGCTATGGTGCGGACCATGACCACGTGGTTACCGCCAATGAACTTCACATCCCGGCGGGCCGGCCGGTTGATATCGAGCTGAACACTCGCGACGTGATTCACTCATTCTGGGTGCCACGGTTGCACGGGAAAGTCGATCTCATACCGGGATTCAGCAACCGCATCCGGCTGCAAGCCGACGAGCCGGGCCTTTATCGCGGCGAATGCGGCGAGTACTGCGGGCCGCAGCACGCGCACATGATTCTGCTGCTGCAGGCTGATGCGCCCGCAGACTTCGATACGTGGTTGACGTCGCTGCGGAAAGCGGCCAGTCAACCCGCG
>JBPYFA010000339.1:0-4377 GCA_051986585.1 Vicinamibacterales bacterium | reverse complement strand
GAGGCCCCATTCGCTGGCTCCGCTCCGGTGGCGGTGCACACGTCACGGCGCACGTGCCCGGGGCAGATCTCAGCGGCGATTCGTAAACAAACGGACGTGTCGATCAGGAGAAAACAGTCGGAGGACCGCGCGGGGTCCTCCGATGGATGGCGAGAGTGGGTGCGGCAGCGCACACGACCGCCGGGGCTGGGCAGACGGCGACGAGGTGCGCGGAAGGTGGTGCAGCCCAGACGATCAAGAGCCGCGTCGGATCGTTGAGGACGCTGTCGTCCCACCGTACCGACTGAACGCCACGGACGGAATGGCCGAAGCGACGGGTGACGAGGTGAAGACGATGAGCCTTCACCTGGCGAGAACGGCTGGAGAAGAGCCCGCGCCCCTTATTGATCCAGACTCGTAGTCCGGACCCTGGCGTGCTCGCCACCAGATCCGGATCGCCGTCGCGATCGACATCGGTGACGACGAATCTGACAATCAGATCGCCGGTCTGGCGCCGCTCCCAGTGATGGGTTGTTGAAAGTTGGACCGCAAGCTCGCTCGCACCGCGGCTCAACGCGCCACGATCGCGAACGCCGTCGCGATTGAGATCGGTCCGCAGACACTTGGCCTGCGCGGCAGCGGGAATGAGCAGCGTGGCGACGCTGCACAACGCAGCGACCAGCAGTTGGTGTGCGGCGGTGATCGGTTTGCCGATGATGCGGTCGCCTCTCAAGGCTCTTGCGGCCTCAACCCGACCGCTATAATGCAAAATCCGGACTCGCTCGTGCACGTCATTTCACCACTCGCGAGATGCCAATCAGCCGGATGCGCGCGCGGCGCACACCGCGAAACCTAACTGCGAGAGGCGCACGTGGACACCGCGATGATTTGTCGGCGACTCGCGACTGCGGGCCTAACTGCTGTGGTTCTGGCCGGATCGATATCAATGGCGACCCTACAGGGGCAGGGTACCCAGCCGTCGCGGCCGAATAATCCTGCACCGACAACGCCCGGGGACCGGACGGTGCCGCCTCCCGAAACGCCACAGCGTCAGGCAAATTTGCCCCAGTCGCCGGCGCCCCCAACCGGCACTCCGCCGCTCGTGCCGAACGCCTACGAATCGACCTACAAGCCGTTCCCATCTCGACCTACTGTTATCCGGAACGCGACGATTCTAACCGCGAGCGGTCCGGTAATCGAGCGGGGATCAATCCTCCTGCAGAACGGCAAGATCGCCGCCGTCGGCCAGGCGGTGAACGCCCCGCCGGATGCTCTAGTCATCGATGCCACCGGAAAGTGGGTGACTCCTGGCGTGATCGATACGCATTCGCATCTTGGCGTCTATGCTGCTCCCGGCATCGACTCCTTGCAGGACGGCAACGAAGCCACCAACCCGAATACGGCCGAAGTCTCCGCTGAGCACTCGATCTGGCCCCAGGATCCTCAATTCGGCCTGGCGCTCGCGGGTGGCGTGACTACCCTGCAGATACTTCCCGGTTCAGCCAACCTGTTTGGCGGCCGCGGCGTGACGGTTAAAAATGTCCCATCGCGAACCGCCGAGGGAATGAAATTTCCCGGCGCCCCCTACTCGTTGAAGATGGCGTGCGGAGAGAACCCGAAGCGCGTGTACGGGACGCGCAACAGTTCGCCGCAAACGCGGATGGGCAACGTTGCCGGCTACCGTCGCGCCTGGCAGGCTGCGGCCGAATATCGCGACAGCCTGCGACGATGGAAAGCCGCCGGATCAGATCCGGAAAAGCGCCCCGCGCGGAACCTCCAGCTCGAGACGCTGGCCGGCGTGCTCGACGGCGAGATTCTGGTCCACAATCACTGCTATCGCGCCGACGAGATGGCGACGATGATCAATCTCGCCCGGGAGTTCGGCTACAAGATCGCGTCGTTTCATCACGCCGTCGAGGCCTACAAGATCCGCGACCTGCTGGTCGAGAACAACATCTGCGCCAGCATGTGGGCCGATTGGTGGGGATTCAAACTCGAGGCCTACGACGGCATTCGCGAAAATATCGCGCTGGTCGATCAGGCGAAAGGATGCGCGATCGTCCATTCAGACGATGCCAACGGGATTCAGCGCCTGAACCAGGAAGCCGCCAAGGCGCTGCGCGCCGGACTGGAGGCGGGATTCAAGATCGAGCGTGCCGATGCGGTGAAGTGGTTCACGCTCAACCCGGCCAAGGCGCTCGGGATCGACCGGGTGACGGGATCGCTCGACGTCGGCAAAAATGCCGATGTCGTGATCTGGTCGACCGATCCATTCAGTGTGTATGGCCGCGCGGAACGCGTCTTCATCGACGGCGCCCTGATCTACGACCGCACGGATCCCAACCGTCAGCCTCGACGCGACTTCGAGACGGGTCTCGTTGCGGCGGGAGGTGCGCAATGAAGACTCGTATTGCCGCACTCCTGGCGTTTGTCGGCGGCGTCTCGCTCGGTGCCCAGGCCATCGCCCCACGCCCGGCGCCGTCACCCTCCCGTCAGGCGAAACCGGCACCTGCGCCCGAGGCGCAGGCCGCGACGATCGCGATCACGAACGGACGAGTGTTTCCAGTTTCGGGCCCGCCAATCGATCGCGGCACGGTTCTCATTCGAGGTCGCCAGATCGCGGCGGTTGGTGCATCCGTCCCGGTTCCGCCAGGGGCGACGATCATCGATGCCGCTGGCAAGATCGTCACGCCCGGGTTCATCGAGTCCGACACGCAGATCGGGATCGTCGAGATCCCGCTCGGCGCTGATGGAACCGACGATCAAGCGTCAACCGACAAGGAGTTGAGCGCCGCCTTCAACGTCGTGGACTCGTTCAACGGTGAGTCGACCGTGATCCCGGTCACGCGCGTGGAGGGCATCACGCGTGCAGTCGTGGCTCCGACCGGCAGCGGCCACGCCATCCTTGGCCAGGGCGCGCTCTTCGATCTGTCAGGTGCGCAAGCTCCCGACAGCATCGTCAAGGCGCCTGTCGCCATGTTTGCGAACCTTGGCGAGGCAGGTGCCGCATCGGAAGGGGGATCGCGCGCCTCGGCGATGCTCCGGCTTCGCGAGGCGCTGCAGGACGCGCTGGATTTCGCCCGAAACCGGGTTGCGTGGAGCAACGCGCAGCGGCGGCCGTACGCGCGAGGCCGGCTCGATATGGAGGCGCTCGGTCCGGTCGTTCGCGGCGAGCTGCCACTCGCGATCAATGCGAACCGGGCAAGCGATCTCCTTGCTGCGATTCGTCTCGCTGACGAATTTCACCTGAAGCTCATTCTCATGGGAGCGGCAGAGGGTTGGCGTGTCGCGAGCGAGCTGGCACGGCGAAGGATTCCGGTGGTGGTCAAGCCGCTGACCGATATTCCCAGCTTCGATGCGCTCGGGGCGACGCTCGAGAATCCCTCGCGGCTGGCCAAAGCGGGGGTGACGCTCGTGCTCTCGTCATTCGATACACACAACGCCCGAAATCTTCGACAGGAGGCCGGCAACGCGATCTCGTACGGGTTGGATCGGGACAGCGCGCTTCGAGCCGTGACGCTCGAGCCGGCGCGTGTCTGGGGCGTTGCCGATCGCCTGGGATCGCTCGAGGCCGGCAAAGATGCCGACGTCGTCGTGTGGTCTGGCGATCCGTTCG
Organism: Vicinamibacterales bacterium; assembly: GCA_051986585.1. GTDB lineage: Bacteria > Acidobacteriota > Vicinamibacteria > Vicinamibacterales > 2-12-FULL-66-21 > JALZOC01. The sequence continues at coordinate 782 of JBPYFA010000339.1, read as the reverse complement.
AGCTGACGACCGGGCCCGAACATGTATTCATCGCCGGACGGGAGATGCCGAAGGAGACGCGGCAGCGGCAACTGTTTGAGAAGTACAGGGTCCTTCGCTGAGTAGGAGCAACAAGCAGGATTGTGAATCCCGGATCACTAATCGGTGATCCAGGATTCACAAGTCCACGATTCCGTTGTTCACCCGCAAGATCGTCGACGCCCAGCGGCGTGCGAAATCGTCATCGTGAGTGGAAAGCAAAATCGTTCGATTCTCGCTGCTGAGCTGCGCGAGCAATTCGCCGAGCTCGTGGCGGCGCGATGGATCAAGCGATGCCGTCGGCTCGTCCATCATGAGCAACGGTGGATCGACAGCGAGCGCGCGGGCAATCGCCACCCGCTGCGCTTCGCCACCGGACAACTCACGCGGCAGGGCGGAAGCGCGATGGTCGACGCCGAGCGCTTCGAGAAGCTGATATGCGCGGCGTTCCGCCGCGGCTGCCGGCACACCCAGAACGTGGGTTGGCGCGAGCATGACGTTCCGCAAGGCGGACAGGTGCTCGAACAAGTGGTGAAACTGAAACACGAGCCCCACTTGCCGGCGCAGGTGGCGAAGAACGGCGCCCGATACGGGCGCGCCAGCTGTCAACGTCACACCTTCGAGCACGATCCTTCCGTCGTCGAAACGTTCAAGTCCGGCGATGGCGCGCAGGATCGTCGTCTTTCCTGAGCCTGACGGTCCCATCAACGCGGCAACCCCGCCGCGGGACAGCGTGAAGTTGGCGCCGGACAGAATCCGGCGGT
>JBPYFA010000338.1:0-19307 GCA_051986585.1 Vicinamibacterales bacterium | reverse complement strand
CCCTTGCCCTCGAGACGATCGATCGTCAGCGACATCGTGGCCGGCGTTACCCCCATGTGCCGCGCGAGGTCGTTGACGGTGACCGGATCGAGCTCGTCGAGATGATCGAGCACGCTGGCCTGGTGACGGCTCAGGAGCCGCTGCGATTGCGGGTCGCGAACGTGTCGCGTGTGACAGGCAAAGTAGATCTGCGGATAGAGGGTAAGGACTTGCCGGGCTGCTTCGGTGAGGTCGCTCATTCGCTGGCTGGGTGCAATTATATATTGTTTTGACAAACTAAATTAAATTTCTGAAGAAAGTCCTAAACCACTCTCGATGCGTTTCCGTCCAATTGCCCGGTAGTTGTCCGAACTGCTTTGATTGCGAAGGGTTGGGTCGATTGAGGGTCTCGAGCAAGCCGGACGCGATCGGCAAGGTGACCGTTTTTGGGACGAGAGGGTTCGCGACCGGTCACCCGCATAGAAGACCAGCCACGGGACAGCCGCTTTAACTGCTTACTTTTCTTTGATTTGGTGACAGATTCAGCACTGGCACCTGATTTGGACTACCTGGACTGACGCCGTGGGTCTCGTTCTTCCCCGGTCTTCAGGACAGAGGCAAGCTCAATGGTCGACATCGCACGTCCCGCGGAAGTGAAGCGCAAGAAGAAGATTCGCCGGATCCTCTATGGATCCCTCGGCCTTCTTGTCATCGCCCTGATTTCAGTCGGTGTGTCGAGGCTCAAGCCCGCTGCGCCGTCAGTCGATCGGGCGACGGTCTGGATCGACACCGTCAAGCGCGGCCCGATGCTGCGGCAGGTACGGGGCTCCGGCACGCTGGTCCCCGAGGAAATCCGTTGGATTCCGTCGACCACGGCGGGACGGGTCGAGACGATCCTGCTCCGCCCTGGCGCGCAGGTGAAGCCGGATACCGTGATCGTGGAGTTGAGCAATCCTGAATTGCAGCAATCGGTGAAGGAAGCGCAACTTGCCTACCAATCCGCTCAGGCGGCGTTTGCCAATCGCAAGCAGGAGCTCGAAAGCGCCCTCCTCAGTCAGCAGAGCGATGTCGCCAGCATTCAGGCGGGCTATACCAAGGCAGCGCTGAACCTCCAGGCGCAAGAGAAGTTGTGGGAGGACAAGCTCGTCTCCGAGATCCAGTTGAAACAGTCGCGCAGCGATGCCGAGGAACTCGAGAACCGATTGAAAATTGCCAAGGAGCGGCTGGAGATTTCGACGCAAGGCATGAAGTCACAGCTCGCCCCCCAGGAAGCTGAAGTCGATCAGAAACGCGCGGCGTATGAGCTGCGAGTTCGCCAGCTCGACGACCTCAAGGTCAAAGCCGGCATGACCGGTGTGCTCCAGGAAGTGCCGGTCGAACGTGGCGCACAGCTCAATGCCGGTGCCAACGTCGCTCGCGTCGCCGATCCCACCACGCTCAAAGCCGAGTTGCGGATTGCGGAAACCCAGACCAAGGACATTCGCGTCGGTCAGTACGCCGAAGTCGACACCCGCAACGGCGTCGTGAAAGGAAAAGTGCTCCGCATGGATCCGAAGTCCACCGGCGGCACGGTTGGCGTCGACGTGAGCCTCGAAGGCGAGCTGCCATCCGGCGCTCGTCCCGATTTGAGCGTCGACGGCACGATCCAACTCGAAAAGCTCGACAACGTCATCTACGTCGGCCGGCCGGCTTTCGGTCAGGAGAACAGCACCGTCGGGTTGTTCAAGCTCACCGGCGACGGCGAAGCCATCCGCACCAACGTGAAGCTCGGTCGCACGTCTGTCGATAAAGTTGAGATTCTCGAGGGACTGCAGCCTGGCGATCAGGTCATTCTCTCGGACATGTCCGCGCAGGATTCGTTCGATCGCATTCGGATCGCGGGATAGATCGTAATCGCAGCGACCGCTTCGATGGTGAGGCCGGGAGCTGGAAGCTGGCAGCTGGTAGCTGATCAAAAGGAGCCACGATGAACACGTCCGCCCCCACGCTGATTCATCTCGACGGGGTCACCAAGGTCTTTTTCACCGACGAAGTCGAGACGCACGCGCTCGCCGGTATCCACCTGGAGATCAAGACGGGTGAGTACATCGCGATTGCCGGACCATCGGGCTGCGGCAAATCGACGCTGCTCTCCATCCTGGGGCTGCTGGATTCCCCGACCGAAGGCAAGTACACCTTGAACAACAAGGCAGTCGCCGATCTGCCGCTGTCAGAGCGCGCGCGGGTGCGCAACCGCGAGATCGGGTTCATCTTTCAGAGCTTCAACCTGATCGGCGATCTGAACGTCTACGAGAACGTCGAGTTGCCGCTCACCTATCGCGGGATGAAGTCGGCCGAGCGCAAGGAACGCGTCATGGCGGCGCTCGAGAAGGTCGGCATGGCGCACCGCGCCAAGCATCTCCCCAGCCAGCTGTCGGGCGGTCAGCAGCAGCGCGTCGCCGTCGCCCGCGCGGTGGCCGGCTCTCCCTCAATCCTTCTCGCCGACGAGCCGACCGGAAACCTGGACTCGAAGAACGGCGAAGCGGTGATGGAGCTCTTGCGCGAACTGCATCGCGAGGGCGCGACAATCTGCATGGTGACCCACGATCCGCGCTACGCGCGCCATGCCGATCGTTCCATTCACCTGTTCGACGGCCGGGTCGTCGAGGAAGACGGCAGCAAGCATCGCGGCGAGAAAGAGCTCGAAGAGAGCGGCTTCGACATGAGCCACTGACGAGCGCTGGGCCGTCAGTCGTCAGCCATCGGCACCCTGATGGCTGACGGCGGGCCGCTGTGAGGCCATGCTGATCACCGACCATCTCCGTAGCTCCCGCAACGAATCGGCTGAAAACGTCCGGCACCCCGTGCGTCCCAGTGAGCCGCGGGTGCTGATCGCCGACGATCAACCCGATGTCCTCGAGGCGTTGCGCCTTTTGCTCAAGGCCGAAGGATTTCAACTCGAGACCGCCTCGTCGCCGGCGGGCGTGCTGGCCGCCGTTGAGGCGCGCGAGTTCGACGTCGCGCTCATCGACCTCAACTACGCACGCGACACCACGTCAGGCGAGGAAGGACTGAACCTTCTCTCGCGCATCCAGGGCATCGATCCCACGCTTCCGGTCGTCGTCATGACCGCCTGGGGCAGCGTCGAGGTCGCGGTTGAAGCGATGCGGCGAGGGGCTCGCGATTTCGTTCAGAAGCCCTGGGACAACGCGCGCCTGCTCGCCATCATCCGAACGCAGATCGAGTTGAGCCAGGCGCTGCGCAAGGGTCAGCGTCTCGAGGCGGAGAACTCGCTGCTTCGCGGCGAGGGCATGCCGAAGCTGATCGCCGAATCGTCGGCGATGCAGAACGTGCTGCAGGTCATCTCGCGCATCGGTCCGTCCGACGCGAACGTCCTGATCCTCGGCGAGAACGGCACCGGCAAGGGGGTGGTCGCGCGCGCGCTGCACGCAGTGTCGAGCCGCGCCTCTCGCCCGATGGTGATCGTGAATTCAGGCGGCGTCTCGGAAGGTGTGTTCGAGAGCGAGCTCTTTGGCCATGTTCGCGGCGCGTTCACCGACGCGAAGGCCGATCGCGTCGGCCGCTTCGAGCTTGCCGATCAGGGCACGCTCTTTCTCGACGAGATCGCAAACGTGCCGCTCAGCCAGCAGGCAAAGCTTCTGCGCGTGATCGAAACCGGCGAGTTCGAGCGGCTTGGTTCGTCGCGCACGCGTCGCGTCGACACCCGGATCATCTCTGCCACCAACGCCAACCTCGTCGATGAAGTCACGGCCGGGCGGTTTCGGCAGGATCTGCTGTTCCGCCTCAATACGATTGAGATCCGTCTGCCTCCGCTCCGCGATCGGCGCGAAGATCTGCCGCTGCTCGCGCAGCATTTTCTTCGACAGCACGCGCAGCGGTATCGGAAGCGGCTCACCGGTTTTGAAAGCGCGGCGATGCAAATCCTGCTCGAGCACCCGTGGCCGGGCAACGTCCGCGAGCTCGATCACGCGATCGAGCGGGCCGTTCTCATGGCGCCAGGCCCACTGGTGAAGCCGGCGGATCTGGGCTTGCGCGCCGGCCGCGAAGGCGGTGGCCGCCTCGAAGACATGAGCCTCGAAGACGTCGAGTGCTTCCTGATCAAGAAAGCGATGACGCGCTTCGACGGCAACGTCAGCCAGGCCGCCAAAGCGCTCGGGTTGAGCCGCAGCGCTCTCTATCGACGGCTGCAGCGCTATGGACTCTGACCCGGCAAAAGGTAAAAGGTAGTACCTTTTACCTTTTCCATGGCGACCGGCAAACGACGTGAGCCTCGTCTGAGCCACGACCGGCGAATCCTTCTCATGGCGTTCGCCTCGGCCCTGCCCGGGGCGGCGATATCCCTCATCTTTCTCTGGACCGGCGACTACACGCCAAAAGTTCAGTGGACGCTCTCGGTTCTCATCGTCACGGTCTGCCTCGGTTTCGCGTTCGCGCTCCGCGAACGGGTCGTCCTGCCACTTCAGACGTTGTCGAACCTTCTCGCGGCGCTGGGTGAAGGAGACTTCTCGATTCGCGCCCGCGGAGCACGCGGCGGCGATCCGCTCGGCGAGGTGATGATCGAAGTGAACGCTCTGGTCGAAACTCTCCGCCACCAGCGGCTCGACGCTCTCGAGGCGACCACGCTGTTGCGGAAGGTGATGGCGGAGATCGATGTCGCGGTGTTCACCTTCGACGAGGATCAGGAGCTCACGTTCGTCAACCGCGCTGGAGCGCGGCTACTGAGCCAGCCGGCTGAACGGCTGCTGGGGCGTCGAGCCACGGAGCTGGACCTCGCGGAATATTTGACGGGCGAAGCACCTCGCGTCATCAACACCGCGTTCCCCGGCGGTGTCGGTCGATGGGAAATCCGGCGCAGCCAGTTCCGCCAGGGCGGTCGACCGCACGAGCTGCTGGTGCTCTCGGATTTGAGTCAGCCACTGCGCGAAGAAGAACGTCAGGCCTGGCAGCGGCTGATTCGCGTGATCGGGCACGAGATGAACAATTCGTTGGCGCCGATCAAATCGATCGCCGGCAGCCTGGCAACGATCGTCGAACGGGAACCGCCTCCAGCGGACTGGCGCGACGATGTGCAACGCGGGCTCGGCGTGATCGCGTCTCGATCCGAGGCGTTGAGCCGCTTCATGAATGCCTACGCGCGGCTGGCGAAACTGCCCCCTCCCAAGCTCGCACCGCTCGATGTCGGATCGTTCGTCGATCGTGTCGTCACGCTCGAAAAGGCCCATCACATCTCGGTTGCCGCGGGACCGCGCCTGACGATTCAGGGCGACGGAGATCAACTCGAACAGTTGCTGATCAACCTGATCAGAAACGCCGTGGACGCCGTCAGGGAGACCGGTGGCGGCGTGACCGTCGGCTGGCAGCGGCTCGCAGGGGTGCATCCAGCGACGATGGAGCTCTGGGTCGAGGACGAAGGGCCGGGCCTTTCGAACACCGGCAACCTCTTCGTGCCCTTCTTCACGACCAAGCCGGGTGGGTCGGGCATCGGCCTCGTCCTCAGCCGCCAGATTGCCGAAGCCCACGGCGGCAGCCTCGTTCTCGAGAACCGCGAAGATCGACAGGGCTGCCGCGCCAGTCTGCGGATTCCACTTCAGGCGTTCGCGCAATTGAGAGCGGACAACCTCGCGCATACGGCGTCTTCTTAGTTCGCAACACTTCCTCCAACACCAGGTCTTCTTCCGCGGTTAAGATGAACGACTGACCGTATGAGCCGATTCTTCACCGGGCCGGTCGAGGCCCAGGCGCTCCTCATCTCCCTTGCCGGAACACTCGCCGCCGCCTGGTTGGTGTCGCGGCTGGCACGCCGTCTCGCCGCCGTTGGCTTGCGGATGATTCTCGGCGACAACGTAGCGACGTCGAGCCCACACGTCCGTGCGCCGCTTCGCATCGTCGCGATCGCCGCCTTCGTCCTAGCCTTCGCCGTGCTGTTGTTTCCCGCGTTCGAGATGGCGGGATTGCAACCGCGCACCGGCGTTCATCTCAGCACGTTGTCGGTCTGGGCGTTCGATTCGGGTCTCAAGATCATCGTGATCGTGCTGCTGGCCTATGCGCTGGTGCGCATGACCGCGTTGCTGGTTCGCCGATTCGAATACGAGATGAGCCTCGGCACCGACCTGGACGCGATCGAACGAGGCAAGCGTGCGCGCACGTTAGGCTCGGTGGTGCGGAACGTAACCACCGCATTGGTCATCGGTATCGCCCTGCTGATGGTGCTGCGCCTGCTCGGTTTGGATATCACACCGGTCCTGACCGGTGCCGGGATTGTCGGGCTCGCCGTCGGCTTCGGCGCGCAGACGCTCGTGCGCGACATCATCAGCGGGTTTTTTCTGATCCTCGAAGATCAGATCCGCGTTGGCGACGCCGCCTCAATCAACAACACAGGCGGGATCATCGAGGCCATCAACCTGCGGACCGTGATCCTGCGGGACGGCGAAGGCACGGTTCATGTGTTTCCGAATGGCGCGATCAACACGCTCGCGAATCGCAGCAAGGAGTTCTCGTACTACCTGGTCGATTTGTCGATCTCGTATTACGACGACACCGATCGGGTTGCCGCAGTGATTCGCGAGGTGGGCGCCGAGCTGCAGGCGGATCCGGTGTTCGGGCCGTCGATTCTCGAACCGATTGAGGTTCTCGGCGTCGATTCGTTTGGAGACTGGTCACTGAAACTCAGGGCGCGGATCAAGACGGTGCCGCTGAAGCAGTGGTTCGTCGGACGGGAGTTGCGGCGCCGCCTCGTCAAGGCGTTCGCCAAGAACGGCTTCACGATTCCTTTTCCGGTCCAGTCGACCGCCAACCCGCCGGTGCCGAAGCAGGACGCTCAGTAGCCGGTACCGGATGGCCCGGACGGCTTCTGTCCCTTCGATTCCTGCACGATCTTGACGCCAGCGCTGGCGCCGACACGGCTGGCCCCGGCAGCGACCATCGCCTTGAGTCCCTCGAGATCGCGCACACCGCCGGCGGCTTTCACGCCCATATCGGCGCCGACGACTCGGCGCATCAACGCCACATCCGCGACCGTCGCGCCGCCCGAGGCAAAACCGGTCGACGTTTTCACGAAGTCCGCACCGGCTGCCTTTGACAGCGTGCACGCCGTAATCTTCTCTTCATCGGTCAGGAGCACCGCTTCGATGATGACCTTGCTGACGACGCCGCATTGCCGGCAGGGGTCGACGACAGCTTCGATATCGCGTTCGACTGCCCGCAGATCGCCGGACTTGAGCGCACCGACGTTGATCACCATGTCGATTTCGGTGGCGCCGTCGAAGATCGCGCGCCGCGTTTCGTAGTTCTTGACGTCCGCTGGGGTCGCGCCGAGGGGAAACCCGACCACGGAACACACGCCGACGCCGCTGCCACGGAGAAGCGCCGCGGCGGTCGCCACCCACGTCGGGTTGACGCAGACCGTCGCGAAGCGAAACTCCACCGCCTCACGGCACAGCTTTTCGATGTCCGCTCGGGTCGCGTCCGGCTTCAGCAACGTGTGGTCGATCATGGCTGACACGGTGGCGGCGCCGCCCGGCGCGTGAATGCCCAGCCGCGTGGCCCCTGCGTCGATCACGCTGCGGAGTCGATCAGGACAGCAGTCGACGACCAGCGAGTGGCACGCACAGCGAGATGCAGGCGTCCGCCCCGACATCTGGGCGGCCATCACCTCCTCGGTGATGATGTCGATCAAGCGCTGCAGATCTTGCGAGTTCAACACGTCAGTCCCTCGCGAAGGCATCTTCCAAGCGTCGGATCTTGACCAGCCGGCGAATGTAGCGCGCTTCGCGCATCGGCGTGCCCAGCCAGACATCGACAATCCGAGTGGCCGCGTCTGCGCCGTCGACCAGCGAGGTTCCCAGCGTCAGCACGTTTGCACCGTTATGCTCGCGCGAATACCGGGCAATCGTCTCGTTCAGGCACATCGCCGCACGCACGCCGCGCACCTTGTTGGCGGCAATCGCGGATCCGATCCCCGCCCCGTCAATCGCGATCCCCGCATCGCACTCCCCCCTCGATACGCTGCGTGCCACGGCGCCGGCGATGTCCGGGTAATCGACGGCGTCGGACGTGTTCGTTCCAACATCGATGACGGCCAGGCCGCGACCGCGGAGGTAATCGACGAGCGCACGCTTCATTGCCAGCCCGGTGTGATCGGACCCAATGGCCACCCGACGGATGTCGCTCGTCGGCGCGAGATCGGCCGGAAGCGATTCATCCTGGGCACCCTTCCGGACGACGGTCACCCGCCGCGCCGCCAGGGTATCGCGAGCCAGCGGTGTGATGTGCCCGGCAGCTGCGAGCTCGACCGTCGAACCGATATCGAGCGTCCGGGCGTCAGCTTCGGTGATGATGTCGAATAATTTCATGTCGCGATCTTCCGCCTAAAGGCGGAAGCCACAAGCCTTTCTGCCGGAAGCCAGAAGCGCCTGGGCCAAGTCACCAATTTCGGAGATCATTCCCCATCCAGCACCGCGATATACGGCAGATTGCGGTACTGCTCCGCATAGTCGAGCCCGTAGCCGACGACGAATCGATCTTCTATCGTGAAACCAATGTACTCCACGGCGACATCGACCTGTCGGCGCGACGGCTTGCTCAGCAGGCACGCGGTCCTCAACGTTTTCGGCGATCTGGCGCGAAGAATTTCCTGCAGATAGGTCAAGGTCAATCCAGTGTCAACGATGTCTTCGACAATGATGATGTGGCGCCCCTGAAGACCTGAATCGAGATCCTTCAGCAGCCGGACCTCACCTGAGGATTTCGTGCTCTTTGCGTAGCTGGAAACGGCGATGAAGTCGAGCGAGACTCGATGGCTCATCGCCCGGACGAGATCGGCCATGAAGATGAAGCCGCCTTTGAGCACGCAGACCAGGTGGATCTCTTCCCCTGCGGGGTAGTCGCGTTCGATCTCCGCCGCCAGTGCCTTCACCCGCGCTTGAATGCTCTCCGCCTCGAGCAGCACGTTCATTGGACCGCCGCCTTGACTCTCGCCGCCAGCGCACGAGCCTCGTTCAACACCGCCGGCTCGTCGAGCGTCATCACCTTGCGATCGCGCATGAGCACTCGCCCGTTGACGATCGTCGTCCGCACATCATCACCACGCGTCACGTAAACCAGGTGCGACAGCGGATCGTACATCGGTGTCTGTCGCGCAGCGGCCATCGACACCGAGATGACATCGGCTCGCTTGCCTGCCTCCAACGAGCCGATCTCCTTGTCCAGCCCGAGCGCACGCGCGCCGTCCATCGTCGCCATCTGGAGGGCGAGTCTCGCGGGAACGGCTCTCGGATCGTTCGTCTGCAGCTTGGCGAGAAATGCGGCCTGCCGCATCGCCTCGAACATATCGAGATCGTTGTTGCTCGCGGCACCATCAGTACCGAGCCCGACGACGATGCCGGCCCGCCGCATCGCGACGACGTGTGCGGCGCCGCTCGCGAGTTTCATATTGCTCTCGGGATTGTGCGAGACCGCAACGTGACGTCTGGCGAGAACTGCCATATCGGCGGGGGTGAGCCAGACGCCATGAGCCGCCACGGTGCGCGGTCCCCAGAATCCGATGCTCTCGAGATACTGCGTCGGAGTCGCATTGTGCTTCGTTTGCGAAGTCTTTACCTCGTCGGCTGTCTCCGACAGATGGATCAGAATCGGCGCGTGCTCGCGATCGGCGAGGGCGCGCGACGCCTTCAGGGTCGCGGTGTCGAGGGTGTACATCGAATGAGGAGCAACCGCCGGCACGATCAGATCGTCGCCGGCGAATTGTTTCAGGAAGGCCTCCGTCCGCGCGAGTCCTTCCTGCGGTGTTTTCGCGTCGGCCACGGGAAATTGAATGATCGTCTGTCCAAGCACGCCACGCAGTCCCGCTTCCCGCGTGACCGTCGCGATTTCCTCTTCGAAGTAATACATATCCGCGTAGGTGGTCGTTCCGGACTCGATCATCTCGAGCGCGGCGAGGCGAGTTCCGGCGCGCACGAACTCGGGTGTGACAGTCTTCGCTTCAGCCGGGAAGATGTACTTCTGAAGCCAATCCATCAACGCCAGATCGTCGGCCAGCCCCCGAAACAGGACCATCGGCGCATGCGTGTGAGTGTTGATGAGCCCGGGCATGACCACCTGGTTGGCGGTGTCGATCACGGTTTGACCGGAGAACCTGACGGCGATCGCCTCAGGCGTATCCACCGCGACGATGTTTCGTCCGTCGATCGCCACCGCGCCCGGCGACAAGATGCGGGCCTGCGAGTCCATCGTGACCACGATGCCACCGGTGAGAATCAGCGAAGCGCTCTGCCGCGGCGCTTGCGCAAGCAGGAACGACCCGATCAGGACGAGACACGCACACGCGCGGAGAGGCATCGGAGCCGAAATTGTATCAGTCTGCTTTTCTTACTGCTCGCGGGCCCGGCTTCGCGTTCGCTCGGCGCGTTCTCGCCGGAGCCTTTGGCGTCGGCGGAGGCAGGCGCTTTCCCTTTTCCCTTGTCCCTCTTATAGTGAGTCCGTGCCAGTTCACATCGTTTCGCATCCGCTCGTGCATGACGCACTGGCGACGCTGCGCGATCGGGCAACGCCCCCCGAGTTGTTTCGTCGAATCGCCGTGCGCATCAGCCTGTTGCTCGCCGCCGAAGCGACACGTGACGTGCCGGCCGTGGACTCGACCGTCGATTCGCCGCTCGGACCCGCACCGGGCCGACGCATCACCGGCGACGTCGTCGTGGTGCCGGTGCTCCGTGCGGGGCTCGGGATGCTCGACGCGGTGCTCGAGCTGATTCCGTCGGCGCGAGTCGGCCACATCGGCTTGCAGCGCGACGAGATGACGGCGGTCGCCTCGCAGTATTATTCAAAGCTGCCGCCGGATCTGAGTCGCAGCTTCGTGCTGATGATCGATCCCATGCTGGCGACCGGCGGCAGCGCCGTTGCCGCGCTCGACTTGCTCAGGCGAGCGGGGGCCCGCGACGTGCGCATGATTTGCATCGTCGCCGCTCCTGAGGGTATCGCCCTGGTCGAACGGCATCATCCTGACGTGCAGGTGTTTACCCCGGTCGTAGACACAGGGCTCAACCCGCACAAATTCATCGTTCCAGGCCTTGGCGATTTCGGTGACCGCCTCTACGGAACCGAGTAACATTGGACCCTGGCGGGAGACCGAATGATGGGTGCGCCCGACGACAACTCGATGAAACAGACGCGGAAAACAATGACGGCCGAGCGTCGTGCCCAGCCTCGTACGGGCGACGGCAAGTGGCGAACAGCCCTGACGAGCATCGCCCCGAACAAGATCCTGGTTCGCGGGTATGCGCTCGACGAGATCATGGGCCGGCTGACCTTCGGCGAGGCGATCTACCTGCTTCTCCTCGGCGAGTGTCCGTCACCTGGCATTGGCCGGTTGATGGAGGCCATCCTGGTTTCGTTCATCGACCACGGTGCGACGCCACCGTCGACGCTGGCCGCGCGCAACACCGCAACCACTGGCGCATCACTCCGTGCCTGCGTGGCGGCAGGCGTGCTCGGATTCGGGCGTTACCACGGTGGCGACATCGAGAGCTGCATGGAGTTTCTCGACGCCGGACTCGCGCTCGTACGCAACGGATCGTCGTACACCGAAGCGGCCGCACAGATTGTCGATCGCTGGAAGCAGACGGGCGATGCGCTGCCTGGTTTCGGGCACCGATTCCACACGCGCGACCCGCGGGCGGCACGCTTGTTCCAGATGGCGCTCGAGCTGGAAGTCGAAGGCACCCACATCCAGATGATCCGCGCGGTGGAGATGCTGCTCCACACCCGTCACTTGCCAGACGAACCGCCGCAGCCGATCAACATCGACGGCGCCATTGCCGCCGTGTGCAGCGACCTCGGCATGCCCCCGACCGTGGCCAACGCGCTGTTCATCATTTCGCGCGTGCCGGGCATCGCGGCGCAGGCACAAGAGGAGATGAGCCGCCAGCATCCGATGCGGCAGATCGATCCGAAGGACTACATCTACGATGGGCCGTCAGAGCGACGGCTGCCGGAAAGAAGAAAATAGGGTGCTTCCGCCTAAAGGCGGAAGCCACACGTTCGTTTACACGTTCGTTTACACGTTCGTAGCTTCCACCTTCCGGTGGAAGAATCATTTCAGGACACGCTCGTAGCTTCCACCTTTAGGTGGAAGCCCCTTTCAGTATTTCGACTGCGACGGGTCGATCCGATCGATCCAGGCGAGAATGCCTCCCTTGAGGTTGCTCGCGCGGGTAAAGCCCCGTTCCTGCAGGAGCGACACCGCCTTCGCGCTCCGTGCCCCAACCTTGCAGTGCACGACCATGTCGCGGTTGCGATCGAGCTCGCCGGTCCGCTGTGCCAGTTCGCCGAGCGGAATCAGCGTGGAGCCGGCGATCCGGCAAATCTGAAACTCGTTTGGCTCACGGACGTCGAGAAGGAAAAAGTCGTCGCCTCGATCGATCTTCGCCTTCAGCTGCTCGACGGTAATCTCAGGCACACCACTGGTCGCCGGCTGCGTATGCGCAGGAACGACGCCGCAGAACTGGTCGTAGTCGATCAGCGCGTGGATGGTTGGATGGTCGCCGCAAATCGGGCACTCGGGATCGCGACGGAGCTTCAGCTCGCGGAAGCGCATCTGCAGCGCGTCGTAGAGTAGCAGGCGCCCGATGAGCGGCTGGCCGCTGCCAAGAATCAATTTGATGGCTTCGGTCGCCTGAATCACACCGATGACGCCGGGGAGAACGCCGAGCACTCCTCCTTCGGCGCAACTGGGGACCAGTCCAGGAGGCGGCGGCTCGGGATAGAGGCAGCGATAGCACGGCCCGCCCTTCACCGCGAACACCGACGCCTGGCCGTCGAATCGGAAAATGCTGCCGTAGGCATTCGGCTTGCAGAGCAGGACGCACGCATCGTTGACCAGATAGCGAGTCTGGAAATTGTCGGTGCCGTCGAGAATGATGTCGTAATCCTTCAGCACGTCGAGCGCGTTTTTCGAGGTCAGCGCGAGCTCGTGGGTGACGACGTTCACCGAGGAGTTCATCGCCTTCAGCCGGTCGCGCGCGGCATCGAGCTTCCGCTTGCCGACGTCGGTGGTGTCGTAGATGATCTGCCGGTGAAGATTGCTGGCGTCGACTGCGTCAAAGTCGACCAGACCGACAGTGCCGACGCCCGCTGCCGCCAGATACATCGAGGCCGGCGCCCCGAGGCCGCCGGCGCCGACGCATAGCACCCGCGCCGCCTTCAGCTTCCGCTGCCCCTCGACACCGACCTCCGGCATGATGAGATGGCGGCTGTACCGCTGCACTTCCTCACGCGTCAGTTCAGGCGTGTCGACCGCCGCGCCGGATCCGCCCGCCACCGACGGAACGATGCTGATCGTGTCGCCGGCGTTGAGCGGCGTCTGCTCGCGATCGAGGTGACGAATGTCCTCGTCGTTGACGTAGATGTTGACGAAGCTCCGCAGCCGTCCGTCCTCGTTGTAGAGATGGCGGCGAAGATCGCCGTACTGTCCAACGAGCCGCTGCAGCGCGTCTCCGACGGTCCGGCCTTCAACCTCGACAAACTCCTGCTTCCCTGCAAACGGTCGAAGCGGCGTCGGAATCAAAATGCGATGGGCCATATGAAGTCCTTATCTACTTTGCGCTGGGGCCCTCCGCCTCCGCGCAAATTCCATTCTATCTGCGCTGCGGCGCGACCTCGCCGTAGCCTTGGCGAAGGCGGGCGCCCCCAGCGCCTGCCAGCGCTCGCTTCATTCGCTCGCGCCGACTGATCGCCAGAACTGGCTGCCAGGAATTGCAACTGAAAACTGGCAACTGTCTTACACCGGCAAGAGTGGCGTTTGATCGGAAGATCGCAAGTACGATTCAAACTCCTCCAGCGATCGACCGATTTCGACGCTCGGCGCCACCCGTGGTCCGACGGTCTCGGCCGCCGTCTTGAAACCGTTGCCGGTGATGCACACCACCACCGATTCGTTCGATGGTATGACGCCCGATCGTACGAGTTGGATCGCACCCGCGAGCGTGGCGCCGCCTGCCGGCTCGGTGAAGACCCCTTCGGTCTCGGCCAGCAGCTCCATCGCCTGCAGGATTTCTTCGTCGCTCGAGGCGACGCCGGTCCCGCCCGTCGACTTCACCGTTCGCACGACCTGAAAGCCGTCGGCTGGATTGCCGATCGCGATCGACTTGGCGATCGTTGCCGGCTTGACCGGCTCCGGGAATTCCAGATCCTGCTGAAGCGCGCGGACGACCGGCGCACAGCCGGCCGCTTGCGCGGCATGGATCTTCGGCAGCTCGCCGTCGACCAGGCCGACTTCGCGCAGTTCCTTGAATCCACGGAATATTCGAGGCAACAGCGTGCCGCCGGCAACCGGCGACACCAGATGTTTTGGAAAACGCCAGCCGAGCTGCTCGGCGACCTCAAAGCCAACCGTCTTCGCGCCCTCGGCGTAATAGCTGCGGAGGTTGATGTTTGCGAATCCCCATCCGAGCTTGTCCGCAATCTGCGTGCACAGTCGATTGACGTCGTCGTAGTTGCCGCGAACGCCAATGACATGCGGTTTGAAGATTGCCGATCCGAGCACCTTTCCGAGCTCGAGATCGTGAGGAATGAAAACGTAACAGTCCAGGCCGAGGCGGGCCGCGTGCGATGAAACACTGTTGGCCAGGTTCCCGGTCGACGCACACCCAAACACGCTGAATCCAAGCTCCACCGCTCGTGTTGCCGCCATCGACACGACGCGGTCCTTGTAGGACAGCGTCGGATGATTAACCGAGTCGTCCTTGATGTAGAGCTCCTGAAGCCCCAGCTTTCTGGCAAGCCGATCGGCGCGAATGAGCGGGGTATAGCCAGAATGAAACCCGGTTCGCGGCTCTCCCGTGATGGGCAGCAATTCTCTGAACCGCCACACATTGCGTGCGCGCCGCTCGATGATGTCGCGCGAAAGCGCGCCGCGGACGGCGCCGTAGTCGTACTCGACTTCGAGCGGTCCAAGGCATTGATCGCAGACCCACAGCGCCTCGGCCGGAAACTTCGTTCCGCACAGATGGCACTGCAGCCCTGTCATAAACGTCATGCGTCACCTTCCCGATGCACGTTCACCGTTCTCACCGTGCACGCGATCCGTTCCTTCCGGTAAGCGGCCCGAAGGATCCGTTCTGCGGCCGCCGTTCGGCCTGTGGTAAAGGCCGCGATGGATGGGCCAGCCCCGCTGAGGCAGAACCCGATCACATCAGGATGTCGCACTCGGAGCACTCGATGCAAACCGGGCACGAGCCGCTCCCGAAAGGGCTGGTGAACGCGATCGCGCAGCGCCTCTCGTAAATCTTCGGCGTCGCCGCTTTGAAGCGCACCAAGCAACAGCGCCAGATGCTGCAGGTTGAAAATGGCATCGGCGAGCGGCAGCGTGCGCGGCAGCGCTCGACGGGCCACTGCGGTGGCCAGCTCCGCCTCGGGCGTCGCGACCACGATTCGCCATCTCGATGGCCACGGCCATTGTGTCACCGCGACCGACCCGTCGTCTTTCACGCAGCAGCTCGTCACGCCGCCAAGGAGCGCCGGGGCAGCATTGTCCGGATGCCCCTCGATTGTCGCGGCGACCCGGAGCAGCTCCTCGCTCGAGCGTCGCCCGTGGACCAGGAGGCCGAGGCGAAGCCCGGCAATCGTCGCCGCCGCGCTGCTGCCAAGCCCGCTTCGCAACGGAATATCGCTGCGCACGTGAACCGCCAACGAGGGCGCCTTCCGCTTTCGCGCGGGGAACGCGCGAAACGCGTGATCGATCAGATTGGGGCCGCCAAGCGGCCCATCGTCGAACCGGCACTCCAATCGACCCCGTCCGTCGTTGACGACCGCGACCACACGCACGCGAAGGTATAAGCCGACGGCGACGCCAAGCGTATCGAATCCCGGTCCGAGATTCGCGACCGATGCAGGGACGACGATCGTGTGGCCGGCGCGGAGACGCGCGGCTACGCGCTGCATTCGCCGTCCATGACCTCCGGGTTGAAGGCGTGATCCTCGCCAGGATCGATGAAATCCGCCGGCAAGGCGTCTTCAGGCGCCATCTGCTCGAGATCGGCGAGCGCCGCCCGCGCGTGCGCCGTATCAACGCGTTGAAAGAAGGCCGGCGCCGTTTCGCCGGCGGTCCGCTCGTCCTGATACAGCCGCAGCAGCCGATCGACCGCTTCCGGAACACGACGCGCAGGAATCTTCGCCGTCAGCCGTCCAAAACTTGCCGTCTCCTGGCCAGCGCCACCGCCAATCATGACGAAATACTGCGGCACCACGCGATCACCGAGCTTGCGGATGCTGCCCTGGAATCCGATCGTGGCCACGTGATGCTGTCCGCAACCGTTCGGGCACCCGCTGATCTTGATGTGCGCGTCGGAGACGTCCCGCAAGAGTTTCGGCTGCTGCTGATCGAGATTGTCGCCGATCAGCCGCGCGAGACCGCGCGACTGCGTTACCGCCAGGCGGCACGACTCCGCGCCAGGGCAACTGGTAATGTCGGTGATCGTACCTGCGCCTGCCCGGCCGAGACCTGCGGCGGCGAGGCGCCGATACAAGCCAGGCACTTGTCCACTGCGAACCCAGCGCAGCACGAGATTCTGATCGACAGTCACCCGGACCATGCCATCGGCATACGCTCTCGAGAGCGCCGCCACCGCACGCATCTGTCCGGAGCTGATGTCGCCAAGCACCAGCGACACCGTCACCTCGCTGTACTCCGACTGTTTCTGCGGTCGCAGGTTGGTCTGGAGCCACTCATTCCGCTCGCGCCCGGGTCCACCGTCCGTCGGAATCACTTCGGGCACGATGCCGGGCCCTTTGACGATATTCGATTTCACCAGCGCGGTGATGTCGGCGATCGACGGTGGTGCCGCACGCTCTCCCTGCGGCGCCTCCTCGATCGGCGGATTCTCGGGGTCGAACGACAAGCGTGCGCCGCCATTGACGCGCAGATCTTCCAGCTCCCGCTGAAATTCGGCGTGCCAGCGGTCCCATCCCATCGACTTCACGAGGAACTTCAGGCGATTGCGCTGCTTGTGCTCGTAGTCGCCGTACTTCTGAAACACGCGCAACACCGCCTCGGCAACCATCAGAATCTCTGAGGCCGGAAGGAACTCGTAGAGTGAGGCGCCGGATCGGCACATGATCGCGGTGCCACCGGCGACCTGGACGCGGAATCCGCGGCGGCCTGATCCATCGGGCGCCATCATCGCACGCCAGCCGAGATCGTTGATCGATGTGGCGGCGTGGTCCTCTGACGTGCAGCCTTCGAACGCGATCTTGAATTTGCGCGGGAGGACGGAGCTGAGCGGGTGCCGCAACAGATACCGGGACATCGCTTCGGCATACGGGGTCACGTCGAAGACCTCGTCGCGCGCCACTCCGGCGTGCGGGCACGCTGTGATATTCCGGACCGAATTGCCGCACGCCTCGCGCGTCGTCAGGCCGGCGTCAGCAAGGTGGCGCATCGCCGGTTCCACGTCGTGGAGCGGCACGAAATGCAGCTGGACGTTCTGACGCGTGGAGATGTGACCGAAGCCTCGCGAGTGGCGCTCGGCGACGTCGGCGAGCGCTTCCAGTTGCGCGGCCTCGAGGACGCCTTGGGGAATCTTCACCCGGAGCATCTGGGCATCCATGTCCTGCCGCTGCCCATAGGTGCCACGCAGCAGCCGGAATTTCCGCCACTCATCCGGCGTGATCTCACCACGCTCGAACTTGTCGAGCATCTGGGCGAATGAATCGATGTCGGCAACATCGGCAAATGAGAGCCGTGTGCGTCCGTAAGTGCGGGGATCGTCTAAGACAGCCATGTGCTTACCCCAGCGACGCCGACGACCGGGCTTCATCCCGATCGTCCTGCTGCGCCGCGATGATTCCAGCGAGCGCGGCGACCGCGCCCACCACAATGATGCCCGGAAGATTTCTATCGTCAGTGATCGCGCTCGTCGCCAGGGCGTCGAGCGGGCCGCGCCAGGACGCCTCGCCGCGATGAGAAATCCCGATCAGCACCGCTGACGGCGTCTGTGCTGACCAGCCGGCGGCCAGCAACTCTCGAGCGAGGCCCTCACGATTGGACAGTCCCATCAGCACCACGACCGTCGCGCTGCCGGGAGCAAGCGAGCGCAGAACCGGGCCGTAGGCGCCTTCGGCATGACCCGAAACGACGACGAACGCGGCGGAGAGTCCACGGTGAGTCACGGGAATGCCTGACAGCAACGGCGCAGCAATCGCGCTGGAGATCCCGGGGACGATCTCGCACGGAACGCCCGCTGCCGCCAGCGCGAGCGCCTCTTCTCCACCGCGGCCGAAGACGAATGGATCGCCGCACTTCAGGCGGACTACCCGATGGCCGCGGCGCGCCTCGCGAATCATCAGCCGATTGATCGCATCCTGACGAATCGCCGCGCGGCCGGCCCGCTTGCCAACGAAGAACCGTCGCGCATGCGGCGCGTAGCGGAGCGTCTCCGGATCGAGGAGCGCATCGTAGAGAACGAGATCCGCTTCTTCGAGCCGCTTGACCGCTTTGAGCGTCAACAGCTCGGGATCACCCGGACCCGCGCCAACCAGAGAAACACGGCCGATCATTTTACGAGCTCCGGTTCGCGCTCAGTGCGATCAGCCGATCGCCTCCGCGATTGGTACAACTCGTTGAGCGCTTCGAGCAGTTCCGGCCGGCGTGCTTCCATTGCCACACCGCGCGCGCGCCATGACTGCCGCAGTTCGTGTGCACGTGAGGTCCACGTCGAGAGATCGGCGGGCAGCATGTAGTCGATCGCCTCGCGCAGGAGTCCCGCAAGTGCGGGGGCCGCACCGTCAGTGGAGATCGCGAGCGTGACGCCGGCGCGCCTGACGACCCCTCCCAAATACACGCTCGCATTTGCGGGGTCGTCCACCGCGTTCACGAAGATCTGCCGCCGTTCCGCCTCTTCCGCCACGTCTCGATTGATCGCGGGAGGAGCCGCCGCAACGACGAACCACGCCCCGTCCATGTCTGACCGCCGGAATGGCCGCTCGGCAATCGCGACTCCCGTCGTGCGGATCGCGTCGCACACTTTGGGAGCCACGACGATCACATCGGCGCCTGCCGCCTGCAGCGACGACAGCTTCGAAGCAGCAACAGGCCCGCCCCCTACGACGAGGACGCGACGCCCTTCGAGCTTCAGGAAGGCGGGAAACAAAGTGATGGCGGTCTCCTTTGCACTCAGTTGCCAGTTACCAGTTACCAGTTACCAGTTACCGGTTGCCAGTTACCGGTTGCCAGTTACCCGTTACCAGCTACCATTTGCCAGTTCCAATGTGCTCACCTGAAACTGGACACTGGCGACTGGAAACTCCCATAAAAATCAAAAGCCCGGAAGCTTTTGGCT
>JBPYFA010000337.1:0-5735 GCA_051986585.1 Vicinamibacterales bacterium | reverse complement strand
CGTCCTCAACTCCCCGCTCAATCCAACGGGGACGCTCTTGGACGAGAGCACGCTCGCCGCGATCTGCGACCTCGTGCTCGAGGAGAATCGCCGCCGTGAACGGGGAGGGACGGAACGACCGCTCTATCTGCTCTACGACCAGGTTTATTGGATGCTCACCTTCGGCGACGCGCGGCACGTGAACCCGGTGGCGCTGCGCCCGGAGATGGAGCCGTACACGATCCACATCGACGCGATCTCGAAATCCTTTGCGGCCACGGGGCTCAGGGTGGGCTGGGCGGTCGGTCCCGCCGACGTGATCAAGCGCATGTCGGACGTGCTGGGCCACGTCGGCGCGTGGGCGCCGCGCGCCGAGCAGATCGCGACGACGCACCTGTTGAACGACGATGCCGGCATGGACGCGTTCCACGCTCAGATGCGACCGGCCGTTCAGCGTCGGCTCGACGCACTCGCGGCGATGTTCAGCAATCTGCAAAGGGAAGGTCTTCCCGTCTCGGCGACGACTCCGCAGGGCGCGATTTACCTCAGTGCTCATTTCGCGGTTGCCGGCATGCGGACGCCCGAAGGCGAACTCCTCGACACCAACGAGTCGATCCGCCGCTATCTGCTTCGGGCCGCTGGATTGGCGGCGGTGCAGTTCCAGGCGTTCGGTTCAGACGAGGATACCGGCTGGTTCCGCCTGAGTGTCGGCGCGGTATCGATGGAGCAGATCGAAGCGCTCGGACCGAGGTTGAAGGGAGCGCTCGCAGGGTTGAAGAGGTAGACGAGTTGAGGGTTGCGGGTTGGGAGTTGTGGCTTGTGCGTTGCCGGGCCACTCAGACCGACGACAAGCGGCCACAGAATGCACAGAAGTGCACAGAACACACGGAAACAGCAGCAATTAACAGCATTCAAAAGACTGCGTCGAGCGAATGTTCTTTGGGGCAAGCGGGGAGAGAAGGTCTCTGCAGTCAGAAACAAAGCACTTTTGCAGTACCGTGTCTTCTGTGCCCTTCTGTGTGATCCGTGGCCGCTTGTTGTCGGTCTGAGTGGCTCTGCCCCCACAATCCGCAACCCTAAAATTTAAATCCATACGAGAAGCTCATCCCGCCCTTGATCGGCACCAGGCTCGGGCCAGTCGTTAGGTTCTTGCCGAGAAAGAAGCGATCGACGGGATTGTTCGGGTGGGCGTGCGCGTAGTCCACCACGCGCTGGCCGTAGAACGCGCCGACGAAGGCGCCCATGAAGATGTCGCTCGCCCAGTGCTGGCCGAGGTACATGCGTGCGTACCCGGGCCCCGAGGCGAGCGCGTAAGCGATCGGCGCGACATACCAGGTCGCCTTCGGATCGCGATTGTGCGTCTCGACGACGACCACCGTCGCCGCGGCAAACGCCGAGGATGAGTGGATCGACGGAAAGGCCCGGTACTGGAAGTGCCGGAAGCCGTTGAACCAGTGAAACTCGTACTGGTCCTCGAAGATCGGCGTTGCGTCCTTCGGGCGCGCGCGGCCGAGCGGTCCGCGAATGATCTGGTTCGTCACGCTCGCGAGGACGATCGATTCGCTCGCATGCAGCGCCACCGTCTCCACGGTCCTCGCGCGCGTCAGCGCTGCGATGCCATAGGTAGCGATGCCGGCGATGGTGAGCGTCGTCTCCTGAACGTGCGTGAACGCTTCGGCGGTGCGACGCATCGCGGTATTCCGCTGATGCTCGGGCTGCTGGAACCACTTCGCGATCCGCGGATCGAACCGGCTCACGCCGTAGGATGCAATCGAGAACCCACCGGCCGTTGCGAGGTCCGACGGTTTGAAAAACGTGCCGTTGTTCTGAGCTCCTGCCGGCGCCCACGCGCCGATCGAGCAAACGCCGATTGCTGCGGCAACCTGGCGGAGGTGCACCTGTGCTTTCCTTTGCTTGCGATATCGGGAGTAGTGCAGCCAGTGTGCCGGTCGGTCTTTCCGCGTGTACCCCAGGCCGAGTCCCAAGTCCCTATGCCCTACTTGGGCCTACCGGACACAAGTGTTTTTGGCATCAAGTCTGCCTATTCAGGCTGACGAGGTCGACAATTATGGCTTATCGAAACTTCGTAGACTCGGACGGTGTGGAGTGGCAGGCGTGGGACGTCCTGCCGAAAGCGGTGGAGCGACGATTCACCAGTCGCCGCGTGCATCACGAGGCGCTGCCGTTTCCGGAACGTCGCCGGGCTGATCGACGTCAGATCAACGGTCGCTGGACGCCCCTAACGAGTGGTCTTCGAGATGGCTGGTTGTGCTTCGACGCCGGCGGGAGCCGGAGACGTCTGACGCCCATCCCCACGGATTGGGAGGAGTGCCCGTCGACGGCGCTCGAGCGCTACTGCCGATCGGCGACTCCCGTTCGGAACTCCTCGCCTTCGGCGCGCCGGGCCTGACGTTCGGTCTCACCCAAGCCGTCGTGGATCGGCACGGTGGGCCACGAGAGCGACCAGTCCGTCGTCAGCAGTTCGATCACTCGCTGTTCTGCGTAGGGGTGCTCGGCGATCTCGATCGATAGCTCGCCGTGGCCGTTCCGCCGCCATGCGTCTCGAACGCGATCCGCGAACGAGACGGCGCCGACATGATCCGTGGCGTGCAGTGCCACGGCGATCGCCGCGTCCATGTAGCCGACGAGATCGCCCGACGCGCCGCGCAACTGCTGGAGAATGGTCTCCCCCAGCGCGAGCGTCGATCCGCGCTGCTCGGGCTGAATCACGAGAACGCTGAACACGCTCCGGGCGCGAGCGATCAGGACATTCATCGCGTTACGAAAGGCGTGCGAGTCGAGCAGGACATATCCCGAGCCGAGCTCGCGCGGTTGGATGATGAGCGGACGGTCCGCCGGTTGACCATTCGGGATCTTGCGTCTCGCGATTCCGATGACTCCACTCCGGCTCCACCTCGACATCCGCATGCTCCCCCTCGCTGCGCCCACCGCCCATTTTCAGTGCCGCCTCGACCGTATAGCGGCTCCAAAGCAACAGGACACAATTGCAGATGCTGTTCCGCGACGACTCGAACCGGTAACTATCGCCTGATTTAAGGCAAAATGAGTGGACGAATCGTGAAACGACCAGCACGAGATCGTCGTACGGTCGATGTTCCCCTCAACGCACAGGCGACGGCAATGTGGTCCTTACTCAAGTGGCTGGCGATGCGGCTCTCGATCGTTCGTTGGATCTTCAAGCTGCTCGGCCTCGCGGCCTTCCTGCCCATCGCCTTCCTGCTCAAGGCAATTGGCCTGCCTCTGCTGATCGTTCTCGCCGTCCTCGCGTTGCCCGTCCTGTTCGTCCTCTTCCTCTTCGGGCTGCCGATCTTCCTCGTGCTACTGGCGGGCGGTCTGGCCATGGGCGTGTTGTTCGCCGTGCTCGCCTTCGGCCTGGTCGCGCTGAAGATCGCGATCTTCGTCGTCCTACCGATCTGGCTGGTCTACAAGGTCCTGTCGTGGATCTTTCGTGGACGACGCGGCGGGGTCGTACAGCCGGATACTCCACCGGCCACCGGAGAGAATCCGGCCTAACGTTGGCGGGAAGCGGGATGCGGGAAGCGGGGCGCGGGTCATAATGAACGAAGCGTTGATCTGATGTGAGTTGTCCAAGCACTCACCACCAAACCAACGCTTCGTTCAGTTTTCCATCCCACATCCCGCATCCCGCATCCCGCGCCCCGCCTTACCGGCTCTTCGCCGGTTGCCTGTCCGCTTCGCCTAACGAACCCGTCTTTGGGATCGCGTCGCGGTGCTCCGGGGGGACCAGCTCGGTATCCCAGTCGAGCGAGTGGCGGAACTCGTCTCGCAACTCGCGGTGCGTGTGCCAGAAGTAGTAACCCATGGCTGACGCGGCGATCAGGTTGCCGAGCATCACCTGATACCACGCGAGCGACTTCAGCGAGCTCGCCTCGTGGAGCAGTCCGGTGAAGCCATAGAATCCAATCTCCGTCGCCACGAACAGGACGACGAACCCCAATAGGATCGACGGCTCCCGCTTCGCCAAATGCACGATGAGCGCGGCTAACAAGCCAACGAACATAAAAGCGCCAAAATGGAATATCGTGTACACGAGCACAAACGTGAGCATGCTGTCCGTCGCGTCGGGGGTACCGAAGACATCCAGCAAGCCGTTGCCGAGCGCGGCCGGCGTGCGGAAGGGGTGACCCGCGATCGTGTCGACGATGAGGAACCAGACCGCGATCGCGGCCGCACCGATCAAGCCCGCGACGATTCCATCGTGCAGGAGCGGATGCGGATGATCAGCAAACTCGTGATAGCTCGCGCTCACCGCCTTCGCGCTGCGACGCCAGGCTGTCAGCAATAGCAGCGCGAGCACGACGACTGGCACCCAGACGTGCCCCTCGCCGCTCGCATATTGCGTCAATGACGCCGGGACCATGACGACCGCGAGCGCGATCGCCGCGAACGACGCTGTCGCTGGGACGAGCAGGCCGATCGCGCCGATGCACTCGACGAGCCCGACCAGCACCCGCATCCACTGCGGGAAGTCGCGCATCGCCGAGGCCTGGAACCCCACGGCTCCCGAGCCGATGACTTTGGGGACACCGGTGAGGAGGAACAGACCGGCGAGCAGAATGCTCAATGTCCACACGAGGAACGCGTCGACTGCGCGAGCTTTTGTCATGAGCCACCTCGGCGTTCAGAATGACACCGCGGCTACTGCCGTCGTGCGCGGTGGGTCGCCATCTTCCTGCTATCCCTTCGCGAACTATGGAATCCGCTGCTCTTCCTCCGGAGACACTCGAGGGCTGGTACGCCCTTCATCAGCTCTACACGGTCGACCGCAAGGCGCTCCGCGCGCTCGGCAGCGAGGCCCGGCGCGATCTGCGTTGTGGGTTTTCCAATGAAATCGCAGCCGTCGTCGGCGGAGCCGAGACCGGCTGGAGCGCACTCGTCTCGCTCGTCGGTTCCACCGCGGATGTGCTCTTCATGCACTTTCGGCCGACGCTCGACGAGTTGCGCGACGTGCAGCATCGGATCGAGCAGCTGCCCGTCATGGATTACCTGCGACCCGCGATGTTCTTCCTGAGCGTCACCGAGCTTGGGCTCTACCAGCTGGCGGCGCGCGGTCAGGACGATCCGCAGCGGGAGGCGCGTCTTCGCGCCGAGCGGGAGAGTCCGCATACTCTGCGCCGGCTGTACCCGCCGCTGCCGGACAACATGCCGTTCGTGAGCTTCTATCCGATGTCCAAGCGTCGCGACACGGGGCAGAACTGGTACACGCTGCCGCTTCAGGAGCGGAGCAAGTTGATGCACAGCCACGGCCTCACCGGTCGTCGGTACGCGGGCCGAGTTACACAAATTATTACAGGCGCAATCGGGCTCGATCGGTGGGAATGGGGCGTCACGCTGTTCGCCAAGGACCCGGTCGATTTCAAGAAGCTCGTGACCGAGATGCGGTTCGACGAGGCGAGCTCGAAGTACGCCGAATTCGGCGACTTCTACGTCGGCCGGCTGATCGAACCAGAGGCGTGGGCGGAGGAAGTGATGCGCTGAGGCGGGGCGCGGGATGCGGGATGCGGGATGCGAGACGCGTGAAGCGTCGCGCGTGATGCACTGAATCCGCGCCGTTCTTCGCGCCCCGCGCCCCGCGTCCCGCATCCCGGGTGTCACGGGCCCTTCGGCGTTTCGTTAGGCTTCGCCGCCTTGGCCTGGCCGCGACGCCAGACGAGGATGACGGCCCCGGCCGCGATGAGTGGCGTGAACACCATCAACAGGCCTGCCCAGAACAT
>JBPYFA010000336.1:0-9645 GCA_051986585.1 Vicinamibacterales bacterium | reverse complement strand
CGGGTGTTCGCTTCCGCACAGCCCTGTCCCATAACTGAGGCTGCCGATTCAGGGGTTTGCCGATTGCCGCGGTTTGGGAATTTCTTGCCCGAAACCGATAAAGGTCAGCCGTAAACGTCCGATAACCAGACTGCATGATCTGGTTTTTTGAGCGACATGACGCGCGGCTGCAGTATGAGATCAGGCGGCAGAGCGACGGCCCGGCCTACGAGCTGGTGATCACCTTTCCTGACGGCAGCCAGGAAATCGAGCAATACGACGATTCAAATGCGATTACCCGGCGATCGATTCGGCTCGAACGAGCACTGACCGACGCGGGGTGGGAGCCGCCGCCCGTTGGATCCCGAGGGCGGACAGGACACTAGTTCCGTCGTGTCCGGGCGGCCCCGCCGCGCCGGAGACCGATGTCCCCTCCGAACGATTCCAGTTCGACTTCGGCACTCCCAGTGCCGAGCGTGTAGGTGACGCGCTTACCCTGCCGCACCTGGCTCTTGTCGGGGCCTTTCACGGGCAACGATGCGCTGAACTCGCCGTTATACGTGCGGACGCTGAAGGTGGCGTTGGTATTCTCCGGCACCGCAAGATCGAGATCGCCGTTGTGGCTCGTGAACGAATAATGGCCACGATCGACCAATGCGCCGTCGTACTTGATGTCGCCGTTCACCGTCGTCACCTCGACGACGCGTGATTCGACTCGCTCCAGAGTGATGGCACCATTCGTTGTCTCGGCCGAGACATCGCCGCTGACGCCGCTCACCTTGATGTCCTCGTTGACTGAGCTGAGCGCGACCTTTCCGCGCCCGCCCTCGACCTGGATCTGTCCTTCAATCGTCTTTGCGGTTGCCGGTCCGACGTTCTTCAGGACGATATCGCCGCGCACGGTCTCGACCGACACGTCCCCCTGAATGCCATCGATCGTCACGAAATCAAAGTGTCCCTCAATCTTCAGCGGCATCCAGGCCGGCGCCGTAATCTCGTAATCCACTGAGCCGGCCGGGCCGCTGGTGGCGTCCGCTTCGACACTGATCGCGCTCGGGCTCGTGCGCACGTTCACCTTGGTCCGATTGTTGTGCCGAGCCTGGATGCGGACCGAATCCTGGTCCCACGCGTGCACCACCACTTCGCCCGCGTAATTGTCGACGGCCAGTCTCGTGCCGCGGGGCGCGGGAACTGTCTGGTCCACCTGCGGCGCGCGACCTTGCCCCTGGTGCGCACCCGCCGGCGCCTGGGCGAGCAGCGTGGATATAAGAACAGCAGTTGCTGTGTGCATTTTCTAAGGAGCCTTGTCTTGATAGGGCCAAGCTGTCAGCATTTATTACTGCGCATGGGGCCCCACCCCCATGCGCTCTCGCTCGGCGGCGCCGCTGCGCGGCGCTTCACTCCGTCGCCTCGCTCGGGCCGCAGGCGCTTTCCCTTTCCCCCTTTTTATGTTCCTCGCGTCGCCGCAGCGAGCGCGGCGGCGCGTCTCAGGAGCACAAGCTTGCGCTGCCGTGCGTCGGCGAGATGCGTATTCAGATACACGTTCGCCGGATCTCGATCGAGCGCCCGCCGGCACTGATCGATCGCGCGATCGATTGCGGCGAGGTTCTGTTCGAGCACGTGTACTGTTTCAGGATCGAGCTTGGCACGGCCTGCATCGAGCGTTTGCTTGAGTTGCGTGATCGCGGCGTCGTATTGCTCATCGGCGAACCTGGCGCGGGTGACCGGCGCCGTGTCATCCACGGCCTGCGCATTCACCGGCGGAATGTCCGCCCGGCGATCGCCGGATCGTGCCATCCATACCAGCCCACCCGACAGGATCATCAGGGCGAGGCTCGCCGCTGCAACCTGAGGGAGCGTAAACGAGAGCCGCGCCGAGATGGCCCGGCGGAATGGCGAAATCCTCCCGCCCGGGCTTCCTCCGATCCGAGCCACAATTCCGCTCCACAGCTCGCCGTCGGGCGGCGAATCTGGCAGCGCCGCCGCTCTCGCAATCACGGCACGAAGTTCCTCGACCGTGGTTTGGCAGGCTGCGCATGTCGCGAGAT
Source organism: Vicinamibacterales bacterium (assembly GCA_051986585.1). Taxonomy (GTDB): domain Bacteria; phylum Acidobacteriota; class Vicinamibacteria; order Vicinamibacterales; family 2-12-FULL-66-21; genus JALZOC01. Next base: position 7,618 of record JBPYFA010000336.1, on the reverse strand, counting down.
GTGCGTCGACCGACGCTCGCTCCGCGGCCGACAACTCGTCGTCGACATATTCCGACAACCGCTCGGTGAAAGCGTCTGTAGTCATAATCCGAGCTTCTCCCGTCCCAGATGCTGGCGGAGCATCATGCGTGCGCGATGCAGTTGGGCTTTTGACGTGCCGGCGGAGATCTCGAGCAGCGCCGCGATCTCGTGGTGCTTGTAGCCTTCGACGTCGTGAAGAACGAAGATCTCTCTCGCGCCGTCCGGAAGCTTCGCCAATGCGGTTTCGAAATCCATCGAAAGATCCCGGAATCTCGGCGGTGCGGCAATCGTATCGAAGATGTCGTCTCCACCACGCAATCGCTGCCGACGCACCGCGTCGGATCGGAACCGCTCGATGACGACGTTGACCGCGAGACGATGAAGCCAGGTCGAGAACGCCGCGTCGCCGCGGAAAGTCGTAAGTTTCTGCCAGACGCGAACGAAGACGTCCTGGGTCAACTCATCGGCGTCCCGTCCTCCCGTCATCCGCCGGACAAGGCTGTGCACTCTAGGCAGGTGCGCCTCGTAAACCCGCTCGAACGCAGACACGTCTCCCGCCGCGGCCAAGGCCACGTCGTCAGTCATGCCGGCCGCACTCGAAATCGGGGCGTACCGCAGCGCTAATGCTTCCAAGCTCCTTTCCTGCACCAGCTTGGACGGAGTGGACTGGACGAAAGGTTGGAATCGGATTATCGAAGAATATCGTAGGGATCGATAGGGGTCCCTTCCCACCAGTGCTTGGCAGACGTCAGCTTGAAGATCGCGAAATGCAGGTGCGGAGTGTCTTTTGGAGCGTTCCCAGAGGTGCCGACGTAACCGATGACCTGGCCCTTCTTGACCTTGTCTCCCTCCTTGAGTCCGGGGGCATACCGCTCGAGGTGCGCGTAGTAGTAGCAGTAGGTTTCGGTCGGATCGAATTGATAGATCGTCGTGCCGCCCGCCTTGCTCTCGAAGAGCCGTGCAATCTTGCCATCCTCGACCGCTTTGACCGGAGTGTTTCTGGGCGCCAGGATGTCGAGGGCTTCGTGCGCACGGGAGCCGCTTCGTTGATCGTCAAACGAGCGCACGAGCTGGTCGGGTTTGACCCCTTCGACGGGAATGTCGAGATCCCTGCGCGCGAGATCCTCAGGCGGCGCCGCCTTGATGGTTGGCTCTTTGGTTCCTGATGTTGCGACCGGTTTGGTTTGCGACGGCCGATGCTTCTCCAGAACCGGCGAGTCGATGTCGGCGAGCCCGCCATCGGCTGACGAGACGGACTGCTGTGGGCGCGTCCCGGCAACCTGTCCGTAGCGCGTGATGAGGATGGCCACCAGAATGGCTCCTACGAGGAAGCCGCACACTGCGCCAATACCGAACATGCGAAGCGCAGCAATGTGGTCGCGGCGTGGCATCACCTTCACTCACTGAAAACGACTCGCGTGCCCGGTTGCACCAGAGCGGCAAGCTTCAACGCATCCCAGTTCGTCAATCGCACGCAGCCATGCGACTGCGTACGTCCAATCGTGGCCGGTTCAGGGGTCCCGTGCAGGCCGTAATGCTCTTTGGACAGATTGATCCACACGACGCCGACTGGATTGTTTGGTCCAGGCTGGACGGTTGCCTTAGTGTGCGACGGATCCGCATCCCAGAACAGCTCCGGGTTGTAGCGAAACTTCGGGTTGAACTGAATGCCCGTGACCTTCCAGTCGCCGATCGGCAGCGGGTCGTGTTCGCTTCCGGTTGTGACGGGGGCATAGAACAGAACCTTGCCGTCCGCATCGGTGACCGTCAGCGATGACGTGTTCTTCTCGACTGTGACGGTCACATCCGGTCGTTGCGCCGCCTCGCCCTGCATTCCTGAGGTGCCGGTCGGCTGCGGAGCCGACGTAGATCCTCCGGTCCGACCTTTCGCGTCGGTCGACGTGAATGCACCGCTGACGGGCAGCATCATTGGTTCGACGTTGGGAACCCGGATCTCCTGGTCCGCCGCGAAGTTCACGCCCGGATTGAGCTGCTGCAGCAGCGCAGGCGTCGAGTGAAAACGTTCCGCGATTTCTTCGAGCAACGACGTGTAGCCAAGCGCGGGCAGCTTCGCGGTTTCCATCATGTCGTCAGGGAGGCGATCGATAAACGGTCCGGCCGCATCGTCGGCGGTGATCCGATAGGTCGTGGTTGCGGGCACCGTCGACGGCTGATTGCCGCTGCGGGAAAACAGCTCGAGGGCCTTACGCGTGTTGGATCCCATCTGGCCGTCAATGACCCCCGGCGAGAACCCCGCTCGGTCGAGCATGACCTGCAGCTGAAGAGCATCTTCGGCCGACGGCGTTTGACCGAGCGCAACGACAATCGACATCACGACGAGTGCAACCATCATCTGTATCCCTTCTGCGGTCAGGATTGATTTGAGGCAACCACGGCGCCCGCCACACGGCGATCTGTTCTGATCCGCCTTTCGTTTGGAGCCGACGTCATATCGATTTCCACGACGCGGAATGGGCGCGCCGGGAACGTTTCAGTCATCAGGCTCATCGACACGTTGAACACCGGGACGCCTTTCGTCGTCCGCCCTTCGGGACGTCCGTGATGGGCGTGGCCGTGGAACACGGCCGTCACTGGATATCGCCCGAGTGGTTCCTCGAGACGGCTGCTGCCGAGGAACGGAAAAATCTCGAGCGGCTCGCCTTCGACCGTCTCCTGAATGGGTGAGTAGTGGAGCACGGCGATGCGCTGATCGGTGCGCAGCCGAGCGAGCGCAGATTCGAGCTTCAGCGCTTCGCTGACCGCTTCATGAACAAATTTTTTGATGATGTCTTCGCCCCAAGGCCCCAGCGCGCGCCGGCCGAAGCCGCCGGCGAAGCCTTTCACCCCCGCGAAACCGATGCCGTGAATCTCGGTACTGTCACCGTCGAGAAGCACGACCCCTGCATCGGCGAGCACCGATCGCAAGTCGTCCTGCTGCGACGATTCGAAATCGTGATTGCCAAGCACTCCGACGATGGGAATTTTGAGGACGGCGAACTCGCGTGCGAGTGCACGCGCTTCTTCCAGCAGGCCGAAGTCGGTCAAGTCGCCGCAGACGACCAGGATGTCCGCGCTCTCGTTGACCTGACTGAGCAGGCGTTGTAGCGATCCGGGTGCCGCGTTGCGGCTGTGGTGAAGATCGGCGATCGCGGCGATGCGGACGAGGCTCTTGGGACCAGGCATAGCGCTCCCGATAGAAGGGAGCAAGATACATACCTGAGGTTTGGCTTGGCCGTATGCGCCAGCTCACGCCGTCGCGTCGATCTTTTCGATCTCCTTTTCAAGCGCAGCAATCGCGTCTTGGAGCATTTGGCGATGTGCCGGCGCGACGGCGCGGCTCAGGTCTTGACGCGCGCGCGTGCGCGCCAGCTCGAGTGCGCGTCTCCGCTCTTCGGCAGCGCGCTCCTCAGGTGTCCTCTCGGGTTGGCGTGGTGTGGTCCTTCGACGGGCCGCCTCTTCTTGCTGGGCTTCGACGGACTTCGACTCAAATCCCCGTGCCATGCGTCTATTGTACTGGTGGCCGTCTACCCCGCGAATGGGCGGCCAAGAACCTATAATGGAACTCTACATGCCTTTTCAGAGTCGGCCGACCCGCTCCAAGGGGTGGATAGCCCTTTGCCTCGTGGCGGCTCTTATGGCTGGCTGCGGGCTCAGTGTGGTCGGCTGCGGCGGCCGTTCAAACGAGGAAGCCCCTTCCCAGGCCGCCGCGCCGCCCCCTTCGGCGTCTAAGACCGATGACCACCGGCCGAAGGTCGTCGTCCTTGGCGACAGTTTGACCGCGGGCCTCGGCGTCCTGGAAACACAGTCCTATCCACATTTGCTGCAGCAAAAAATTGACGCCGTTGGCTATCAATATGAAGTCGTCAACGCTGGCGTGTCGGGCGATACCACGGCCGGAGGCCTTCGCCGCCTCGATTGGTCGCTGCAGGAGGATGTCCGCGTGCTGATCGTGGCCCTCGGCGGCAACGACGGCCTCCGTGGTCTGCCGGTCACGGAGATGAAGCAGAATCTCGCGCAGATTATCGAAACCGCTCGCGCGAAAAACATCTCGGTGATCCTGGCCGGCATGGAAGCGCCGCCGAACTACGGTTCCGACTATGCGGCCTCCTTTCGCAAGGTCTACCGCGATCTCGCGCAGGAGTATCGCCTGCCGTTCGTGCCATTTCTGCTCGACAAGGTGGCGGGACAGGCATCATTGAACCAGTCGGATGGCATCCATCCCAATCCACAAGGAGCGGCAATCGTGGCAGACACGGTCTGGAACGTGCTGAAGCCTTTGCTGGACCAGATCTCTGTCTCATGATTGAGCTTCACGGCGTCTCGAAATCCGTGCCCAGCGGCGCGGGCACACTCACGATTCTTCATCCGACAGATCTGATCGTTCCGGCGAAGGAAGTGGTCGCGATTACCGGCGCGTCGGGCAGCGGCAAGTCGACGCTGTTGGGTCTGATTGCCGGCCTTGATGCGCCGAGCACCGGACGGATCGTTGTCGACGGCGTTGAGATCACCGCGCTCGACGAGGACGCGCTCGCAAAGTTGCGCGGCCGGCGGATCGGATTTGTCTTCCAGTTCTTTCATCTCCTGCCGTCCCTGACCGCACTCGAGAACATTCTCGTCCCGATGGAAATCGCCGGCCTGCCTGGCGCGGCGAAACGGGCGCGTTCGCTGCTCGACGAGGTTGGGCTCTCCGAGCGCGGCCATCACTATCCGTCGCAGCTGTCCGGTGGCGAGCAGCAGCGCATCGCGATCGCGCGCGCCCTGGCCAACGATCCGCCACTACTCCTCGCAGACGAGCCGACGGGGAATCTCGACAGCTCGACCGGCCGCCAGATCATCGACCTGCTCCTCGGCGTCCATCGCTCGCGCGGCACGACGCTCGTGCTGGTGACGCACGATCCTGACCTCGCCCGTGTCGCGCACATGTCGGTTGCGCTCCGCGATGGAAGAGTCGTGTCCAAAACGACGAATCGGACCCCGGACCCCGCATCCCGGGCAACGGAAGTCGCAGATCCGGCGGCGCGATCATGAGTTTCGTCGTGAAGATGATCGGCCGCGAGCTTCGGGCGTCGTGGCGCCGGCTGTTGTTCTTTTTCATCTGCGTCGCGATTGGCGTTGCCGCGATCGTGACGCTCCGTTCGATCATTCAGAGTGTACGGACTGGCCTGATGCGAGAGGCGCGCGGCACGATTGCGGCCGACGTGCTCATACAAAGCAGTCGCCCCTGGACACCGGAAATCCGCGCAGACCTCGAGCAGAAACTGGCGGCAGCACCGGTGCAGGGGCGGACCGAATCGATCGAAACCGCGACCATGGTCCGTGCGGAACAGGGTTCGCCGGTTGCGAGGATGGTCGAACTTCGCGGTGTGCAGGCGGGATATCCCTTTTATGGCACGCTCGCGCTGCAGAATGGCCAACCGTACTCGCATTCACTGGTCGAGCACGCCGGAGCACTGGTCAGGCCAGAGCTTCTCGCCCAGCTCGCCATCAAAGTTGGCGATCGCATGCTGATTGGCGGGCACCCGTTTACCATTCGCGGCGTGATCGATCAGGAGCCGGGACGACGCGTAGGCGGCTTCAGCCTTGGCTCACGCGTCCTGATCGATCTGGCCGACCTCCAGCAAATCGGGCTGCTCACGTTCGGCAGCCGTGCGAACTACCAGCTGCTGCTGAAGGTGCGAGAGGACGGGGTCGATCGCCTGACTCGGCAGGTGAGCGACAGCTTCCGAGACCGGTTCGTCAACGCGCGCTCGTATCGATCGACCGAGGATCAGATCGGCGAGGACCTGCAGCGCGCCGAGAACTTTCTCTCCCTCGTCGGATTCATCATCGTCGTGCTCGGTGGTATCGGCGTGTGGAGCGTTACGCGCGTATTCGTGCGCCAGAAGATCCGGAGCGTTGCGATTCTGAAGTGCGTCGGCGCCTCGACGTTACAGGTCCTGACGACGTATGTCGTTCAGGTCGCGTTGCTGGCGTTGGCGGGCAGCATCATCGGCGTGGCCCTCGCGGCGGTGGCGATTCGATCGATCCCGGCGTCACTGGCCGAATCGTTCGGTGGCTTGTCGTATGGGCTGACGACCTCGGCTGTGTTGCAGGGATTGTTGGTTGGGCTGTTGGTTTCGGTCCTGTTCGCTCTCGTCCCGCTCTTCGATGTCAGGCGGATCAAGCCACTGCTCCTCATTCGGGGCGGCGACGGCGCGGTGAACGCGCCGAGCGGAGCGCAAGTGGCGGGCTGGCGCGCAAGGCTGCGCCGGATCGACTGGCTACAAGCCAGTCTCGCCACCCTTGTCGGTGCCGCGCTGATCGCCGTCGCGTCGTGGCAAGCGGGATCGTGGCGCGCCGGAGCGGCCGTGACGATTGGGTTTGCCGTCGTGGCGGTGGTCCTCTATGTGGCCGCGTTCCTCCTGATCCGCTTGATCATGCCGCTGGCGTCCGCACCCTGGTTTCCGCTTCGGCATGCGGTGATCAGCTTGCGGCGGCCCGGCAATCAGACACGCGTGATCCTTCTCGCGGTCGGATTGGGAAGCTTCTTCGTGCTCGGTGTGCGGGCGGTTCAGAGCAACCTGATCGCGGAATTCGCCGTCGGTATGGATCGCGGCGGCGCCGACATGTTCATCATCGACGTCCAGCGCGATCAAGCGCCGGGCGTTGAAGCGTTGCTGCAGGAGCGCCAGGACCCCGGCGCGACGCCGGCCCGGCTCGTTCCCGTTCTGCGCGCCCGGGTGACCGCAGTGCGCGGGCGCGAGGTCAATCTCGAGAACTTCAGCGACGTGCGCGGCCGCGGCTCGCTGGCGCGCGAATACACCATCACATATCGCGACCATCTCGAGTCCAACGAACATATCGTCCAGGGTGCGTTCTGGCTGCCAGGACCAGATACCACGACCGCGCAACAGGCCGAGGTGTCGGTCGAGGAGGGCCTTCACGAGCGCTTCAACATCCATGTTGGCGACGAGATGCGATTCGACGTCCTCGGCCGCCAGGTGATGGCGCGGGTCACGAGCATTCGCCACGTCGAATGGGGCGATGCGAGGAGCGGCGGCTTCATGTTCGTATTCCGGCCCGGCGCGTTTGCCGGCGCACCACACACCTACATCGGCTTCGTCAAGGCGCCCGACGATCCGGGCGCGCGGGCGAAGCTGCAATACGACCTTGTCGCGCGGTATCCGAACATCACCGCCATTGACGGACGCGAAATCATCGCCCGCATCCAGAAGGTCATCGACAATGCAGTGCTGGGCATTTCGGTGGTCGGCGGCGTTGCGCTCTTGAGCGGTGTCCTGATCCTCATCGGCGCCGTCGCCATGACGAAGTTCCAACGCGTCTACGAGTCGGCGATCTTTCGAACTCTTGGCGCCGGCACTCGTCTTCTTACCATGACGCTCGCGCTCGAATATGGCGCGCTCGGACTTCTCGCCGGCACGATCGGCGCGCTCGGCGCGCTCGGATTGAGCTGGGGTGTCACGCGGCACGTATTCGACATTCCGTGGCGCCCGGCGCCGGGGTTGCTGGCCGTCGGCGCAGTGCTGACGACGGCGCTGGTCTGCATCATTGGTGTGATTGCCAGCATTGAAGTGCTGCGAAGAAAGCCGTTGTCGAC